>NZ_JBHWWF010000044.1:0-51908 GCF_042736455.1 Streptomyces sp. NPDC060064
GTCACGGCAGCCCGCCGGGCACGGTCAACGCTCCCGGCCCCTCCTGTGGATCAGCTCTTCTTGAGCCAGAAATCAACCTTTTCGCGGTTGGCGTCCACCCACTTCTTGGCCGCCGCCTCCGGCGTCATCTTGTCCTCGGCGATGTACTTGGCCACGAGGTTCTGGTCCGAGTTGGTCCAGGTGAAGTTCTTGACGAGGTCATAGGCAGGACTGCCCGAGTCGGCGAACTTCTTGCTGACGATCTTGTCCAGCTCGTATTCGGGGTAGTCGCAGGCGACCTTCTCCGCGTCGGCGTCGCAGCCGTCCTTGTACGCCGGCAGATTCACCTTCACCAGCTCGACCTCCGACATGAACCACTGCGGCGCGTAGAAGTATCCGATCACCCAGGACTTCTTGGCCTCGGCCTGTCTGAACGCCTGGATGAGCGCCGCCTCGCTGCCTCCGTAGACGACCTTGTAATCCAGCTTGAGGTTCTTCACCAGTGCGGCGTCGTTCGTGACGAACGACGGATCGCCGTCGAGGAACTGGCCCTTGGCACCCGACTCCGACGTCTTGAAATTGGCGGCGTATTTATTGAGGTTCTTCCAGTCGGTGATGTCCGGGTGCTCCTTGGCCAGCCACGGCGGCACGAACCAGCCGATGACGCCCGTGTTGCCGGTCGCGCCGGCCTCCACGGCGGTCTTCTGGTCGGCGATGTACTTCTTCTTCAGGTCGTCGTGGCCCCAGTTCTCGACGACGGCGTCCACCTCGCCGGTGCCGAAGCCCTGCCAGGCGACCTCTTCCTTGAGGTCCTTCTTGGTCACCTGACACTTGAGGTCATTCTCGGCGACATACGCGATGACCGCCGCGTTGGCCTCGTAACCGACCCAGGGGTTGATCGCGAGGTTGAACGTGCCGCACTTGCCGGCGCCCCCCGCCTTGTCCGATCCCGACTCGCCGACCTTGGCGCCGCCGCAGGCGGTGAGCGCGGCAAGGCTCAGCGCCGCCAGCCCGGCCACCGCGGCCCGCCGTCTCGCGGGCCGCGACTGCCCAATGAAGTTTCCGATCATTACTGCCTCCTGTGCTTCTTCCTGTGGCCGCTGAGTTGTGGCCGGCCTAGCGGGCGCCGGGCGCCCTCGTTGTGCGCCGTGCCGCTGCCTGGGTTATCCGGTCGAACATGACCCCGAGCAGAACGATGGCCAGGCCCGCTGCCAGGCCCTTGCCGTACAACTGGCCCTGGGAGAAACCGGCTACGACGTCGTAGCCCAGGGCGCCCGCACCGACCAGACCGCCCACGACCACCATGGACAGGACGTAGATCAGTCCCTGGTTGGTCGCGAGTGTCAGGGCGCTGCGTGACATGGGGAGCTGCACCTTGGTGATGATCTGCCAGGTGCTGGAGCCGGCTGCCGTGGCGGCCTCCACCGTGGTCTGTGGCACCGCTCGCACACCATCCGCGATGATCTTGATCGTCACGGGAGCCGCGAAGACGACCGCGGCGATGATCGCCGTGAAGCGCGTCGCACCGAACAGCGCCAGGAACGGCACCAGATACACGAAGGAGGGCATGGTCTGGCCCGCGTCGAGGCTGGGTCTGACCAGCCGGTCGACCAGCGGACTGCGGCCCATCCAGACACCGACCACGACGCCGAGCAGCATCACGATCAGAGTCGCCACCGCCGTGGAGGCCAGCGTCGTCATGCTGTCCGACCACACCCCGGTCCCGACCAGCAGTGCCACACAGACCGCCGCCGTGACACCCGCGCGCCACCCGCCGAGCACTGCGCCGACGGCGACGAGGACGACGCCGACCAGCCACCAGGGGGACTCGGTGAGCAGTGTCTCGAAGGGGTTGAGCAGCGCTGTGGTGATCAGGTCCCTGGTTCCGTTGGTCAGTCCGCCGAAGGTGTCCTGCGTCCACAGGGTGACCGAGTCCGCCGTGCGCGCGATCGCGCCGCCGACTGAGGCGTCGCCGGGGAACTGGGCTGCCCACACATAGGTGTGGGACAGCCACACGCACACCGCGGCCGCCGCGCCACCGGCCAGCAGGAGGGGGCGGCGCCACTTCGTGAAGCGGCCGGCGCGGCGCTTCCTCGCGGCCTCCACACGGTCACCCGCCGCGGTCGTCACCCGGTCCAGCACGATGGCCATGACGACGATCGCGAGGCCGGCGTTGAAGGCGACGCCGACGTCCAGGGTCTGCAGCGCCTTGACGACCGTCTTGCCCAGCCCGGGCGCGTCGATCAGGGCGGCGATGGTGACCATGGACAGCGCGGCCATGATGGTCTGGTTGACGCCCATCACGACGGTCCGCTTGGACATGGGCAGCAGCACCTTGGTGAGCGTCTGCCGCCGGGTGGATCCCAGCGACTCTGCGGCCTCGACCGTGGTGGCGGGCACCGAGCGGATGGCGTGCGCGGTGATGCGGATGGCGGGCGGCGCCGCGTAGATGAGCGTGGCGATCGTCGCGGATGCCGGGCCGATGAGGAAGAACAGCGTCAGCGGAGCCAGGTAGACGAAGGTCGGCATCGTCTGCATGAAGTCCAGGAACGGCGTGATGGCGCGGTTCACCCGGTCGGAAAGCCCGGCCCAGATGCCGAGCGGGATGCCGATGAGCAGGGAGACGAAGACCGCCGACAGGGTCAGGGCCAGCGTGTCCATGCTCTCCTGCCACAGTCCCTGCAGCCCGAGGAAGACGAACCCGGCCACGGCCAGGGCCGCGACGCGTATGTTCCCGAACGCCCAGGAGACATATCCGGCGAGGCCGGCGACGCCCAGCCAGCCGATGACGGGGACCGGGCGCCCGCCCTGCGGCTGGGAGATCAGCGACTGGATGAAGGTGACGAGATTGTCGATGACCAGCCGGATCTCGTTGAAGAAGTAGAGGAAGAGCGGGTTGCTGTTGCGGTTCGCCCCGATGCTGTCGTTGACCGAGTTGAACCAGCGGTGCAGGTCCGTCAGGTCGGCCGCCGCCAGCGCCAGGGTCTCCCGCCCGCGCAGGGCGGCGAACAGCACCAGCCAGGCGAGCACGATCGCGGCCACCACGACGCGGCGGCTGACTCGGCGCACGGCCCGGGCCGGGGCGGCCGCGTCGGCGGCAACAGCCATCACGCGCCGCCTTCCTGTCCGGCGACGACCGCGAGGATCTCCTCGTCGCCGACGATGCCCAGCAGCTTGCCGTCCTGGACGACCTTGACCGGCCTGTCGGCGGCGAGCACCGCCCGCGTCGCCTCGCGCACCACGACGTCCGGGCCCAGCTCCGGGCCGTCGAGGGCGTCGCCGGGCTCCGGGGCGCGCATGATCCAGCGCAGGGTCAGGACTTCGGCGCGGGACACGTCCTTGACGAACTCGCGGACATAGTCGTCAGCGGGCGCGCCGACCAGTTCGTCACCTGTGCCGCACTGGACCATCTTGCCGTCGCGCATGATGAGAATGCGATCGCCGAGCTTGAGCGCCTCGGACAGGTCGTGGGTGATGAAGACCATGGTCTTGCCGACCTCGTGGTGCAGGCGGATGACCTCGTTCTGCATGTCGCGGCGGATCAGCGGGTCGAGCGCGGAGAACGGCTCGTCGAAGAAGAGCACGTCCGGATCGCCGGCGAGCGCACGGGCGAGACCGACGCGCTGCTGCATGCCGCCGGAGAGCTGGTCGGGGTAGGAGTGCTCGTATCCGGCGAGGCCGACCAGTTCGACGACCTCCATGGCCCGCTTGACGCGCTCCGCCTTGCCCATGCCACGTATCTCGAGGCCGTACGAGACATTGTCGACGACCCGGCGGTGCGGCAGCAGCCCGAAGTGCTGGAAGACCATGGAGAACTTGCGGCGCCGTAGCTCGCGCAGCCGTTTGGCGTCCGCGCCACGGATGTCCTCGCCCTCGAAGTTCACTTCGCCCGCGGTGGGTTCGATCAGCCGGGTGAGACATCGCACCAGCGTGGACTTGCCGGAACCGGACAGGCCCATCACGACGAAGACCTCGCCGGGCGACACGTCGAAGTTCACATCCCGTACGGCGGCCGTGCATCCCGTGCGGTCCATGAGCTCGCGGCGCGTGAGTCCGCACAGCTCCGCGGATTCCGGCACCTGGTCTGCCTTGGGCCCGAACACCTTCCACAGCCCGCGCACGGAGATGACCGGGGGCCTGTCCTGGACCTGGGACGTGCCGCGCCGCTGCGGCAGTTCAGTCTCTGTTGGGGTCACGGTCGACCTCTCTTCGGCATTCAGCCGCGGAACCAGTGCTGCGGCCGGGGTTGGATGTTCTGCCAGATGTGCTTGGGCTCGCGATATTCGTCCAGGCCCGTCGGCCCCAGTTCCCGGCCCACGCCCGAGTGGCCGAAGCCACCCCATTCCGCCTGCGGTACATAGGGGTGGTAGTCGTTGATCCACACGGTGCCGTGGCGCAGCCGTCGCGCGACCCGCTGGGCCTTGCCGGCGTCCTGCGTCCATACGGCTCCGGCGAGTCCGTACTCGGTGTCATTGGCGATGCGTACGGCGTCGTCCTCGCCGCTGAAGCGCTCGACGGTCAGCACGGGGCCGAAGGACTCCTCATGCACCACACGCATGTCCTGGCGACACTCGTCGAGCACGGTCGGCGGGTAGTAGTAGCCGCTCGCGAGTTCGGGGTCCTCCGGGCGACTGCCGCCGCAGCGCAGTACGGCGCCCTCGGCGAGGCCCGCGGCGACGTAGGCCTCGACCTTCTCCCGGTGCTGTGCGGAGACCAGCGGTCCCGTATCGGCCTCGGGGTCGAAGGGGCCGCCCAGACGGATTCGCCCGGCACGGCGTACGACCTCGTCGACGAAGGCGTCATGGAGCTCGTCCTCGACGACAAGACGGGCGCCGGCCGAGCAGACCTGCCCGGAATGCAGGAAGACGGCCGTGAGAGCGAAGTCCACCGCGGCCTCGAAATCGGCGTCGGCGAAGACGACATTGGGGTTCTTGCCACCCAGTTCGAGGGCGACCTTTTTCACGGTCGCGGCGGCCGTGGCCATGATCCTTCGGCCGGTGTCCAGGCCCCCGGTGAAGGAGATCATGTCGACGGCGGGGTCTTCGGACAGCGGTGCGCCCACCTCGGGACCGGCGCCGAGCACGAGGTTGGCGGCGCCGGCCGGCAGACCGGCCTCCTCAAGTGCCCGCATCAGCAGGATCGATGTGGACGGGGTGAGCTCGCTCGGCTTCAGCACGATCGTGTTTCCGGCCAGAAGAGCGGGGGCGACCTTCCAGGACGCCTGGAGCAGCGGATAGTTCCACGGGGTAATCAACCCGCAGACTCCGACCGGCTCGTAGGTGACGCGGCTGACGGCGTCGTCGCGTCCGGTGTCGACCACCCGGCCGGCGCTGGTGCCCGCGATCCCGCCGTAGTAGCGGAAACACGAGACCACATCGGCGATGTCGTACTCGCTCTCCACCAACCGCTTGCCGGTGTCCAGTGATTCGGCGCGGGCGAACTCCTTGGCGTCGCGCTCGATCAGATCGGCGGTGCGCAGCAGCAGCGCGCCGCGTTCCCGCTCGGGGGTTCGCGGCCAGGGGCCTTCGTCGAAAGCCCGGCGGGCCGCTGCGATCGCGGCCTCGCTGTCGGCCCGGGTCCCTTCGGACACGACCGCCGCAAGCGTCCCATCTGCGGGGCAGAGGATCTCCCGGTGGCCCCCGGCCACCGGATCGCGCCATTCTCCGTCCAGATACAGGTCTGCCACGTGCGGAGCCCTTCGACCGAAGTTCGTTGCGCATCATGCACTGCATTGCTTGTGGTGGAACACCCTGGCCCGAACGTATGACCCACGTCAAGAGGGCAAAACGGGCGGATTCCGCCCTGGAGCCCAGTTGTCCCGCTTCTCTTGACCGCGGCCCACGAGGGGCTGACCATGTTGCGTATCACTCACCGTGTTGTGCAATACGCACCAACGGAGGCCGCGTATGTCCCCTCGACCGCAACCTGGCCGCGAATACGTCCTCACCCTCTCGTGCCCGGACCAGGCCGGACTGGTGCACGCCGTGAGCGGCTACCTGGTCAGGAACTCCGGCAACATCCTGGAGAGCCAGCAGTTCGACGACCGGCTTCAGGACCGTTTCTTCATGAGGGTCCACTTCGATGTGTCCGACCCCGACACCGACGTGAAACAACTGCGTGACCGATTCGGCCCCGTCGCCGAGGCCTACCGGATCTCGTGGACCCTGCGGGACGCCTCGACCCCGACCCGCACGCTGATCATGGTGTCGAAATTCGGCCACTGCCTGAATGACCTCCTCTTCCGCCGGCGCACCGGCGCTCTCAACATCGAAATCCCGGCCATCGTCTCCAACCACGACGAGTTCGAGGAGCTGGCCGGGACCTACGGCATCCCCTTCCACCACATCCCGGTGACCAGGGACACCAAGGCCGACGCCGAGGCACGTCTTCTGGAGCTGGTGCGCGACCTGGACATCGATCTGGTGGTGCTCGCCCGCTATATGCAGATCCTCTCGGACGACCTGTGCAAGCAGCTCGAGGGCCGGGCCATCAACATCCACCACTCCTTCCTGCCCAGTTTCAAGGGCGCACGCCCGTACGGGCAGGCGTACGACCGCGGCGTGAAGCTCGTGGGCGCCACGGCGCACTATGTGACGCCGGACCTGGACGAGGGCCAGATCATCGAGCAGGACGTGGTCCGCGTGGATCACTCGCTCGACCCGGACGAACTGGTCACGGTTGGGCGGGACGTGGAGGCACAGGTGCTGGCGCACGCCGTGAAGTGGCACAGCGAGAGCCGCGTGATGGTGGACGGGAACCGTACGGTGGTCTTTCGCTGAACCGACCGGGTGTCCGCCCCGGACCTCGCGCCTCGATCGCCGGACGGGCTCCAGTGGAGCCCGTCCGGCGATTGAGGACACGCCCGAAGGGCGTACCGGGGTCCGGGGGCTAACAACCGTCGAGGCGCTCCAGCATGCCGCGGCGCCAGCGCTCCGTCTCGGCGATCTGGTTGAAGGTGAACAGGTGCAGGCCCGCGACGGCCGCCGAGGGGGCGGTGAGCGCGTCTGCGCTGCGTCTGAGCAGCCGATCGGGCGAGTAGCCGCCCGGTGCCGCGAAGCGCAGAAACCAGGAGGCGTGCCCGGCCAGGAACCGCGCCGACTCCCCCACCCCGATCTTTGTCGCCATGGAGAGCAGCTTCGCCCGCTCAACGGGCCCGGCGACGCCCACATGGACGGGCAGCACGACGTCGCGCCGGCGTACCCGCACGAGCCAGTCGCCGAGCACGCGAGGATCGAAGCACAGATTGCTGACGATGTACGTGGCGTGCGCGCGCTTGTCCCACATCGACTGGACGATGACGTCGTCGTCGATGAGCGGATGGCTCTCGGGGTAGCCGGTGATGCCGATGTGCGTGAAGGGGCTGCCCAGCTCGCTCAGCCTGCGCAGCACCGGCAGCGCTCCGTGGTACGTCCCGGTCGGCGGGTCGGCGTCCCCGGCCGGGACAAAGATGTCGTCGATGCCCGCCGCACGGAGCCGGCCGACGACGTCCGCCAGGTGCGCGTCGTCCCGCAGCAGCCGCGCGGGCACGTGCGGGACGACGCGGTAGCCGTGCGCCGCCAGCCCGGTGGCGAGGTCGAGCGTCGGCTCCAGGCCCTTGACCGGCGACGCGGTGACCGTGACCACCACGTCGCGCGGCACATGGGCGAGCACCTTGTCCTGTGTGGACTTCGCCGGCAGGACCTCGTAGCGGACGCTCTTCAGCAGTGTTCTCACCGTGGGTCGCGGTGCCGGTAGTACTGGGCCTTGGAGGCCGGAAGCGGCTTCTTGCCGAGGATGAGGTCGGCGGCCTTCTCCGCGATCATCATCACGGGTGCGTAGATGTTGCCGTTGGTGACGTACGGCATCACGGAGGCGTCCACGACGCGCAGCCCCTCCACGCCGTGCACCCGCATGCTCTCCGGGTCGACCACGGCCATCTCATCGGTGCCCATTTTGCAGGTGCAGGAGGGGTGCAGGGCGGTCTCGCCCTCCTTCGCGACCCAGGCGAGGATCTCCTCGTCGCTCTCCACGGACGGTCCGGGTGAGATCTCCCCGTCGTTGTACGGGGCGAGCGCGGGCTGGTTGAGGAGCTTGCGGGTCACCCGGACCGCCTCGACCCACTCGCGGCGGTCCTGTTCGGTGGACAGGTAGTTGAAGCGCAGCGCCGGGTGCTCGCGCGGGTCCCTGCTCTTGATCTTCACGGAGCCGAGGGCGTCGGAGTACATGGGTCCGACGTGCACTTGGTAGCCGTGCCCGCCCGCCGGCGAGGTGCCGTCGTAGCGGACCGCGATGGGCAGGAAGTGGAACATCAGGTTGGGGTAGTCCACGTCCTCGTTGCTGCGGGCGAAGCCGCCGGCCTCGAAGTGGTTGGTCGCGGCCGGACCCTTGCGGAAGAGCCACTGGAGGCCGATGAACGGGGCACGCCACTTCGCCATGTACGGCTGCATGGAGACCGGCTGCTTGCAGGCGTACTGGACGTACACCTCCAGGTGGTCCTGCAGATTCTCGCCGACTCCCGGCAGATGGTGGACGACATCGACGCCCAGGGACTTGAGTTCCTCCGCGTTGCCGACGCCGGAAAGCTGCAGCAGTTGGGGGGAGTTGATCGCACCGCCGCAGAGGATCACCTCGCGGGCGCGGACCTGCTGGGGCTTGCCGCGGCCGCGCCGGTACTCGACACCGACGGCGCGCTTGCCCTCGAAGATCACGCGGGTGACAAGGGCACGGGTCTTGACGTCAAGATTCGGCCGCCTCTTCACGGGCTTGAGGTACGCCTTGGCGGCTGACAGGCGGCGTCCGCGGTGGACGTTGCGGTCGAACGGGGCGAAGCCTTCCTGCTGGTAGCCGTTGACGTCGTCGGTGCGGGGGTAGCCGGCCTCCTGGACGGCCTCGAGGAAGGCGGGGAAGAGCGGGCTGGAGGCCGGGCCGCGTTCGAGGACGAGGGGGCCGTCGTGGCCGCGGAACTCGTCGTCGGGGTCGGCCGCCAGGCAGTTCTCCATGCGCTGGAAGTACGGCAGGCAGTGTGCGTAGTCCCAGGTCTCCATCCCCGGGTCGGCCGCCCACCGCTCGTAGTCCATGGGGTTGCCCCGCTGGAAGATCATGCCGTTGATGCTGCTGGAACCGCCGAGCACTTTGCCGCGGGCGTGGTAGACGCGGCGGCCGCCCATGTGGGGCTCGGGTTCGGATTCGTACTTCCAGTCGTAGAAGCGGCTGCCGATGGGGAAGGTCAGCGCCGCGGGCATGTGGATGAACACGTCCCACGGATAGTCGGACCGTCCGGCCTCCAGCACCAGAACGCTGTTGTCCGGATCAGCGGAGAGCCGGTTCGCCAGTGCGCTGCCGGCCGATCCGCCGCCGACGATGACGAAGTCGTACTGCAGGGGAGCCATGGCTACCTCGTCTCGATCGCGCCGTTCGATACGCGGGGCATGCTAGTACGGGTAGCGCTATACGCACCAGGTTGCGAGCCACGCAACTTGCCGAGACGGACGTTCCTCTGCCCAGCTGTTGTTTACTGCGCGTATAGTTTCGCTGTGAGCAACTACAGTCCAGATACCGAAACGACCGGTTCGCAGCCCGGCGGAGTCCAGTCCGTCGACCGCGCCATCAGCGTGCTGGAAATCCTTGCCCAACAGGGCGAAGCGGGCGTCAGTGACGTGGCAGCCGAGATCGACGTCCACAAATCCACGGCATTCCGCCTGCTCGGCGCGCTGGAGGCGCGCGGTCTGGTGGAGCAGGCGGGCGAGCGCGGCAAGTACCGCCTCGGCTTCGGCATTGTGCGCCTGGCCGGCGCGGTCACGGGCCGCATCGACATCACGCAGCAGGGCCGCCCGGTCTGCGAGCGCCTCGCAGAGGAGATCGGCGAGACCGTCAACATCGCCGTCATGCAGGAGCACTTCGCGATCAACCTGTTCCAGGTGCGCGGGCCTGCCGCAGTGGCGGCGCACAACTGGGTCGGCCAGCTGACCCCGCTGCACGCCACCTCCAGCGGCAAGATCCTGCTGGCCCACCTGCCCGCCAAGGAGCGTGCCGAGCTCCTGTCGCAGACAGGCCTGAAGAAGGTGACCCCGCACACCCTGACCGCGAAGACGAAGCTCGAGAAGAACCTCGCCGAGGTCAGAGAGCACGGGTACTCCTGGACCAAGGAGGAACTGGAGCTCGGGCTGCACGCCATGGCCGCGCCGGTCCGCAACAGGGACGGAGAGGTCATCGCGGCACTGAGCGCCTCGGGGCCCTCGTACCGGTTCACCGAGGAGCGCATGCGCGAGCTCGCCCCGTTGCTGATCCAGGGTGCGGAAGAGATCAGTCACCGGATGGGCTACCTGGGCTGACCCGGGCGCGCTCGCTCCGGCCGCAGGAGCGGTCGGAGCGTCATGAGCAGGGCGTGGGTCACCGCGGGGATTCCCGGGCGGCCCAGGTCTCGCTCCTGCCGATCCGAAAGCCGCGGTCGCCGGCGCTAGTCCGACTGCCGGGTGCCGAGACGCTCATGGATCCAGTCGTGGAACACGCCGATGTGGTGCTCGCTGGGTACGAGTACGCCGCCCTTGGCGTACAGGCGGGAGCTCATCGCGGGCTGGCAGCGCTCGCAGGCGTCGAAGTCCTGCCGGTTGACCCGGTCGAAGAGCTCCACGGACCGGCTGACATCCCTGCCGCTGTCCACCACGTCCTTGAGGTAGAGCCAGTCGCACTCGACGATCGTGCGGTCGACAGCGACCGGGTACATCCGGTGGAAGATCACATGGTCGGGGACGAGATTGATGAATACCTGCGGCGGGACGGTGATCGCGTAGTAGCGGCGGTCCTGGTCCTCGGAGACCCCGGGGATGCGGTCCAGGCCTTCGGAGCCGTCCACGGTGAAGCCCTTGACCTCCGCACCGAATTCGGCGCCGTGGCCGACGTAGTACTGCGCGGCATAGCCGTCGGCGAACTCCGGCAGAACCTCGGTGAGTTCCGGGTGGATCGTTGCGCAGTGGTAGCACTCCATGAAGTTCTCGATGATCAGCTTCCAGTTCGCCTTCACGTCGTAGACGATCCGCCTGCCGACCTCGAGGCTTTCCACGTCGTAGCGCTCGATCGACTCCACGTCGCCGAGCCGTGCGACGACCTCACCGACGACCTGTTCCTCGAAGGAGGGCGGGGTCTCCGCCAGACAGACCCAGACATAGCCCAGCCATTCGCGAGAGGCCACATTCGCCAGGCCGTACTCGACACGGCCGACGTCGGGCATCTTCGTGAGGTTGGGCGCCGCGACGAGCTTGCCCGTCAGGTCGTACGTCCACGCGTGGTACGGGCACTGGAAGGCGCGCTTGACCTCGCCGGTCTCCTCCGTACAGAGCTTGGCGCCACGGTGCCGGCAGACATTGAAGAAGGCGCGGACGGAGTTGTCCCGGGCCCGGGTGACGAGGATGCTCTCACGGCCCACCTCGACGGTCCGGAAGGCGCCGGGCTTGGCCAGGTCGGAGGAGCGCGCGACGCAGAACCACATCTCCTCGAAGATGCGCTCCTGCTCCTGGGCGAAGATCCCGGGATCGGTGTAATAGGAGCCGGGGAGCGTGGCGATCAGGCTGTCCGGCAGGCTGGTCGAGGTCACAGTGCACTCCTCGCGGGGTGACGTCGTTGATCGGTCGTCGCGCCGGGGACGAGGTAGTCCCAGCGGCGTAGTGCGATATGCAGTACAGGCGTGCTGAGCAACAGCGGATGACGCCGCGCGAGTGGCGTCAGAGCGTGGCGGCGGCGAGTTGCTTGCGCCAGCGGGTGAACAGGCGCGGCTGGTTCATTCCGAGAACCGCGACCGGATGGCCCGACCGCCTGTAGACCGCCAGAAAGCTGCGGTCGTTCGGGAGCCCCTCCTCGACCGTCACACTGTCGGCACCGGCGGAATGCCCGGCGAACTGGATCCGTACGCCGTACTGGTCCGACCAGAAGTACGGCGGCTTGGGCGCTCCCGGCGTTGCCGTACCGCCGGACAGCAGCGCGGCCACGGCCGCGTCGGGCCGTTCCCGCGCGCCGGTCCAGTGCTCGACGCGCCGGTGGACCCCGGCGACCGGGTCGTACCAGGAGGCGCAGTCGCCGACCGCGACCACGGCGGCCACGCTTGTGCGGCCGTCCGCGCCGCACGTGACGCCGTCGTCCAGGGCGACGCCACAACCGTCGAGCCACTCGACGCACGGACGGGCGCCCACGCCGACGACGACGGTGTCGGCCGGGATGCTGCGGCCGTCCTCCAGGAGGACCGCCTCGACGCGGGCCGCCCCGCTCAGGCCTTTGACGCCGACGCCGCAGAGCAGACGTACGCCGTGGTCCGCATGGAGCGTGGAGACGACGCCTCCCATGACCTCGCCCAGCGGTCCGGCCAGCGGAGTCGGCGCCGCCTCGACGACCGTCACATCAAGCCCCAGGCCGTACGCGGTCGAGGCGACCTCGGCGCCGATGAACCCGCCGCCGATCACCACCAGCCGCCCGCCCCGGGTCAGGTCGGCCCGCAGGGCACGGGCGTCGTCCAGGGTGCGCAGCGTATGCACCCCGGCCAGGCCGTCGCTGCCCGGCAGCATGCGCGCGGTCGCACCGGTGGCGATGACGACCCCGTCGGCACGGACGGACCGGCCGTCCGCGAGCCGCACAGCACGGTCACCGAGGTCGAATCCCGCGGCCCGCACGCCGAGCAGCCACTCCGCCTGAAGGTCCTCACCGTCCGCCTCCAACGCGAGATCCGCTTCGCGGATCGTGCCGGCGAGGAACTCCTTGGACAACGGCGGCCTGTCGTACGGACGGTGCGGCTCGTCACCGATCACGACCAGCCGTCCGTCGTAACCCTGTTTCCGCAGGGAGCGTGCGGCCGACAGTCCCGCGAGCGAGGCGCCGACCACGGCCACCGTCCTCACGCGAGACCTCCGGCGAGCCGCGCCGCGATGCAGGGCGGCAGATTCGGGGCCGCCATGGACGGCTGGACGTAGATCATGCCGTCCTCGATCAGGACCTCATGGGTGCGGACGGGGAGCTTGGCCGGCGGTGAGTCGACGGCCCCCGTCCGGAGGTCGAACTTCGAGGCGTGCAGCGGGCATTCGACTTCGCAGCCCTCCAGCCAGCCGTCGGCGAGCGACGCGTCCTGGTGGGTGCAAGTGTCGTCGATGGCGAAGACCTCGCCGTCATCGGTGTGGAACACCGAGACGGGCGGATCGATGTCGAGCCGGTAGGCCTCGCCTCGCGGCAGATCCGCGAGACGGCACGCGGGAATCATCATGACACCTCGGGTGCTCGGGTGCATATAACGAAACAGATTGCGGTAAGCGCAACGCCAGTTTGAAGTCCCCCAAAGCCCGTGTCAAGGCATCCCCCGGACAGGCCGACCCCTTGTTCCATGTTTCTTTTTACGCAACGCTGTGCGTAGTACACAACTTCCGATCCGGAAGGAACGACGTGGCGATCAGCGTCTTCGACCTGTTCAAAGTGGGCATCGGCCCCTCCAGCTCGCACACCGTGGGGCCGATGAAGGCCGCCCGCCTCTTCGTCAACGCGCTGGACGAGGACGGCCTGCTGTCCCGCGCCGCCTCGGTGCGGGCAGAGCTCTTCGGGTCCCTCGGTGCCACCGGCCACGGTCACGGCAGTGACAAGGCGGTACTCCTGGGCCTGGAGGGCGAGGACCCCGAAACCGTCGACACCGACACCGTGGACGACCGGGTGCACCGGATCCGCGAGACGGGCCGGCTGCGACTCCTGGGCGTCAAGGAGGTGGACTTCCGCGAGCGCGAGCACCTGGTGCTGCACCGCCGCCGCACTCTTCCCTTCCACCCCAACGGCATGCGGTTCCAGGCCCTGGACCACGACGGTGGCGAGCTGAGGGCATGTACGTACTACTCGGTGGGCGGGGGCTTCGTCGTCGACGAGACCGCGACAGGAGACGACCGGATCAAGGCCGACGACACACCCGTACGCCTCCCCTTCCGCTCCGCGTCCGAACTGCTGCTGCGCGCCTACGAGTCCGGTCTGCCCCTCAGCGGAGTGATGCTCGCCAACGAACTGTCCTGGCGGAGCGAGAGCGAGGTCCGAGCCGGCCTGCTGAGGATCTGGACCGTGATGCGGGAGTGCGTCGACCGCGGCTGCTCACGGACCGAGACCACCCTGCCCGGGCGGTTGAAGGTGCCGCGCCGCGCTCCTCGGCTACTGCGCACCCTCGCCGAGGACACCACCCAGCCCGGGGACCCGCTGAAGGTCATGGACTGGGTCAATCTCTACGCCCTGGCCGTGAACGAGGAGAACGCCTCGGGCGGCCGCATCGTGACCGCGCCCACCAACGGCGCCGCCGGAATCGTGCCTGCGGTGCTCCACTACTACACCCGCTTCGTTCCCGGCGCCGACGAGGACGGAGTCGTCCGCTTTCTGTTGGCCGCCGGCGCGGTGGGAGCGCTGTTCAAGGAGAACGCCTCGATCTCCGGGGCGGAGGTGGGCTGCCAGGGCGAGGTCGGGTCCGCCTGCTCCATGGCAGCCGCCGGTCTTGCCGAGGCACTCGGCGGCACGCCGGAACAGGTCGAGAACGCGGCCGAGATCGGCATGGAGCACAATCTCGGACTGACCTGCGACCCGGTCGGAGGACTGGTCCAGATCCCTTGCATCGAGAGGAACGCGATCGCCTCGGTCAAGGCGATCAATGCGGCGCGGATGGCGCTGCGCGGCGACGGCACCCATGTGGTCTCGCTCGACAAGGTCATCAAGACCATGCGTGAGACCGGCGCCGACATGAAGGTGAAGTACAAGGAGACGGCGCGGGGCGGACTCGCGGTCAACGTCATCGAGTGCTGAGAAAACCACACCTGATCAGAGGTTTCTCCTCTTTCAGTTCTGTCACGGCCTTTCCCATCTGTACGCCGGATCGTCCCTGAAGAGTCCCTCTGACAGAGCTGAAAGTCCCTGAAAAGTCCCTGGGAAAACGACGACCAGCAGGGGTTTCACCCGCAGGTTCGAGGCCCCTGCCCCGGATTGCAGACGGCAGGGGCAGCGTTGGGCTCGTTCCATCCTGAAGTAGCTGGTCGCGGGCTTGGCGTGAACTGTGAGTGAGGCACTCCGGCCTGTCGGCGCCTTGATCGCATCAGGGTGATCTTCCGTCAGCGGGAGACCTCTGCGTTGGTCAGCACGAGCAGCGCACGCAGCAGCACGGTGGCGTGCTGGACGTTCATGCGGACCTATGAACACCGGCTCTCCCCAAAGCCCGCGCACCGGCCTCACGCTCTACCAAGTCCTGGACGCCCTCAAGAACCTGCTGAACTGCTGGACCGGCATCTGCACCACCTGTGCGGTCCACGCAGGCCCGGCGGACGTGACGACCGGGCACGCGGCGACCGTCGACTCGGTGGTCCGGACGGTGCATGCGGCGCTCGACGCCACCGACCGGGATCTGGCGGACCTTGACGTGGCGTTCGTCGAGCTGGGTTCGATCGGGCCCTCTTCCCTCGAGTTGCTGCTCGCCCGGGCATCCCGGCCACCTCGGCGTCCGCTGCTGTGCGACGTGTCTGGCAGCGGACCCCGGCTGCGGCGGTTGGCGCAACGGCTGCGGGATCGTGGCCAGGTCGGTGAGGTGGAGGTGGTGGAGTCCGGGCCCGCACTGCCCGACGCGGTGTACGGGGCCGGTCTGCTGGTGACGGCGGTGAGCAGCGCCGGTGCCCTGTTGGACGTGGACCGGCTGGCGCCGGGGGCCGGGGTGGTCGACGATTTCTTCCCGCACTGCTTCGACACCGGCCGCGCCTGGCCCGGATGCGGGAACGCCAGGACGTACTCGTTACCGGGCGGCGGTCTCCTGCACCTCGGCGACCTGAGCCGAGAGATCGCCGAGGAGCTGCCGCCGGCGGCCGCGGTCAGCGGCCCTCGCCTACTGCGAGGCCGTGGAACGTGCCGGGGTGACAGCGGGGCCCGCTGCACCTGCTGGGCCACACCGTCGGGCCGGATGAGCTGGCGGGAGTGCGGACCGTTTCCTGAGGCGTGGTGGTGCGGGGCGGACTGTGTGTCGGGCGCCCCGCCCCGAATGTGCGCCAGGAGGCGCGTGCGTCAGAGACACACGCGCCTCAGGTCGTACCGGCCTGCTGGATGCTGTCGCCGCTGTTGCCGATGGCGACGTGGGTGGCGATGCGCCGGAAGTCGTTCATCACGCCGAACATGCTCTTGTTGGACGGCAGGAGGGCCTGAAGGGCCTGGAGCGCAGTGGCTCCCGCCAACTGGGCCTGGAACAAGTCTTTGTAGGCGTTGTAGACCCGCGCCGTGTAGTTGGGCTCCTTCGCCGCGTTCGTCCGGTGGTCGTTGGTGAGGGCGATTGAGGCCAAGTCCATCAGATAGCAGTCGATCAGGTCGGTGACGTCCTGGGCCTTGGCACCCTCCTCGCCGGCCTGCGCGTCCTCCGCCAGGATCTTGGCCATTCCCAGGACGATGTCGCGGTAGATCCGGTGCCTTGTGCTGCTGGGGAAGGCGGCCATGATGTGGTCGGCCTGACCAGCGCCCTCGGTGTTCATGGTGCGCGGTGTGCTGAGGTCGGCCAGCCCCGGCACGGTCAGCGGGACTCCCTGGAACATCTCCTCCTCGTCGGGGATGTTCGTGTTGCGGGAGGCGAGCGGGTGCAGGCCGATCTCGTGGGCCAGCATGCCCATGATGTAGCCGATGTCGTACTTCTCGAAGTAATAGCTGGCGAGGTTGATGTCCACGCCGTCATCGTCGCGGTCCCTCACGTCGGCCGGGGGCTCCGTCGTCCGCAGGTGCAGGGTGATGCGGCAGGGGCGGGTGCCGATGTACTCCCTGATGGTGTCGTGCTTCCGCAGCAGATCGATGATGCGGATCGCCTTGTCGCGGTACCTCTCGTTCGTGTGCGCCAGGTTCGTGAACTCGAAGTTCCCCGACGAGAAAGGCACGTAGGCCCTTGCTGGGGCGGTGGGGGTCGCGTTCGGGTCCTGCGGCATACGGGCCGGGACCTCGGTGACTTCGGTGACTGCCGTGCCGCTGTCGGACGGTCGGGGCAGGGAGACCGGGTCCACCCACACGGACTCGCGGAGGACCGGGTCGGTGCCGGTGCGTACCGCGTCCCAGGTCTGCTCGGTGTCCTCCTGCGCGCTTGGTTCCGGCTGCGGGGTTACGTCCCCGATCAGCGCGCCCAGCAGGGCCAGGTGCCGACCCCTCAGCCGGGCGACGGCGAGTGAGGAGTCCTCGGGGTCCGCGTTGAGGTCGCCGAGGAGACTGCCGGGGACGTGGGATCGGTGCGGGGAGTCGGCGTCGCGGTACTCGTCGCGCAACCCGAGCTGATGGGTCAGCTCGTGCACCATCTGCACCGGATCGGCGTCCGGCCACCAGGTGTTCTGGTCCATGGTTCGGTCACGGCCCGCCAGGTCCACGGTCAGGTGAGGAGCGTCGGCCGGGTCGACATGCTCGACGGTCACGTGCAGCAGGTCACCGTCGGGCAGCCGGTAGCCGGGCATGTTAAAGAACTCGCTGACGCCCGCGTTGAGTTGGCCGAATACGCGTGAGGCCTGCCCGTCCGTGCCGCGTATCGCGATGCGGACGGTCAGGTCGGTGACCGGATCACCGTCGTAGGTGAACCGCCGCGCGTCGAACCCGGAACGCACGACGAACCGGGGCCGGTTGTCACGCGGCCCCCTTGGCTGCGGTACGCCGGGTGTCTGGGTCTGGGGCGCCGTGTCGGTGCTCCTCTGCGGAAGCCGGGGACGGGCTTCACCGGTGTCGCTGCCGGCCTGTGCCAACGTCGAGGTCTGGATGCTGTCGCCCTGGTTGTTGAAGGCGACGCTGCTACCCAGGCCCAGGAAGTTGCTCGTGACGTTGTACCAGCTCTTGTCAGCCGGCAGCAGACCCCGCACCCGGCTGTCCTGCGCCAACTGCGCTGCGAACTGCGCCTTGTAGGCGTTGTAGACCTTCGCCGTATAACGCGGTTCCCACGCCGCGTCCTTACGCTTGTCATTGGTCAGCGCGATCGTGGCCAGGTCCATGAGGTAGGTGTCGATCAGGTCCGTGACGTCCTGCTCCGTCGCGCCTTCCTCGCCTCCCCGCGCATCCTCCTCCAGGACCTTGGCCATTTCCAGGACGATGTCGCGATAGATCCGATGCCTGGTACTGCTCGGGAACGCGGCCATGATGTGGTCGGCCTGACCCGCACCCTCGGTGCTCATCATCCGCGGCGTCGTCAGATGCGTCAGCCCCGGAACGGTCAACGGCATCCCCGCGATCATGTCCTCCTCGTCGTGAATGCCCGCGTCCCGCGAGGCCAGGGGGTGCAGACCAATCTCGTGGGCCAGCATCCCCATGATGAAGCCCATGTCGTACTTCTCGAAGTAGTAACTGGCAAGGTTGATGTCCACGCCGGCGTCACCGCGGTCCGTCACATCGGCCGGGGTCTCGGTCGTGCGCAGGTGCAGGGTGATCCGGCAGGGGCGGGTGCCGATGTACTCCGCGATCGTGTCGTGCTTCCGCAGCACATCGATGATCCGGACCGCCTTGGCTCGATACCTCTCATCCGTGTGCTTCAGGTTGGTGAACTCGAAGTTGTCCATCGTGAAGGGGACGAGGGTGGGTTCGGTGGCCGTGGCTGGTGTCGCGTTCAGGTCCGGCAGCATGCGCGCCGGGACTTCGGTGGACGCGGTGTTGTCGGTGGGGCGGGGCAGGGAGACCGGGTCCACCCAGACGGACTCGCGGAGGACCGGCTCGGTAGCGGTGCGGGCGGCGTCCCAGCTCTGCTCGGTGTGCCGCTCGGGGCCCTGTTCGCTGTCCTGCTTGCTCTGAGGTTGCGGGTCGACGTCACCGATCAGCGCACTGAGCAGCGCCAGGTGCCGACCACGCAGACCGGCGACGGCGAGCGAAGAGTCCTCGGGGCCCGCGTTCAGGTCGCCAAGGAGACTGCCCGGGATGTGCGGGCGGTGCGGGGAGTCGGCGTCACGGTATTCGTCCCGCAGACCGAGCTGGTGGGTCAACTCATGGACCATCTGCACCGGATCGGCGTCCGCCCACCACGTGCTTTGATCCATCGCGCGGTCCCGGCCCACCAGGTCCACAGTCAGGTGCGGAGAGTCCGAGGGGGCGACGTGCTCGACGGTGACGTGGAGGCGGTCGCCGCTCGGCAACCGGTAAGCGGGGTTGTTGAGGAAATCCCGTACACCTGAGTCGAGTTGATCGGCCACGAGCGTGGTCTGACCCTCGGGGCCCCGTATCGCGAGCCGGACGGTGAGGTCCGTGACCTGCTCGCCCTGGTAGGAGAAGCGGCGCGCGTCGAAGCCCGACCGCACCACGAAGCGGGGCCGGCTGTCGCGCGGACCCCTCAACTGCGGTGTTGCGGGCGGGGCTTGCTGGATGCTCTCCTCGGTCTGCTGACTGTTGTCGGTTGCTTGCGGGAGTCGGGGGCGGGCCTCGTCCGTCGGCATGGGTTGCTGAATGCTGGCGCCGCGGTTGTTCGTGGCGACGCTTGCGGCCAGTGTGGCGAATTCCCGCACCACGCCGAACATCCCCTTGTCGGCGGGCAGCAGAGCACGGATCGGGCTGTCCTCAGCCATACGCGCAGCGAACAGCGCCTTGTAGGCGTTGTAGACCTTCGCGGTGTTACCGGGCTCCTTGGCCGCGTTCACCCGATAGTCACTGGTGATCGCGATAGAGGCCAGATCCATCAGATAGCAGTCGATCAGGTCCGTGACGTCCTGGAGCTTGGCTCCGGGCACATGCGCCTGCGCGAACTCGGCCAGCATCTCCGCCATCTTCAGCACGATGTCGCGGTAGATCCCGTGCCTGGTGCTGCTGGGGAATGCCGCCATGATGTGGTCGGCCTGACCCGCGTTGTCGGTGTTCATCGTGCGCGGCGTCTTCAGGTCGGCCAGCCCCGGAACCGGCAGAGGGATGCCCCGGAACATCTCCTCCTCATCGGGGATGTCCCGGTTCCGGGAGGCAAGCGGGTGCAGGCCGATCTCGTGGGCCAGCATCCCCATGATGTAGCCGATGTCGTACTTCTCGAAGTAGTAACTGGCGAGGTTGATCTGGACCCCGTCTTCGCCCAGGTCACGCACGTCGGCCGGCGTCTCGGTCGTGCGCACATGCAGGGTGATCCGGACAGGGCGGCCGCCCACGTACGCCTTGATCGTCGGGTGATCCCTCAGCACATCGACGATCCGCACCGCCTTCGCGCGGTACCGCTCATTCGAACGCTTCAGATTCGTGAACTCGAAGTTCTCCATCACGAAGGGACCCGAATCGGGCTCCGTAGCGGTAACAGGCGTCGCGTTGGGACCCTGCGGCATACGGGCCGGGACGCCAGTGACTTGAGCGACTTCGGCGACTGCCGCGCGGTCGGAGGACGGTCGGGGCAGGGAGACCGGATCCACCCAGATCGCCTCGCGAAGGACCGGGTCGGCGCCGGTGCGTAGCGCGTCCCAGGTCTGCTCGCTGTCCTCCTTCGCGCTTTGCTGCGGCTGAGGAGTCACGTCCCCGATCAGCGCACTGAGCAGCGCCAGGTGCCTGCCACGCAGACCTGCGACGGCGAGCGAAGAGTCCTCGGGGCCCGCGTTCAGGTCACCGAGCAGGCTCCCCGGAATGTGCGGACGGTGCGGGGAGTTGGCATCCCGGTACTCGTCCCGCAACCCGAGCTGGTGCGTCAGCTCATGCACCATCTGCACCGGATCGGCATCCGCCCACCAGGTGTTCTGATCCATGGTCTGATCCCGGTTGGCCAGGTCCACGGTCAGGTGCGGCGAGCCCGAAGGCGTAACCAGCTCGACGGACACGTGCAGCAGGTCACCGTTGGGCAGCCGGTAACCGGGAACGTTGAGGAATCCGCTGACACCCGACTTGAGCTGGTCGATCACGCGCGAGGCCTGCCCGTCCATGCCCCGTATCGCGATGCGGACGGTCAGGTCGGTGACCGGATCACCGTCGTACGTGAACCGCCGCGCGTCAAAACCCGACCGGACCACGAAGCGGGGGCGGCTGTCACGCGGTCCCCTTGGCTGCGATGTGCCGGGGAGCTGCGTCTGGAGCGCGGTGTCGGTGCTCCCCTGCGGAAGCCGGGGACGGGCCTCGCCTGTGTCGCTTTCGGCCTGTGCCGAGGTGCCGGCCTGCACCGGAGAAACGGTCTGGATGCTGTCGCCCTGGTTGTTGAAGGCGACGCTGCTACCCAGGCCCAGGAAGTTGCTCGTGACGTTGTACCAGCTCTTGTCAGCCGGCAGCAGACCCCGCACCCGGCTGTCCTGCGCCAACTGCGCTGCGAACTGCGCCTTGTACGCGTTGTAGACCTTGGCCGTGTACCGCGGTTCCCACGCCGCGTCCTTACGCTTGTCGTTGGTGAGCGCGATCGTGGCCAGGTCCATGAGGTAGGTGTCGATCAGGTCCGTGACGTCCTTGGCCTTGGCGCCCTCCTCCCCCGTTCGCGCATCCTCCGCCAGGACACCGGCCATTTTCAGCACGATGTCGCGGTAGATCCGGTGCCTGGTGCTGCTGGGGAAGGCGGCCATGATGTGGTCGGCCTGACCGGCACCCTCGGTGTTCATGGTCCGTGGCGTCTTCAGGTCCGTCAGCCCCGGAACCGTCAGCGGAACCCCCGCGAACATCCCCTCCTCGTCGGGGATGCTCGTGTCCCGCGAGGCCAAGGGGTGCAGGCCGATCTCATGGGCCAGCATCCCCATGATGTAACCGATGTCGTACTTCTCGAAGTAGTAACTGGCAAGGTTGATGTCCACACCGGCATCACCACGGTCCGTCACATCGGCCGGGGTCTCCGTCGTACGGAGGTGCAGGGTGATCCGGACAGGGCGGCCGCCGACGTAGTCCCGGATCGTGTCGTGCTTCCGGAGCAGCTCGATGATGCGGACCGCCTTGTCGCGGTACCCCTCGTTCGTGTGCTTCAGGTTGGTGAACTCGAAGTTCCCGGACTTGAAGGGGATGAGGACCGGCTCCGGTGCTGCGGACGTCGTGTTCGGGTTCTGCGGCACACGGGCCGGGACGCCGGTGGTCGCCGTGCGGTCGGTGCCGGTGTCGGTGTCGGTGGTCTGGGGCAGTCTGGGGCGTGCCTCGCCGGTGTTGCCGCCGGTCCGGTCCGGAGCAACGGGTTGCTGGATGCTGTCGCCGCGGTTGTTGGTTCCGACGCTGGTGGCGAGCTGGGCGAAGTCTCCGAGGACGCCGAACCTTCCCTTGTCGACGGGCAGCAAGGGGCGGACGGGACTGTCCTGGGCGATGTGCTCGGCCAGCTGGGCTTTGTAGGTGTTGTAGACCCTTGCCGTGTAGTTGGGGTCCCTGATCGCCCTCGCCCGGTGGTCGTTGGTGACCGCGATGGAGGCGAGGTCCATCAGGTAGGTGTCGATCAGGTCGGTGACGTCCTTTGCCTTGGCTCCCGTCACGCCGACCCGTGCGTGCTGCGCGAGCACCCCGGCCATTTCCAGGACGATGTCGCGGTAGATGCCGTGCCGGATGGTGTGGGGGAAGGCGGCCATGACGTGGTCCTCCTGGCCGGCGCCTTCGGTGTTCATGAAGCGCGGCGTCTTCAGGGTCTCCAGTCCCGGTACCAGCAGGGGCATACCCCGGTACAGCTCCTCCTCCTCGGGGATCTTCGTGTTGCGCGAGGCGAGGGGGTGCAGGCCAATCTCGTGGGCCAGCATCCCCATGATGTAACCGATGTCGTACTTCTCGAAGTAATAGCTGGCGAGGTTGATCTGGACGCCGTCGTCGCCCAGATCACGCACGTCGGCCGGCGTCTCGGTCGTGCGCACATGCAGGGTGATCCGGACAGGGCGGCCGCCGACGTAGTTCTTGATGGTGCTGTGCTCGTCGAGCAGCTCGACGATCCGGACCGCCTTGTCGACGTACCTCTCCGTCTGGTTCAGGTTGGTGAACTCGAAGTTCCCCAATTTGAAGGGACGGAGGACCGGCTCCGGCGCGGCGGGCGCCGTGTCCGAGCCCTGCTGCATGTGAGCCGGTACCTCGGTGGCTGCCGGGCCGTCGGCGGGTCGGGGCAGGGAGACCGGGTCGACCCAGATGGACTCGCGGGTTTCCGCAGCGGCGGCGCTCCGGGCCGCCGCCCAGCTCTGGTCGGCCTGGTCGCCGTTCTGCTGAGGCGCCGGGGTCACGTCGCCGATGAGCGCTCCGAGCAGGGCCATGTGCCGGTCGCGCAGGCCGGCGGGGGCGAGGGAGGCGTCTTCGGTAGCTCCGTCGAGGTCGCCCAGCAGGCTGCCGAGGATGTGCGGGCGGTGCGGGGAGTCGGCGTCCCGGTACTCGTCGCGCAGGCCGAGCTGGTGGGTGAGCTCGTGCGCCATCTGCACCGGGGCGGCGTCGGACCACCAGGTGGTCTGGTTCATCGCCTGGTCCCGGCCCGCCAGGTTCACGGTCAGGTGCGGCGCATCGGTGGGATCGACGTGCTCGACGGTCACGTGCAGCCGGTCGCCGTTGGGCAGGCGGTGGTCCGGGTCGTTCAGGAACTCGCTCACGCCCGCGTTGAGCTGGTCGAACACGCTCGAGGCCTGGCCGTCCGTGCCCCGTATCGCGATGCGGACGGTGAGGTCGGTGACCGGCTTGCCCTGGTACGAGAACCGCCGGGCGTCGAAGCCTGAACGCACCACGAACCGGGGTCGGCTGTCGCGCGGGCCGCGCGGGCCGCGCGTCGGCGAGGTGGCGGACGGCGCGGTCTGCGGCGCGGGGCCGGTGCCCGCCTCGGGAAGTCTGGGGCGTGCCTCGCCGGTGTTGCCTCCGGCCTGGTCCGGAGCAACGGGCTGTTGGATGCTGTCGCCGCGGTTGTTGGTCGCGATGCTGGTGGCGAGCTGGGTGAAGGACCGTGCGACGCCGAACAGGCTCTTGTTCGACGGCAGGAGGTCCCGAAGAGCGGTGTTCTCCGCCAACTGGGCGCGGAGCATCTCCTTGTAGGCGTTGTAGACCCTCGCCGTGTAGTTGGGCTCCTTGACCGCGTTCATCCGGTAGTCGCTGGTGACCGCGATGGAGGCGAGGTCCATCAGGTAGGTGTCGAAGAGGTCGGTGACGTCCTGGGACTTGGCGCCCGTCACGCCGACCCGCGCGTGCTGCGCGAGCACCTTGGCCATCTCTATGACGATGTCGCGGTAGATGCCGTGCCGGATGGTACGGGGGTAGGCGGCCATGATGTGGTCGGCCTGGCCCGCCCCCTCGGTGTTCATGGTGCGCGGCGTCCCCAAGTCGGTCAGTCCCGGCACCGGCAGGGGCATACCCCGGTACGCCTCCTCCTGCTCCGGAATCTCCGTGTTGCGCGAGGCGAGGGGGTGCAGGCCAATCTCGTGGGCCAGCATCCCCATGATGTAACCGATGTCGTACTTCTCGAAGTAATAGCTGGCGAGGTTGATCTGGACGCCGTCGTCGCCCAGGTCACGCACGTCGGCCGGCGTCTCGGTCGTGCGCACATGCAGGGTGATCCGGACAGGGCGGCCGCCGACGTAGTTCTTGATGGTGCTGTGCTCGTCGAGCAGCTCGACGATCCGGACCGCCTTGTCGACGTACCTCTCCGTCTGGTTCAGGTTGGTGAACTCGAAGTTCCCCAACTTGAAGGGACGGAGGACCGGCTCCGGCGCGGCGGGCGCCGTGTCCGAGTCCGTGGGGGCGTCGGAGCCCGCGTCGGTGCCGGACAGCGTGCTCAGCTCGTACGCCTCCTCCTCCAGGAGACCCGGGAGGTCGCTGCCCGTCGGTGACGGGGGCAGCGGAAGGGTGGCCGCGTCCTGGAGGAGCGCGTCCTGCGGGGTCGGGTCTTGCAGGGTCGAGTCCTGCGAGACCGGGTCCTGCAAAGCCGGGTCCTGCGAGGCCGGATCCGGCACGGGCGGGATCGGCACGGGCGGGACCGGCGTAGCAGTGTCGACGGACGTCGTGACCTGTGCCTCGGGCCCCTTCAGCTCGGAACCCTCCAGCACCGGGGCCTTCGGCTCCGGCGCCTTCAAGCCTTTCGGTTCCGGTGCCTTCGGCTCCGTGTCCTTGGGCGCGGGAGCCTTCGGCGTGGGTGCAGGCGTGTGCAGGCTCAAGGGGACGAAGTCCCCGCCCCGGCGGCGGAGCCGAAGGTGCGGACCGCTGTCGCCGGACGGGCCGGGGTAGGTGTGGGCGGTTCCGTTCTCCTCGATCAGGGTGACGGTGGTGCCGGTCGCGGCGGCGGCCCACCGGGCCACCGCACGGTCGGCCCCGGGACCCCACGGGGCCTCGGCGAGGTGGCGGCGCAGATGCCCCTCGCGGGCGTCCTGGCTCGGCGCGGGCTCGCCGGGGCGGGTCCGCAGGGGTGGGGGTGTGAAGAGCGAGTCGCGTTCCGTCGAGTCGGCGGGCAGACCGTTCAGACGCATCAGCTGGGCGGGCGACGCCCCGGCGCGCATGCGCAGCCGTGCCGCCTCCTGGCGGTCCAGTCCGGGCTGCTCCGCTGCCTGTCGCAAGGCCGTGGAGAGCGCGCCGAAAAAGCCGTTGCCGCGGCCGGCGGGGGCGACCTGGGTGTAGGTGGCACCGTCGGGTGCGGTGAGGACGCCGTCGCGGTCGAGGCGGTAGCGCGGGCCGCTGCTGTCGGCGGGCGGCAGCCAGGGCGGGGTGGCGTGGCTGCGGTGCGCGAACCGCTGCTCCGACCCGGGGCTCCTCGTGGTGTCGGTACCCGAGCTCCCCACGGCCGATGTCCCGGTGTTCGCACCGGTACCGGTCGCGGTCGTCGCAGTTGCCGCGGTCGTACCGGTCGTCACCGTCGCCGGGGCCGGCAACGGGGTGGCGACCGGCGGCGAGGTCCCGGGCGGAAGCGCGGCGTGGAAGAAGCCGTCGGTGGTGAAGAGGACCGGATCGGTGGCCGGGTCGACGGCGGCCGGATCGGTGCCGTGCGGGAGGAAGAGCTGGTCGCGGCCCTCACCGGTCACCACGGTGAGCGGGGTGCCCAGGACGCGGGCGGCGAGGGCGGGCAGCAGGTCGGCTCCGCCGTGATCCCCGGCGCGGCGTTCGGGCCGGGCCTGTTCGCCGTCCGGGCGCTCCGTGCCGCCGTCCTGCAGCGGCTCACTCGCGAACGGGCGGGACAGGGCCGCGGTGGCCAGCGCCACCCGCTGCGCGGGGGTCGGCCAGTAGGTCTGCGGGAGTCGGCCGAAGGCATCGAACTCGGTCTGCTGCGCCGGGGTCAACTGCACACCCGCGGCGTCGAGTTCGTCCTGCGTGAAGGTGTCCTCGGCGTCCAGGGCGAGGGCGTCGAGCAGGTCCTCGTTGCCGTCCTCGCCCAGCTCCCAGGCGAGGCGGTCGCGGGCGGTGCCGATGGCCTCCGCGGTGACCGCCGGGTCGCCGGAGGCGCCCGTGAACCGGTCGGCGAGGTCGGTGCCGAGCAGGTGGGGCAGGCGGCCTCGGGCCTCGGCGGCAGCGAGCAGCGCGTGGAAGAACGAGGCGCCGTCGTGCGGCATGTCGTGCACCTCGCGCACCGTGGCGCCGTCCGGCGAGGTGAGGGTGCGTGGGGCGGAGTCCGTCCCGTCGGTGATGACGTACGGCTCGGGTGCCTCGGAGCGCCAGCCCGGCTCGGCGTACTCCTGCGGCCGGTCCGGCACCGGGACGGAGGCCGAACCCTGGTGGTGCGCGGTGAGGCGGGAGGCGGCCAGGTGCAGCCGGTGGTGGTCCCGGGCGGCGGCGTCGGTGTGCTGCTCCCACCGGTGGACCTCCTGGCGGGCGGCCTGCCAGGCGACGACGGCTGGGGACCAGACCATGTCCTGCGGCAGATCGGTCGGCGGACCGGAGTTGTCGTCGCCGAGCGCGGCTTGTTCCGCCGGGCTCAGGTCGAGCCACGTCTCCCGGGCCCGCGCCCGTGCGTCGTAGTAACCCTTCTCGGCCGCGGCGAGGTCGCCCGCCGCCTTGGACAGGTCGCCCCAGGCCGCGAGGACCTCGTCGGGGAACGTGGTGTCGTCCAGGAGGCCGTAGTCGCGGGCGATGTCCTCGCGCAGCCAGACCAGGGCGGTGGTCTCGGCCTCGGCGGCGCGCGGCCCGCGCTTGGCCTTGCCGAGCACGTGCAGCGGGCGGCTGTCGGTGATGCGGTGGTCCGCCTCGGCCACGGACAGCCAGCTCACCGGCAGCGCGAAGAGCATGCTCCGGTCGGTGACGACCTTGAGGTGGGTGCCGAGGGTGGTGTCCGCGGTGCCCTTGAGCACGGTGCCGTCGTTCGAGCCACCGATCGGGGCCGTGGCGCCCGGGTTGGTCACACCCGCGTTGCTGTTGCCCGCCATCGGCGCGGTGCCCACGGCTCCCTCGACGTTGTCGGTGATGCCGGCCTCCAGCGCGTCGGAGGTCTTCGCCCGTTGCATGGCCTCCATGCGCGGCTTGTTCTCCACAGCGAGCAGGCGGGCGCCGCGGCTGTGCATCTTCGCGTAGAGGCGGGAGTCCGCGGTGTGGTACTGCCCGAAGAGGCGCGCGGAGGCCTGGGCGGGCAGCGGTGAGCCGTTCGCGCCGAGCGCCTCGCGGAAACCGGCGGTCAGACCGCCCTGCGCGGTGGCCTCCTGCTGGGCCTGGGCGGGGGCGGTGCCGAGGCCGGTGAGCGGGGTCTGGCGGGCCATGCGCACGCGTGAGTCGAGCACCTTGCCTGTGTGCCGTTTGCCGAGGTCGCTGTCGCCGAGGCCGTCGGCGCGCGCGGTGGCGAGGGTCAGGGCGTCCTGCACGTTGGCGGCGCCGCGGATGTCCACGGCGAGGATGCCGGAGCCGATCCGGTCGTCGAAGGGCAGGATGTCCGGGTCGGCGCCACCGGTGCCGTCCCCGGCGGCGGAGGTGCGCCAGGCGGCGATGCCCTCCGGGCGGGCCTGGGCGGCGGTCAGCATCTTCACCGCGCGTTCGGGTTCCGGCACGTCCTGCTCGGTGAGCGCGCCGTCGGCACCGTCGCCGTCCGGGGTCAGCAGGTTCGCCGGGAGGATCTCATTGAGGCTTCCGACCGGGGTGTTGACGCCCGGGGTGAGCGGATCACCCGTCGCGTCCGTCATGGTGACGGTCAGGACGTAGCTGGTGACGATCTCGGCGTGCGCCTGGGTGGTGGCGATGTTCGGCATCGCGGTGGTGCCGGCGGTCCGGGTCCGGGTGCTCGACCGCTGCTTGGCCGCGGTGCCCTGGAGCGAGGGGTTGGCGACGAGAATGCCGCTCTCCGCCGCGCGCTGACCGGCGCTGAGCGTCACGTCGGCGCCGCGGTCCTGGGAGGTGCCGTCGGCGTCGTCGCGGGCGATGGTGCGGTAGTCCTCCAGCTCGTAGCCGGTACGCAGCCTGTCCACGGTGGTGGTGACCGGAGTCAGCTTGAATTGGACCTGTCCGGGGCTGCCGCCGACCGGCAGGTGGTGCGGGCTGGACCAGGCGCGGTAGCGGACCGGCAGGTTCATCCCGTCGGTCGTCAGCTCGTGCAGGTGGCCGCGGAGGAAGTCCGGGGAGAGCCGCTGGAGGACCTGCTCCCGGTCGTGCGAGGGCACCCCGATCTTCTCCAGCTGCCCCATCAGCTGCTGTGCCGCAGGGCCGGCGTCGAGTTGGCCGCTGGGGTGGGTGGGGAAGCGGCGGTTGCGCAGGTAGGGGGGCACCCGGTAGCCGCCGCCGAGGTTGTGCGGGGTGGTGATGCCCAGGCCGTCCCGGGCGAGCCCGGCCTCGATGACGTCCTGCATCGGGAGGTGGAACATCACCGCGTCACGGATGCGCTGGAGCGCGGCGGCGGCCCGGCGTGGGGCGAGACTGTCGCCGAGGCGCTCGGAGAGCCGACCGGCCGCGGAGCTGATACGGGCGCCGGCGCGGGTGCCCACCGTGCCCATCGCGGCCGTCCAGCGGTCCCGTACCGCGACGGTCTCGGCGGCGTCGGCGACCACCAGGTACATGCGCCCGGCGAAGGTGAGGGTGGTGTTGCGTCCCCGGGTGAGGGTCTGCGAGACGCTGCGGCCCTTGCCCCAGGCGTACTGCAGGGCGGTCGAGTAGGAGCCGACCACCGCCGACTTGCCCGGGGCCTGCTGCAGCGGCATGTCGGCACCCTGGAGGCCGACGGTGGTACGGGAGACGGTGCTCGTGCTGCCGGCGACGCGGTGCTCGTTGCCGATGGTGGCCTCGAGGCTGGCCGGCTTCGGGTCGCTCTTGACCCGGAAGTTGCCCAGTTCGCCGCGGACCACCGCCTTGAGGTAATGGGTACGGAACGGTCCGGCGCCGTTGAGTCCGGCGACGCGAGAACCGAACGGGCCCAGATACTGGCCGAGTTGCCCGGCCACGCTGAGGTTGGCCATCGCCCGGCGCAGCGCGGTGCGCACCGGGGCGCCGGGTGCGCTGACGTGCCAGGAGGTGCCCGAGGCACGGTCGGCGGTGTCCTGCATGAGCTGCTGGCGCTGCGGGCCGCCCTCGGCGCTCAGTACCACGTGCGGAACGCTCAGCAGTTTCTTGGTGAGCTGCCGGTCGGGCGAGTCCGTCCTGGGCAGCGGGCGGGTGCCGTCGAGGAGCTGGTCCGCCTCGGTGGAGGAGAGCTGCTGCGGTACGGCCGCGGTCGCCGGTGCCGGCCCGGTGGGCGGCGGGTCGGCGGGGGCGTGGCGGTCGGAGCCGTGCGCGGCGGGCACGGCCAGCTCCACGCGGCCCACGGTCTCGTTGCCCCGGGTGAACAGTGGCCGTTCCTCGACCTTGCTGACGAAGACGCCCGCGCCGAGCAGGCCGACCGAGGCGAGCCGGGCCCAGCCGCGCGGGCGGCGGTGGCCCTCGAAGGAGGCACCCAGCTCCACCTGGTAGCTGTAGAGGTCGGCGCCGGTCTGGAACGTCAGCTGGTCGTGGGCCACCGCGACCGTGTTCCTGGTGGCCTTCTGGTCGGTCTTGGCGTGACGGACCCCGACTGTCACGTTGCCGGCCTGACGGGGCAGCCCGACGTCGGGCACCTTGTTGTGGTCGCGGGGCGAGACTCCCAGCTCGACACCTCCGGAGAGGGTGAGGGACGCCTGCTGCCCCTGGCCCGAGACCTCGGTGCCGATCACCGCGTTGCGCAGCGAGCGCTCGCTCATGGTGGTCTCGAACTGCCGGTCGGTGAGGCGTGCCCGGAGGATGAGCGTGTGGTGGCCGCGGCGCACCTTGCCGTCCTCGGTGAGGGTGACCGGCACCCCGGTGGTGGTCAGGTCGTCCAGGCTCTGCGCCAGGCTGGGCCGGTTCAGCGCCTCGCGCACCTGGCGGTCGTTGTGCAGCGCGGTCCGCATCCGCCCGTCGCCGTACCAGAACTTGGCGAGCCGCGGGTGCCGCAGCGTCAGTGGCGGGACGAACAGCGACGGGTAGGAGCGGTGCAGCGTGTCCAGGACGGCGTCCGCGAAGGCCCGCATGGGGTCCTGGGGGACGGGCTGCTGAGCCGGCGGCTGCTGCTGACTCTGGCTTTGCCCCTGCGGCTGGGTCTGTGCCTGAGATTGGGTCTGCGGCTGGGTCTGGGGCTGGGGCTGGGGCTGTGCCTGAGATTGGGGCTGGGGCTGGGTCTGCCCCAGGGGCTGCGGCTGTACCTGGACCTGTGTCTGTACCTGGGGCTGCGGGCGGACGGGGCGGAAGCCCTCGGCGCGGACCTGACCGCTCAGGTGGACCGGGTCCTCTCGGGTGAGGTACCACGGCACCGGCGGCTCGGCGTCCGGGTTGGGGCCCGACTGGCCGGGCGTGCGGCTGTCCCAGCCCGCGAGGCGTCGGGCGTCCTGGGTGGAGATCCAGTCCAGGCTGACCACCCGGACCGGGCGGGCGGCCGACGGCGGTTCGCCGGGCTTGCGCACCATCAGGGTGCGCTCCACCCGGTACAGGGCGATCGGGTGGTTGCGGACCCGGCCGGTGGTCTTCCGGGCCGCGTCGACGCCGAGGTAGTGGCCGCGCCCGGCGCTGAGGTCCGCGCGGACCAACGGGCCGCCCTGGAGGCGCACATCGGTCTCCGCGCCGACGAGGGTGTAGTTCGGCCCGGCGGTGACCTGGATGCCCAGGCGGGTGTCACGGACGTGGCCGCGCTCGTTCTGGTAGGTGGTCTGGGTGAGGTCGCGCAACTCCGCCTTGACCGACTCGGTGACCAGCGTGGCCCGGTGCGGCACCGAGCGCTCCACGATCAGGTGCCCCAGCGGGTGCTGTCCGCTGCCCCGGGTCAGCTCGGGCCCGGTGACCGGCCCGGAGAACCGGCCGAACAGGGCGAGCAGCCGCCCCGGACGAACGTACGAGACCAGGGTGCGATGCGCCGAACTCCCTGGTCGCGCCCCGGAGATGGCCAGCGCCATGTCCTCCGGCGGATCCGTCAGGTGCAGCCCGGTGGTGTCGGTGATCCGCGGCTCGACCCCGTCCGGGAAGGTGAGCGTCTTCGGTGCGCGCTGCGGTCCCTTGTAGGGCACGGTGAGGTCGTCCGGCAGCCGCCAGCTCAGCCCGTCGCGCATCGCGAACTCCGCGGAGTGCACTTGCGTACGCTGCCAATGTGGTTTCGGCAGCGGCGAGTTGGGCTGGTTGACCGGGGTACTGCCCGGGCCGGACGAATTGTCGGGGCCGGTGGTCTTCGGTGCCTCGGTGACGCGGTCCACCCGCACCCGGTAGTGGACGTCGTCCAGGTGCAGGTGCGAGCCCTCGTGGGCGCGCCACTCGGACTGGTTGTACGCCTGGGTGCCCTGGGCGTAGTCGGTCCTGCGGGTCCAGCCCAGCGAAACACCGATCTTCAGCAGCCAGTTGAGCGGCGGGCCCATGCTCAGCCCTCCGGCGATCCGGCGCCCGAAGCCGACGCTGCGCCCGCCGCCCGTACCGGCCTGGCCGCGTCGCATGGTGTCCAGCCGGACGGTGCCGCCGTTCACGTCGGAGAAGCGCTCCCAGCGGTGGTACGGGATGGCCTCGACCGTCATCTCGTGGCCGACGCGGGACTTCTCCCGGCCCACGAAGCGCGCGCCGCGCGGGGCGGTGAAGGCGCCGGGCTGCTCGGTCAGCAGGCGCAGCAGCTCCGCATCGTCGAACTGGGCGCGCAGCTTCTTCGGCAGCTTGCTCAGGATCTCCTCGGCCACCTGCTCGGGCGAGCGCAGCGTCGTCTTGCCCGGGCCGGTGAAGAGTCCGGTGGGGCGACCGCGCGGGGTGCCGTCCGGCCGACCGGCCGGGGTGCCGTCACCCGGGTCGGCGTCCGGATGGATCAGAATCGTGGGCAGCCGGCTGCCGTCCTCGAAGGTGACGGTGGTCGGTACCGGGCCCGGCGGCCGGGCGTCCTGGCCGGTCAGCAGCCGGGCCGGGCGATGCCGTTCGAGCTGGGTCTCCAGTGGTGCCGGGTCGCCCCGGTCGGGGGCCTCGGTGTGGGGCCCGTCGAGGTCGGTGACCCCGCCCATGCTGCGCAGCCACTCCCCGAAGGGGTCGGAGCCGTTCGGTTCCGGGGTGGTGTTCGGGTCCGGTACGGGCGTGAGCGGCGCCGAGGCCGGGACCAGAGCGTCGTAGTGGTCGGTGCCGTTGTAGGCCAGGTGCAGGGCGCCGCCCTGGCCGCCCGGGTTGAGGGTGTTGACGAAGGTGCTCCCCGGCGACCGCGGGTCGGGCTGGACGAGCCGCAGATCGAGGTCGAGGGTGTGTGCCAGTGCTTCCGGGAGCTGGTCGGCGAAGGGAGAAGCCCACAGTGCCGGGAGCTCGGCCGCCGCGCCGACGAGTTCCTTGGCGCCGAGCCGCCACGCGTCGGCGGGGGTGGGCGCCACGTCTGCGAGGTGCGGGTAGTCGCTCTCCCGGAGGATCCGCTGCCATTCGCCGGCGTCGCCGTCGGTGACGACATCCTGCGCGATCCGGTTCCAGAGCTGGGTGATCCGGCTCCGCTCGGCCGGGTCCTGCGCCCCGGCGACGGCACGCATCCGCAGGTCGTCCACCACGGAGAACACCGGGTCCGGGATCGCCAGGGCCACGGCGTCGCCCAGTTCGGACGCGGTGATCCGGTCGCTCAGCAGACGGCGCAGGCCGGCGACGTTCCGTGCGGCCCACGCGGGTGGTACGGCCTGGCCGCGCGCACTGTCGAGCGCCGCCCGGAAGAGGCAGTTTCCGCCGCCCGGGGTGTCCAGGCGCCGGAAGGACAGGCCGTCCGCGTTCACGGTGTCCACCGTGCCGGGGGTGACCTTGCTGAGGAGGGTCATGTCCTCGGCGAGGCTCTCCGGGCGGCTCGACGCGGGCGCCAGGTCGGGCCTGCGGCGGGCGAGTTCGGCGGTGTCCTCGGAGCTCAGGCCCAGTTCGGACAGTGGCAGCGGGGTGCTGGAGAGCGACCAGGTGATCTGTGCGGAGGGCGCGTAGGAGAGACCGCGCACGTCCTCCGGCGACACGGGGGTGGTGGGCGGGAGCGCGGGCGGCGGCGGGGGCAGCAGGGCGTCGAGCGTGGTGTCGGGCCTTGCGGTGGAACGCAACTCGGCTGCGGTGCGCAGGAAATCGGCGTACTGCTCGACCGTGGGATCGGCGCCCGGATCGGTGGTGGTGCCGCTCTTCGCACCGCCCCGGTCGACGACCATCCGGCGCAGCAGGTCCGGGGTCATCCGGCCGTCGCCGTAGCGGGCCGCGGTGTCCGGGCTGAGCCAGCGCAGGTTGTCCACGAAGGCGAGTCCGGCGAGCAACTCCCTTTTCTCCGGCCGCTGTTCGGCATCCGGGCCGAGGGCCTCGCGCAGCGTGCGGATCTGCTGGAGGGTACGGGCCCGGGCGAAGGCGTCGGCCGGTTCGGGGCCCGCGTGCAGGCCGGCGTCGCGCGCCAGATCGTCCAGGTCAACACCGCTGGGCTCAGGGGTGAAGAGCCGCCACCCCCCCGGCCCGTCCGAGCCCTCGGTGAGCACCGCGCGTACGGTGCCGTCCCTGTCCCGTGCGGTGCCCACCTCGGTGGTCGGCGCGTACACCTGCCGCCCGGTCCGGTTCGCCACGTGCTGTGCCACCGGCAGACCCGCCACCTGCGGCTGCCGCCCGGTCTCGCAGGAGAACAGCACCAGTGGCCGGTCCTGATCGCCGTCCTGCGCCCAGGACTTGAGCACCTCGCCGAGCTGTACGCCGCTGACCTTCACGGTGGGTCGCGCCGCGTCCTCGGTACCGAGAGTGACGGTACGGGAGGTGCCGTGCCCCGCGAAGTAGTCGGCGCCGCGCTCGGTGCCCGACCCGGGGAGCGCGGTCGGCGGGCCGGTGAACACGGTACGGCGGGCGGGCGGGTCCGCGACGGTCCCCGGGGCCGGTTGAGTGGAAGTGGTGCGCACGCCGCGGAAGGTGTCCTGGCCCAGCAGCGCGCGACGCCCCGCGTTGTGCGCCGTACCGTCCTCGGCCGGGCCCTGCGAGATGGTCAACGTCTGTATGGCGCGCCCCGGTTCAGGCTTGGCGGTCGCGTTCGGCACCCAGCGCCGCAGCTGCGCGACGGGCACCGTGTGGCCGTCCAGGGTAGTGACGAGCGGCTCGCCCGAGCGCCGTGCAGGACCGTTTCCGTTGTCGGCGGCAGCGCCGCTGTTCGCGGGCCGCACGACGATCCGCCCCGTGGGCGGGGGCGCCGCGGGGAGCGCCACAGGGGGTGGCGCCGGGGAGTTGTCCGACGTGGTGGGCGGCGGCGAGGTGCTGCCGTTCCCGGGCCTACGACCGCCGCCGGGGCCGTGTCCGCCGACTCCGTTGTTGTTGCTGTCGCCGTTGCTGTTGCTGTCGCTGTTGCTGTTGCTGTTGCTGTTGCCCGATTCCAGGTACAGGTCGGTGGCCGTGTCGGTCCAAGGCCGGGACAGGGTGGCCAGCTTGGCCGCGGCGGGCAGGCTGGTGGCCGTGGAGTCCGGGCCGGCTCCATTGCCATCCACGAAAGACGTCGCGCCCGAGACCACCTTCGGGCGCGTAGCCGGGGCGATGACCGGGTCGCTGTCGGTAGTCGCGGTGCTCTGCGTGGCGGGGCCGGATGTGGTGGCAGGGGCCGGTCCGAGGGCGTCGGCGAGCGGCAGCAGCACGTCCGCGCCGGGGAACGCGGCGTCCGAGGTGTCGGGAGTGCCGTCCGGCATCACGGCAGTCGGGGGGCCGGTGAGCGGGCGGACCCGGACCGGGGCACCCGGGCCCTCGCGGGTCAGCTCGACGGCGGCGCGTACCGGACGCCCCGCTCCGTCCGGCGTGACCGACGGCCCGAGTACGACGGCCCGGTCGACCCCGGCCCCGTCCAACAGCTCGGCCGCTTCCGGCGTCCCCTCCCCCGGCGGCGGCACCTCCGAGACGACGATCGTCAATGGCGGTGACTGGCTGGGCGAGAGGCCCCCGGCCGGGGCAGGACCGGCCTTCACGTCGCTCAGGCCGCCGACGTCACGTGCATCGCCGACATCGCGTACGTCGCCCGTGTCGGCGTACGAGCCGGTGGTGCCCACCTTCGGCGGGGCGGTGGTGATGTCGGGGGCCGGGGTGGGGTCGCTTTCGGTGGAGCCCGAAGTGCTGTTGCTCTCGCCCGAGTTGACCGCCTCCGGCGAGGATGTGGTCGCCGGTGGCGTGTTGATCTCCGGCGGCGGGCTGATCTCCGAAGGAGAGGAGGTCTCCGAGGAGGAGGTCTCCGAGGAGGAGGTCTCCGAAGGAGTACCAGTCTCCGGCGACTGCGAGATCTGCGAGGCGTCGTCGGTCGTGGTTCGGGAGCCGTACGCCGGAGCCGTGCCGTCCGAGTCAGGGGTGCCCTGCGTGCCCTGGGGCTGCGCGGCGGAGGGGGTCTGGGTGCCTCCGGCGGCGGGTACGACACCCGGTCGGGCGCCCGTGCCTGAGCCGGTGTTCGAGCCCGTGCCCGGCGCGGCGGAGGTGGTGGGGCTGTTGGAGGCGACGGGACCGCCCCCCTGCCCCGGCACCGGAGCCGTACGGTCGTCCTGCGAGACCACCTCGTCCGGAGAGTTCTGGACGGTGCTCTCCGGGGCACCCACGACCGAGTTGTCCGGCGATGCCTCGGACGCGACACCGTCCCGGTCGCCGGTGACGACGGTGTTGTCGGCGCTGTTGGTGTTGTCGACCTGCACGTCCGTGTCGAGGTCCGCCACCGGGTCGGCGTCGTTCCCGGCGGGACCGGGAGCGAAGTTGCCCGTGGAGCCGTTGCCGAACGTGCTCGTGGTGATCGGGGAGTCCACCGTGACCGGCGTGCCGAAACTGTCGAGGGCGCGGCGGATCTCGTCAGTGTCGACCTGCGCGGCGGGGCCGTTCCCGGCGGGCACGACCCGGACCTCGGGCACCTGTGACAGGTTGCTGTGCAGGCTGTCACGGACGCCGATCTCGGTGCTGCCGGGCGGCTGGGAGCCGCGCAGGGCGGCGAGGTCGCGCAGCGCCTGCTCGCGGACCTCGGCGGGACCGTTGTGGACCTGCTGCCACAGCTCGTTCTCGGCGGCGGTCACGGGCAACGGGCCCGGGGAGTACGGCGGCGGGTCCAGGGTGGTGTACGGCGGCGGGGCCTCGGTGGAGTAGGGCGGAGGCGACTGGCTGCCGGTGAAGTCCCCCTGGCCGGTGTTCTGTTGCGTAACGCGCGGAGGCGAGTTGCGCGTGGAACCGGCGCCGCCCGAGGAGTCCGTACGCGGGGGACCGTCGGTACCGCCGGTACGGTCGGAGCCGTCGCCGTCGCGAGAACGCGTGGACCCGTCGGAGTCCCGCGTGTCGGAGTCGCTGTTGCCTCCGGAGACGGTGGGCGGCGGCATGCGCAACTTGTCAATGGCGTGGCGCAGTTCGGCGCCGCTGTTCAGGGCGGTGTCAGTGAGCGTGGCCTCCACCTGGCTGCTGATACCCGCGCCGACGAAGGTGGACCAGCTGGTGGACCAGTCGCCGTCGAAGGCACCCTTGATCAGGATTTCGGCGAGCGCCTCGCCGGAGCCGGCGGCGAGGAAGTCGGCCGTCCCCTTGAGCCCGTAGTGGCCGGCCAGCGCGCCCGGCCGGTCGGCGTTGTTGCGCAGGATCTGGTTGTTGCGCCACAGGTTGGTGTTGTTCCGGAAGGAGAGCGGGTTGTTCCGGAAGGTGGTCGGCGTGTTGGTCGTGAGGTTGGGGCCGTTCCCGTACGGGCTGGGGTCCGGGCGGTCCTTCGGGGTGTTGTCGCGGTCCTTCGGGGTGGGGTCGGGGTTCGGCTTGGGGTTCGGGCCGTTGTTCTTGAAGTCGAGGTTCGGGGGGTTCCTGAGGTTGGGGTTGTTCTTGAAGTTGAGATCCGGGCCGTTCTTGAGGAAGTTGTTGTCGTAGCTCTTGACGATGTTCTTCGCGAAGTCGTCGAAAATGCTGGTGAGGAAGCCTGCGGCGGCGCCGAACGCGGCCGACTTGAGGATGTCGTTCCAGTCGAAGCCGTCGGGGCGGCGGCCGTTGGGGGCGAAGTTCATCATCGCCAGCCGCACCGCGAAGGTGGTGAACGCCTCGGCGAACGCCTCGGTCAGCGAGGGCGCGATGTGCAGCCGCTGGAGCAGGTGGCTGAGGGTGGTGAGGATCATGAACCGGCTGCGCAGCTTGGCCATCATGATCTGGCTGGCCGAGGCGCCACCGGTGAAGAAGGACATCGCCAGGTAGATGGCGATCTCAATGAGCAGCCGTATGACCTCGGCGATGACCTGCCACTTGGACTCCATGATGTCCATGGAGGTCTTGCGCCGGCCTTCGGCGATCTTGTCGAGTTGCTCGGCGAAATCGCGCAGGTAGTTCTTGCCGCCGTCGTCGATGAGCATGCCCATCGCCTTGGCGTACGACTTGGAGAGGTCGTCGGGCATGACCTCGGCGATGTCGTGGATGGACTTCTCGATCAGCGACGACATCCTGTCGAGCTTGCGGCCCAGACCGGAGTACGGCCGGCGGCTCTCGTAGGCGAGGTCCTCATCCGCGTCGATGAGCTTCTCCCCGGTGAGGATGAAGATCATCGCGTTGACCTCGGGCGATGCCATCATGCTCATCGCGGGCCGCCCCGCAGGCCGCTCGGGCAGGACGGAGCGGCCGCTCCCGGCATGGTGCGGGAGCGGCCGACGGCGCGGAGGTCAGCGGCGGCCATGCCCGCCCGGGCCGCCGTCGAGCCCATGGGTGTCGATCTCTCTGTTGTTCTGCTCGATGTCCTCGATGTTGGCGTCACGGGTGTTCTTCATCAGCCGGACCTGGCTGACCGTGGCGTCGGTGACCCCCACCAGCGCGTCACGGATGGACATCATGGTGTCCTTGGTGGTCTGCCGCTCCTTCTGCTCCTGCGGCTTGGCCTTCTCGGCGAACTCGCCCTCCGTACCCGGCCATCTGACCGTCGGAGCCAGCTCGTCGAGGAACTCCTCGGTCATGCTTCTGGCCAGGGTGCCGATCTCTTCCAGCTGTCCCGCCAGAGCCTCGATGCGCTGCGGGTCGACGTAGTACCGCTGTCCCATCGTCAGTCCTCCCCGTCCTCGCCGAGCGCGTCCCGCCAGGCGGGGGCGGCCTGGCCGCCGCGCTCCTTGTCCTCGTCGTCGTCGCGCAGGACCTCGGGGCCGAAGATCCGCTCCCAGTCCAGCTCGAAGCCCTTCAGCTCCGGCACGTTGCTGCTGGGCTCGGCGAAGGGCGCCATCGCCTTCATCACATGCCGGTTCATCTTCACGCGTGCCGCGTTGGCCGCCTCCAGGACGCTGGCGGCCAGCTCCTGGGGGGACATGTCGCGGTACTTGTTCTCCAGGAACTCGATCCCGGTCAGCTCACCCTGCGGGCCCACGCTGGCGCGGACCGCGCGGTCGGAGGAGAGCACCGCGAACGACGCCTGACGCAGCTCGCGCTCGGTGCGCGCGACCGCCTCCTGGGCCGCCTGGAGTTCGGCCATCGCCTTCTCCAAACGCTTCTCCAGCGGTTCCGTCACGCCCGCTCCGCCCTTCTCCGTCGGTCTCTCCCTAGGTCCGTCAACTTCCCCGCTGATCTTGCCTGGTGAGGGCTCGGTCGGGGAAGCCGGGGCCGGGTGGGATTCGTCTCTCCCCAGTGGTCACGCCGGACCAGCACCCTGGTCACCGCCCGATGACGGCCGGGGTGCCGCCCTCCTCGGTGCCCCACACGTCCTCGTCCTCCTCCAGATAGTCGGCGGAACTGGTGGACCTGCGGCCCGGCTGCGCCTCCTCCTCGGGGGAGTCGCCGCCACCGGTGGTCGTCACCCGGGCGGCCGGGGTCAGGAAGGTGTCACTGTCCTCCTGACGGTTCCACGGACTGCGGCGACGGCGGTTGCGGCGCTCACTCTCCTCCGCCGCGTCGACCAGGACGGCACGCACCCGCTCGCCGTTGCCCTTGTCGCCGCCCGCGCCCATGCCGCCCATGCCGCCGCCCATCGGCATGCCGGGGCTGCCGGGCATTCCGGGGGCGCCAGGGGTGCCGGCCGCGGCGGCCGTGGTGGCGGCCGGACTGAGCGGGGTGGCCGTGCTGTCCGAGAGGGGTGCGACTCCCGCCGCGCTGAAACCGTCCGAGGACGACAGGGAGTCCGCCCCGGAGAGGCCGCCGCCGGAGGCCCCGGTACTCACGCCGCCGCCGAGGCCCAGTTCGGAAAGGGGCACGTCGCGGGAGGTGGTGCCGCCGCCGATCCCGTTGAGGTCCCCGAGGCCGTCGAGGATGCTCGAACTGTTGTTGCCGCCCGACGAGTTGAGTTCGTGCAGGTCGACCGTCTCGGTGTTGCCCTGCGCGTCGGTGATGGTGGCGATACCGGTGTCCGGGTCGATGACCTGGGTGCTGCCGTCCGGGAAGGTGGTAGTCAACTGGCCGTTGTCCAGGATGGTGCTGGAGCCGTCCGAGTTGGTCACCTTCGCCCCGTGGGTGAGGTCGGTGGTCGTGGTCGTGCCGTCCGCGTCGGTGGTGGTGAGCAACCCGCTGTCCGGGTCGAACGTGGATTTGCTGCCGTCCGCGAACGTGGTGGTGAAGTCGCCGCTGTCGTCGAGCTCGGTGCTCCCGCCGGTTGGGGTCTCCAGGCCGGAACGGTCGCTGTTGAGGTCGCCCAGGTCGCCGATCGTCTCGGTGGTGATGTCGGAGTTGATGTCGCCCAGATCACCCAGACCGTTCAGGTCGTTCAGGTCGTTCAGGTCGTTCAGGTCACCGAGCCTGTTCTGGCCGTTGAGATTGCCCAGGTCGCCGAGGTTCTCGGTGGTGGTGGTGCCGTCCGGGTTGGTGGTGATCCCCTGGCCGGTCGCGGGGTCGACGGTCTGGGTGGTGCCGTCCGGGAAGGTCGTGGTCAGCTTGCCGTCGTCACCGAGGGACGTCACCGAGCCGTCCGGGTTCGTCACCTTGAGGCCGTCGCCCAGGTCCTGCGTGGTGACGGTGCCGTCCGGCGAGGTGGTGGTGAGCAGCCCGCTGTCCGGGTCGAAGGAGGTGCTGCTGCCGTCCGGGAAGTCGGTGGTGAGCTTGCCGCCGTCGGCCTGGGTGGTCCCGCCGGTCGGGGTCTTGAGCGGGCCGCCGCCCCCGGCGTTCAACCCGCCGAGGTTGCCAAGGGGCGTGGTGATCGGCGTGTCGTTCTGGACCCCCTGGCCGTCACCGAGCTGGCTGTTCACGTCGCCGATGTCGCCCGGGCTCTCGGTGACCGGGTTGTTCTGGTTCAGCAGGTCGTCGAGGCCATCGAGGCTCTGTGTAGTGACCGCGTTGGGATCGTTGAGGCCGCCGAGGCTCTCCTGCATGGCCTTGGCCTGCTCCTCGGCCTCGCGCTTGGCCCCCTCCTGCTCGCGCTTCTGCTCCTCGCGCAGTTCGTCCTGGTACTTCTTGTCCTCGTCGCGCTGCTGGTTCTGCTCGTTCCGCAGGTCGTCCTGGAGGCGCTTGGCCTCCTCCTGCTCCTTCTCCTGCTCCCCGCGCAGTTCGTCCTGGTACTTCTTGTCCTCCTCGCGCTGCCGGTTCTGCTCCTCGCGCAACTCGTCCTGATACTTCTTGTCCTCCTCCCGCTGCCGGTTCTGCTCCTCGCGGAGTTCATCCTGGTACTTGCGGTCCTCCTCGCGCTGCCGCTCCTGCTCCGCGCGGAGTTCATCCTGGTACTTGCGGTTCTCCTCGTTCTGCCTGTTGATCTCCTCCTGCTCCTTCTTCAGCTTCTTCTCCTCGTACTCCTCCGAGGCCGTGCTGGTGGACTTCGGCTTGGGTACGTTCTCCGAGAAGTCCTTGCCGAGGTCGATGAAGTGGTTGTTCAGGTCCGACTGCACCTGGGCGGCGGGCTTGCCCAGGTACTCGTCGACGCCCTGGCTCCAGATCTTGACGGCCTTGTCGCCGACCTTCGCCCAGTTGGCGATGTCGGTCAGGTCGCCGTACTCCGGGTGCACCTGCGAGAAGCCGCCCTGCGGGCTGTGCCTGACGGTCGTGGTGTAGCGGGTGGTGGTCGACGTGATGTCCGTCTTGGCGACGTTGTTCGAGTCCACCCACTGGGCGAGGTCGTCCAGAACGTAGCGCAGCACCTGGTGCGGGTCGTAGTACGAGGACTTCGCCCAGGTCAGCCACGCGTCGAGCAGCTTCGTGGCGGAGTCCTCCAGGTACTTGCGGCCCAGCGAGAGGGCGCGTGAGTACACCGTGTTGCCGGTGCCCGTCTCGTCGCCGGTGCCGACCGAGGAGTCGAAGGTCTCGACGTAGTTGTCGTAGTTCTCGCGGATCTTCTTGATCAGGCTGCGGAAGACCTCCGCCGCTTCGCCCTTCCAGCTCGCGTCGTCCCGGCCGAAACGGTCCTCCCAGTCCTTCAGCACCGTCGCGTGGTCCCTGAAGAACTTGGCGGCGAAGTCGAAGGAGTCCCCGGTGGTGTTGAAGGAGTTCAGGTCCACCGCGTCGCCCCCGGCCACGCCCAGGTTGCTGAACCGGGCGTCCTGGCTGCTGCCTCGCAGCAGGGCGAGGAGCGCCGCCCGCGGCCCGTTCATGTACCGGGCGAGCGGGATGGTGCTCATCTTGTCCTTGTTGTAGTCCGTGAACTCGTTGCCCTCACGGACCTGGGCGTCGTGGACGTTGTCGGAACCCGGGCCGGCGAAGATGATCTCCTCGCCGGCCTTCACGCGGCCCTCGAAGACGATCCGGGCCTGCATGATCGACCGCTTCTTGCCGCTGTCGAAGAACCAGATGTCGTAGTCCTCGCCATTGTTCGTCAGGAAGCCGGAGTCCTTGACGAGCAGGCTGAGGCTGCGCTCCTTGATGTCCATCCGGAAGAGCTTGCCGCCGTGATCGGATCGGAGCGTGTCGAAGACGGTGTTCCTGTCCGGCACCGGATAGCCGGTGATGTGGGTGACCAGGGTGGCCCAGGTGTCGCTCGACGGGTCGCCGGCGTTGTCGAACTTGTCGAGATTGGCGACGGAGTTGGGATCGTACCGATCGGCCACCGGGCGCCCTTTCTGGTCGGTTGTCGTCCGTGCCGGCGCACCGCGTCTTCGTACGGATGGGCAGGCGTGTGTCTCTCACAGGGGCGCGCCGAGCGGCCGTGGCCTCTGCCGGCGCGCGAGGCTCTGACTCAGTCGTCTTCCGGTTCGCCGGTGGTGCCGGCGGTGAGCGTGTCGACCTCTTCGAAGGTCTGCAGCAGCGTCTGCGCGTCGATCGCCCCGAGGTTCTTGTCCTTGGTCTTGTTCGCCTCCTCGATAGTGTCCGTGAGCGCCTCCTTCAGTTCCTTGAAGAGCTCCATCTGGTCACCGAGCAGCTTGTCGATGGACTCGGCCGCGGCGCGCACGCCCTCGATCAGCTTCGGTCCCGAGACCAGGGGCTCGGTGACCATCTTGCCGATGCGCAGGAGCTGTTTGTCCTGGTCGAGGTTCTCCGCGGTGGTGTGCCCGTCGACGAGCTGGCCGAGCGGGCGGATGGTGGACCCGTCGCCGTCCTCGCGGTGCTTCTTCGCGGCGGTGTAGACCGGCTGTACCTCGTTGTCCCGGAAGTTCTCCATCTGCTTGAGGTCGAAATGCTTGACGTCGGCCTTCTCACCGGCCATGGGACGATCTCCTGCTGCTTGGTTGCCGGACGGGGATACGGGATGACCCGGTGGGCATGTGGCGTACGGACGAGGGACGGATCGGCGGGCCTGCGCGCGGGGTCGGCCCACCGGGTCTCTGTCGGGAAACCCTCGTCTGCTCGGCGGCGTCCGGCACGTACTTCCCGGAGTCCTGGAGCAAGGGCGCGGCCTGTTGCCTCACTTGCCGCAACCGTCCGCATGGGGCTGCCATGCGGACGGTTCGGCGCCTTCGACCTCACGCACGCGACGCCGGGTCCCGCCCCTCGGGACGGACGAGGGGAAAGCCCCGGCCGGGCCCGGGGCCCAGGCCCTAACGGGCCCGCACATTGCCCCAGTTGTCGGCGCTCTTGCGCTCGTCACGGGAGTGGTTGTCGTGGATGGTCCGGATCAGCTCGCCGTTGTCACCGAGCAGTCGCGCCATGTTCTTGGTGGCGTTGTCCCACTCCGCCTGGACCTCACGGTACTTCTCCTGGTCCGCACCCTCCCAGGAGGTGACGAGCGGCTTCAGCTCGTCCTCCAGGTTGTTGAGGGTCGTGATGATCCCCTGGGTCTGTTCCATCAACTCCTCGATGGCCTGCTGAACCTTGGGGTATTGCACGTCGATGATGCCGTCGGCCATGACGTCTCCTCTCGAAGGCCGGGCGCCGGGCCCGGGAAGCTCACGAAGTCCGGCCCTGTCGAAGAGGGCCGGTACCGCGGGTGGTTCAGCGCAGTGCTTCGAAGACGCCCTGGCTGGTCTTGCTGTTGAGGACCTCGGTCAGGTCCTCGTTCTCCTTCGCCAGGCGGTTGGCGGAGGTCACGTTCTCCTGGAGCGCGTCGATCATCGTGCTGATCTGGACGACGACCTTCTGTGCCTCGGTGTTCCAGCTACGGAAGAGCTTCAAGAGGGCCTGGCCCTCGTCGCCACCGACGCCCGAACGCGCGGCGATCTGGGCAACGTTGTCCTGGATCTTCTCGACCTGGTTCCGGGCCGACTCCAGAGAGGAGACGCCCCCCAAGCCCTTGGCATAATCCGCTTTCCTCGCGGCACTGTCCGCCATGTCACGCTCCCTTCGTTCAGGCGCGTCTCGTCGCACCGTTGCCCGCTGAGGCTAAAGAGAAAACAGGGTTCCGCGCAACGCGTGCACGGAAGATGTGAGCAACGGCCGGTTCGGAAGAATTCGCCTGTACGGCAACGGAGTTGTGCGAACATTGCAGCAGGATGAACAGGTGCGCCCGAACGACGGGCAGGCAGGACGTGACCGTCCGCAGGTCCACCCCCGAACGGGCGAAAAGCGGGCACGCGAAGAGACCGAACGGTCATCGGGAAGGTCCGAACCCGGCAATGCGCGCGTACTCGCGGAGTTCCCCGGGTACCGCCGGGCCGAATTACTTGAGCTTCTCCTGAGGTTTCGCCTTCGTATGCGGCACCGCGACAACTCCTCCGACTCGGCGACTTCGCGCCATCTGCGCCGAGTTCGGCCTGATGTTTCCCTCCGGGCGTCCTTTTCTTTTCTTTTCCCTCGGCGCCGTATGTGTTCCTTGCCGGAATCGGTGTGTGGTGTCAGCTCTGTGAAGCGCCGCCCCGCTGCGTCCACCTTGCCTGCCCCATCCGCCCCATCCGCCCCATCCGCCTTGTCCGCCTTGTCCGCCTTGTCCGCCTATTCGGTCTTCCCGGGCTGCTCCGACCGATCGGCGGCGCCGCACTCGGGAGCCGTCACCTTGGGTTCGGTGGCGCCGGCCGCGGCGGTCGCGTCGAGGTCCGCGCCGGTGGGGAAGGCCGCCAGCAGCGGTGCCGGGACCGAGCCGATGTCCGCGGCCTCGTACCCGAGTGCTGCCAGCGATTCCTTTGCGGAGACGCGGTACTTCACGCCGTTCTCCGCCACCAGATAGGTGGTTCCGGCGTGCGCGGCACCGCTCGCGTGCAGGGCCCGGACCAGAGCGCCGTGCCCCGGCCGTACCACCGTGGCGTCCGTCGGGACACAGGGCGGCTTCAGCGGCTGGGCCGTGCCCTCCGACACCGCGACCGGGGCGAGCTGAGTCAGCGGGACCAGCACCGACCTGATCCGCACGCCGCCATTGTCGCCGTCCACCTGCGCGCAGAGCGCGGTGCCGCGGTCCGCGGACTGCGGGAGCGGCGGCGCGTCCGGCAGCTCCGCGGATCCGGCGGAGCCCGCATCCTTCGCCCGGTGCTCGCGCAGCGCGTCCGCGCCGACCGTGCGCGCCTCGGGCGACTGCCCCTGGTAGGCGTCCTTCTGGGTGGCCGGGTCGCCCAGCACCAGGGCGGCGCCGAGCCGGGTCAGCGGCACCAGGCCGTCCTTGCGCAGCAGGTGGTAGGTACTGCCGCCGCCGGGCACGCTGACCTTGAACAGCTGGCCGATCCGGCTGGCCTCACCACCGAGTTCGGGGCCCTCCTCGCCGCGCCCCGCCACCGCGGGCGGCTTCAGGGCGGGGCCGGGTGCCAGCGCGTCGAGGAAGGCCGCCGAGACCCGCATCGGCTGCTGGGAGCCGTAACCGAGGGCGTTGCGGGCGTCGGAGGCACGGTCCAGCGGCAGCCTACTGCCCCGCCACACCAGGTACTCGGTGTCGTCCGGGCCGCGTACCAGCACACCGCGGTCGCGGCCGATGCCGCGGGAGTCCAGGGGCATCCCGGCCGCCACGGTGGTGGCGCCCGGCTTGTCCACCCCGCTGGTCGTCACGACGCCGGAGGTGTTGGGCAGCGCCCCGTCAGGACCGGTGACGCACATGTGCCAGGCGCCGTCGTCGAGTTGGCCGGCCCCGGGCACGGCGTCCGGGGCGCCGGGGATACCGACCGGGGCGCCCACCGGGACGCCCTGCAGCGAGGGCGTACGGACGTCCGCGGTCGCCAGGTCGGAGCCGCCGATCAGCTTCGCCGAGGCGTAGTTGCGCACGGGGTGCAGTACGCCGTCGGTGCCGGTCCACAGATATCGGGCGCCGGTGTCACGGTTGACCACCAGGTGCTTGCCGTCGCGCCAGCCGTCGTTCCCGCCGGGGCGCAGCAGGCCGTAGACGGTGGCGCCCGCGCCGATCAGGACGGTGACCAGTACGCCGAAGACCACGCCCCGGGTGGTGCGCCCGAGCGGGCTCTCCGGGGCGTCCGGGTCGGCCATCAGCAGGCTCGAGCTGAGCCTGCCCATCATGAACGTGTGGGCGTGTACCTGGTCTCGTTTGGACTGCACGGCCTCTCCTCAACTCCTTCTCCATGCCGCGGCGTAGGGGTGTGCTCAGCCGAACAGGCCGCGCAGCCAGCCGAAGAGCCCCGCCGCCCAGAAGGCGAGCGGCAGCAGCGCCACCGCGAAGCCGGTGTGCGCCAGTTCCGCCGCGCGGCCCCAGTACGGCAGCACCCGGCGGCCGGGCACCGTCCAGGCGGCGATCACGAGTGCGGCCGCGGCGGCAAGCAGCACCACGAAGACCAGTACGCGTCCGTCGCCGTGGTCGTCCACCGCCCAGGAGCGGGCGAGCAGCAGCAGCCCCCAGACGCCGGGTACGGCCAGGGTCAGCCGCTGCCCGATGTGCACCAGGCCGCGGCAGTGCAGGAGCAGCAGCAGGCTCAGCCCGACGGAGGTCAGCACCTCGGGCAGGTTCGGGTGGTCGGTGAGGACGACCAGGGCGGCCGCGGCGATGATGCCGGTGGCGGCGAAGAGCGCGGTGACCCAGCGCCCGGCCAGTTCGGTGCGCTCGGCGACCTCGTCGCCCGCGTAGGGCTCGATGCCCTCCTGGAGCTGGCTTGCGGAGGACGGCAGCGCGGGCAGGCGCATCCCGGCCAGTTTGAAGGCGAACGGTGCCACCGCTCCGGCGGCGAGGGCGACCACGGTCGCCACCAGCGCCACCGAGGCCGGTACGTCCAGGCCGGTGTAGCCCATCAGGGCCCCGGCGATCGCGGTCGCCACCGAGACCAGCGCGGTGGCGAAGAGGGCCGGGGCGCCGACCGCGGTGGCGGCGAGCGCGAGGACCGCGCCGCCCGCTCCGGCCGCGCCTGCCGCGAGGAGCCGTGCGCCCGCGACCTGTGCCGCGTCGGGGCCGGTGAGGTCTCCGCCCGGCAGCAGCCAGCCGGCCAGCGCCAGGCAGGGCGCGACGAGCAGGGCGAGCGCGGTCGCGGAGAGGCGGTCGCCGACCGCGCGGCTGGCCGAGCCCGCGCCCGCGAGCAGCAGCAGCCCGGTCACGGCCGCGTAGGCGACCTGGTTGGATTCGGAACCGGTCGCCCCGGGCCAGAGCACCAGCGCGAGGGCGGCCGCCACGGTCGCCACCGCGGTGCCCACCAGGAGTCCGCGGGCCGCTTCGGGGTGCCAGGTGTGCAGCTTCCGGCCCGCGGTGTCGGCTATCCCGTCCACCAGGTCGTCGAGCCGGGCCTCGGGCAGCGCCTCGGTGTGCGGGCGCAGGTAGAGCACGGCGCCGTCGGCGAACCCGGCGTGGGCGAGGGTGGTCTCCTCGTCGAGCGGGGCGCCGCCGAGTTGCTGGAGCACCCAGCCGGCATGGTCGAGACCGGCCTCCTCGGCTTCCTCGCCCACATAACGGAGGAGCGTCGGCAGGAGATCGGCGACCGGCACGTCGGCGGGCACGGCCAGATCGACGGAGACGCTCGGCGCACGTACGGTCAGGCGGCACAGCTCGGCCACCGCACTGTCGGTCATCAGCTGAACTCTCGTCTTCCGTGGGGGCTTTGACAGGTGGACTTCCCCGGGAGAGGGGACCCGCGAAGAGTACGGAAGGCCGGCGCGGCCAGGAACGGGGGTACCGGGCTGGGGAATTGTGTCCGCGCGGCCAGCGACCGCCTCTCCCACGTGGACAGGTGGCGTTCCGTGAATGCAGACTACTGCCTATGCCCGCCGGATCGTGCTGCGGACCGGACTCATTGTCCGGTATGGAGTTGTCCTTCACGGGAGTTGACCGTCCCCGCTATCCGCTCGAAACATTCACCCCGGCGTTCACCGCGTCATGCGGCACCCGGAGAATCAGCTCGGTGCGGTCTTTCCCGCTACCGGGCGTGCCGGTATTCGGTGCGGGCCACAAAGGCAGTGAAACCGGAGGTTCTGTTCCTTGAGTGTGGTGCTGTTTCGCCGGCCGGCCCGCAGACGCGGACCGGAGATGCCCGAGGGTCAATTGACCCTTCAGGAGCCACCGGTCCTCGCCGAGACCGCGCCCGACACCTCGGCGATATGGACCTATTTGCCGATGGCGCTGATGTCGGTGTCCATGATGCTGATGTTTCTGCGCCCCGGCGGCGGGAACGGCGTCTTCATGTATCTGGCGATGGGCGTCATGGCGCTCTCCGCCGGTGCCATGCTGCTGGGGCAGCTGATGCGCCGCTCCAGCGAGCGCAAGCAGCGCCTGAAGGGCGAACGCCGCGACTACCTCCGCTATCTGGCGCAGACCCGCAAGCGGGTCCGTGCCACGATCGTGGAGCAGCAGCGTGCGCTCGCCTGGCGCCACCCGGACCCCGCCTCGCTGCGCTCGCTGGCCCGCACCTCGCGGCTGTGGGAGCGCCGTCCGACCGACGAGGACTTCGGCGAGGCCCGACTCGCGGTCGGCGAGCAGCAGCTCGCGCTCACCCTGCACCCGGTCTCCACCCGACCGGTGGAGGACCTCGAACCGCTCTGCGCCCACGCCCTGCGCCGCTTCATCCGCGCCTACTCCACCGTCCCGGAACAGCCCCTCGGCCTCTATCTGCGCTCCTCGGCCCGGATCCTGCTGCGCCCCGAGGAGACTCCGGGCCGGGCGACCGCCGAGCCGGTCCTCCCGCCGGCCGGGGAGACCGGCGGGGCCCGGGCCGAGGGCGGCGCCCCGGTGGAGGACCCGACCGACGCCGTACGCGCTCTCGTGCGCGCCGCGCTCGGTCAGCTCGCGGTGTTCCACGCGCCCGAGGAGCTGTGGATCGCGGTCTGTGTCAGTGACGAGCGGCGGCCCGACTGGGAGTGGGTCAAGTGGCTGCCGCACGCGCTGCACCCGCACGAGGAGGACGGCGCGGGTCAGGTCCGCCGGATCACCGCCGACCTCACCGAGCTGGACGACCTGCTCGGCGCCGAGTTCGCCGAGCGTCCCGGCTTCGACGCGGATGCCCGCCCCGGTCGTGACGAGCCCTACACCGTCGTCGTCCTGGACGGCGTCACCGTCCCCGAGGGCCATCGCTGGGAGGGGCACGGCTACCGCAGCGCCGTGGTCCTCGACGTCTCCGGGGCGCTGCGCTGGCGGCCCGGCCGCAACACGCTGCGGCTGACCGTCGGTCCCGACCGGGTGAGCCTGGTGCGCACCGACCGCAGCCGCAAGGAGCGTTCCGTGCCGCTCGGCCGCCCGGACCGGCTCGGCCCGCTCGCCGCGGAGTCGCTGGCCCGGCTGCTCACCTCCCGCCGGATCAGTCTGGGCACCGACATCGCGCAGCCACTGGACAGCGACGTCGAACTGACCACCCTGCTCGGCATCCCCGACCTGCACCGGCACGACCCGGCCACGCTCTTCGCCCGGCACACCGGCGCCGCGCGGCTGCGGGTTCCGGTCGCGGTCGGTGTGGACGGCCGCCCGGTGGAACTCGACATCAAGGAGTCCGCACAGGGCGGCATGGGCCCCCACGGCATGCTCATCGGCGCCACCGGCTCCGGCAAGAGCGAGCTCCTGCGCACCCTCGTCCTCGGCCTCGCGCTGACCAACTCCTCCGAGACCCTCAACTTCGTCCTGGTCGACTTCAAGGGCGGCGCCACCTTCCTGGGCCTGGAGGAACTCCCGCACACCTCCGCCGTCATCACCAACCTGGCCGACGAAGTGGCGCTGGTGGAGCGCATGCAGGATGCCCTGCACGGCGAGCTCATGCGCCGCCAGGAGCTGTTGCGCTCGGCCGGCAACTACACCTCCGCCCTGGAGTACGAGCGGGCCCGCGCCGCGGGGGCCGACCTCACCCCGCTGCCGAGCCTGTTCGTGGTGGTCGACGAGTTCAGCGAGCTCCTCTCCACGCACCGGGAGTTCATGGACCTGTTCGTGATGATCGGCCGCCTCGGCCGCTCCCTCGGGGTGCACCTGCTGCTCGCCTCGCAGCGCCTGGACGAGGGCCGCATGCACCAGTTGGAGAGCCACCTGTCGTACCGGGTCGGCCTGCGCACCTTCTCCGCCATGGAGAGCCGCGGCGTGCTCGGTGTGCCGGACGCCTATGAGCTCCCGGCCCAGCCCGGCAGCGGCTATCTGAAGTCCGGTGTGGAGTCACTGACCCGCTTCCGGGCGGCCTACTCCTCCGGCACCTACCGGCGTCGCACCGGCGCGGTGGTGCAGGCACGGGTGGCCAGCCAGGTGGTGCCGTGGACCAGCGGCTGGGTGGTGCCGCGCACGCTGGAGGCGGCGCCCGAACCGGAGCCGGAGACCGAGGAGGACGAGGAGACGCTGCTCGCCGTGGCCCTCGACCGGCTGCGCGACTCGGGCCCCGCCGCCCACCAGGTGTGGCTGCCTCCGCTGGACGAGCCGTCCCCGCTGGACGCCCTGCTGCCCGGCATCGCTCCGGACCCCGAGCGCGGCCTCACCGCTACCGGCTGGTCCGGCACCGGCAAGTTGCGGGTTCCGGTCGGCCTGGTGGACAAGCCCTTCGAGCAGCGCCGCGACCCGCTGATCGTGGACCTGTCCGGGGCAGGCGGCCACGTCGCCATCGCGGGCGGTTCGCAGAGCGGCAAGTCCACGCTCACCCGCACCCTGATCGGCGCCCTCGCCCTCACCCACACCCCCGCCGAGATCCAGTTCTACTGCCTGGACTTCGGCGGCGGCGGCCTCTCGCAGCTCGCCGCGCTGCCGCACGTGGGCGGCGTCGCGGCGCGGCTCAACCCGGAGCGGGTGCACCGGGCGGTCGCTGAGGTGATGACGCTGCTCGCCCGGCGCGAGCAGTTCTTCGTGGACCACACCATCGACTCCATGCAGTCCTACCGCCGCCGCAGGGCAGCCGGGGAGTTCCCCGACGAGCCGTTCGGTGATGTGTTCATGGTGGTCGACGGCTGGTCGACGGTCCGCCAGGACTACGACGACCTGATCCCGAAGTTCAACGAACTGGCCGCCCGCGGCCTCAACTACGGCATCCACCTGCTCATCACCACGACCCGCTGGGTGGAACTGTCCGCGCAGGTGCGCGACCAGTCCGCCACCCGCCTGGAACTGCGGATGGGGGATCCGATGGACTCCGAGATCGACACCCGCAAGGCCCGCTCGGTGCCGCGCAGCGGCGGTCGCGGCATCACCGCCGACAGCAAGATGCACTTCCTCGCCGGCCTGCCCCGGCTGGACGGCAGCGGTTCCCTCGAGGACCTCGGCGAGGGCGTCGCCCACCTGGTCACCGAGGTCGCCCGGCACTGGTCCGGCGCACCGGCCCCGCAGGTGCGGATGCTGCCGCACCTGCTCCCGCTCGCCGAACTCCCCGCGCCCGAGTCCACCGAGGGCGGCGGCATGCGCCTGCCTCTCGGTATCGACCAGGACGCCCTGGAACCGGTCTGGCACGACTTCAGCCGCACCCCGCACCTGATCGTGGTCGGCGACACCGAGAGCGGCAAGACCAACCTGCTGCGCGCCATCACCGCGGGCATCACCGCCCGCTACTCCCCCGCCGAGGCGAAGATCATCGTGGTGGACTACCGCCGCACCCTGGTGGACACCGTCCCCGAGGAGTACCGCATCGGACACGTGATCTCCCTGGACAACCTCAAGGAGACCATCGAGGGCGCGGCCAGGGCGATGAAGACCCGCGTCCCCGGCGCCGACATCGCCCCCAGCCGCATGCGCAAGTGCGACTGGTGGACCGGCCCGCGTCTGTTCATCCTGATCGACGACTACGACATGGTCTCCGGCAGCTCGTTCCAGAGCCCCATGGAGCCGCTCTTCGAGTACCTGACGCTCGGCTTCGAGATGGGCCTGCACCTGGTGGTCGCCCGCAGTGCCATGGGCGCCGGCCGCGGCCTCAGCGACGGACTCATCCGCCGCCTCGACGAGGCCAACAACCCCGCTGTCCTCCTCTCCTGCCCGCCAACGGAGGGCCGTCTCTTCGGCAACGCGAAGCCCCGGAACCTCCCTCCGGGCCGAGCGCTGCATATCGCCCGTCGCCGGGCGAAGCTGATGCAGACGGCACTGGTGGAGGAGTCCCAGGGCCAGGCGGACTGAGGGACCACGAGCGCGGAGGGTACGTACGGAACCGGTAGCGGGGGGCCCGTGTGGTGGGCCCCCCCGCCGGGTGCGGGCCCGGTGTTAGGCGCGGGTGGGCGGCCGCCCCCCC
>NZ_JBHWWF010000045.1:0-50359 GCF_042736455.1 Streptomyces sp. NPDC060064
GCCTGTGGTCCGGCTCGTACTTCGCCGGGTCGGTGGGCGGGGCTCCGCTGTCGATCGTCCGTCAGTACATCGAGCAGCAGAACCGTCCGCTCTAGCCCGCCGTCAGAGCACCGTTCAGAATCGCTTCACCACCGGGCTGAAGCCCGGTGCACTGCGATTAATCCCGGTAGCCGCCTTGAACTCCGGCCCCGGGTCGGTCCTCTTGTGCAGCGTGTAGGTGAAGTAGACGCTCGGAGGCGAGTCCTCGAGGCCCCCGTCCTTCGGCGACGCCGTGGGCGACTCCACAGTGGCCCGGCAGGACGCCAGGTCGAGGGTCGTGTGCTCGCGCGCCGCCTGCATCCGGGACTGCACCTTGCCGGGCACGGTGGACAGCGACTTCAGCCCGGTTTCGGCGCAGAGGTCGCGGCTCGCCCGGTACCCGCCGACGTCCGGGTCCTGCCTCTCGCACACGTACAGGCCGCCCGCCCACACTGCGGACGCGGCCAGTACACCTCCGACCGCCCACACCCAGGCCGGGCGTGGCCGACGGGCGGATACACCGTCGCCGGCCGCGACCGTCCCGGCCCCGGACGCGTCCGCCTCACCCGTCCGCAGCCGAAGGGGCGCGCGGGTGCCGAAAGGGAGAACGCGCGGAGGCCGCGAGGAACGAGCGGTCGAGCACGATCGACCGTCGGCAGACGCTCAAGGCGCCCCGGAGGGGAACCGAGCCGCAAACAGCCCGGCAGGCTCGGCCTCGCCGAACGGCTCGTCCTCCCCCACCAGTTCCGGCTCGGATATCACACCTGTGCCTCTCCGGCCCCGGCGGACGCCGGCGCCGGGGTCAGCCCGGGGGCCGGCGTCGGCGCGGACTCGACCGCCGCAGCGCCGTGCGGCGGGGGCGGTGAGTCCCGCCGAGCCTGCTCCCTGCCGTACGCGCGCAGATAGCCGACCACCGTGTTGGTCACCGCCACCAGCGGGACCGCCACCACGGCGCCGCCGATCCCGGCGGTCAGTCCACCGGCCGCGACCGCGAGGACGACGGCGAGCGGGTGCACACGGACGGCGCGGCCCAGGATGAAGGGCTGCAGCACATGGCCCTCGAGCTGCTGTACGGCGAGGACGACGATCAGCACCATCAGCGCGGTGAACACGCCCTGGGTGACCAGTGCGACGACCACCGCGAGCGCGCCGGAGACGACCGCGCCGACGAGCGGGATGAAGGCGAACAGGAAGATGAAGACGGCCAGCGGTACGGCCATCGGGACATCGAGGAAGTAGATGCCGAGGCCGATGAAGATCGCGTCGATCAGCGCCACGATCACCGTGCCGCGCACATACGCGGTCAACGTGCGCCAGGCGCGCGGCCCTGCTCCGGCGACTCCCTCGCGCGCCTGCGCCGGGACCAGTTTGAGCACCCAGTGCCAGATGCGCTTGCCGTCGTACAGCAGGAAAAGCGTCGAGAACATCGCCAGCAGGATGCCGGTCAGTATCTCGACCATCACCGTCACACCCTGCAGGCCCGCGGAGGTGATCTCCTGGGTGTTGGTGCCGATGGTGTCGCTGAGGTTCTTGGCGACGTCGCTGATCTGCTGCTCGGTGACATGGAACGGGCTGTCGAGCAGCCAGCGCTTGAGTTCCTCGATTCCGTCCCTGACCCGGTCGGAGAGGTTGTCGAGGTTGTCCATCACCTGCCAGACCACGAACCAGCCGACCAGGCCCATGATGATGAAGCCCGCGATCGCGGTGACTGCGGTGGCGAGCCCGCGCGGCAGGCCCAGCTTCTTCAGCCGGGCCACGGTGGGCTGGAGCATCGCGGTGACGAGCAGCGCGGCCACGAAGGCGAGGACCACCAGCTGTACGGCGCTGATGATGCGCATCAACACCCAGAGCGTGCCTGCCAGTACGAGCAGCCGCCAGCCGGCCTCGGCCGCGACACGCATGCCCCAGGGAATCGCGGCGACCGGGTCGGGCCTGGCCGCGACGGCGGGGGCGTAGGCGGGCGGCGGCGGGACGCTGTCCGGAGTGGGCCCAAGGACGACCGGCACATCGTCGTCCGCGTCCTCGCTGCGTTGCTCGTCCAGGCGCTCGCTTATCCGGGTCAGCCCGGCGCCCAGGCCGGCGAGCCATCCTGGCAGTCTCGACATGATCTTCCCTCTTCCCCCCACCACTCCCCCCGGGAGCCCTTTCCGACCGACCGTACACGCACGGAGCCCCCCACCGTAGGACGGTGGGGGGCTCCGAAAAGTTGAGCGCCGGCAGATCCTAGTACCAGCTGTTGGCCTGCCAGAACGACCACGCGCCACAGGGGCTGTCGTAGCGGCTGTTCATGTAGTTCAGGCCCCACTTGATCTGGGTCGCCGGGTTGGTCTGCCAGTCGGCACCGGCAGACGACATCTTGGAGCCCGGCAGCGCCTGGACGAGACCGTAGGCACCGGAGGAGGCGTTCTGCGCCTGGTAGTTCCAGCTGGACTCGTGGTCCACGATGTTGCTGAAGCACTGGAACTGGTCGGCAGGGATCATCTGCCGTGCGATCGCCTGGACCTCGGCGACGGAGTAGGAGCTCTTCGCGGAGAAGGTGGAAGCGTCCCGCACCGAGTCACGGTTGGCGCGTGCTTCCTTGGCCTCGCGATCGCGCTCGGCCTTCTCCTCGGCGGCTTCCTTCTTCGCCTCGGCAGTCTTGGCAGCGGAGATACGGGCCGCTTCCTCGGCGGACTTCTTCGCGGCCGCGTCTGCGGCAGCGGCCTGCGCGTCGGCCTGCTGCGTCAGGGACGAGACCTGAACCTGAGCCTGCTGGCCCATGGGGATGTCTGCGAGGAGCGTCGTGTCGGCGGCGGACGCCTCAAGGTTGTCGTTCGAGGGCAGGGTGTTGCCCGAGGCAACGCCCACGACGGCGCCAACGGTGGTGACCGCAGTAGCTGATGCCACTGCGAACCCCCGGACCGAGATCCGGCTCACACGGTTTCCTTCCAGCAACGCCCGCATGGGTGACCTCGCGAGCGCAATCGTGCCCCTGACGCTGGCCTCCCTACTGCTTGGGTCACGGGAGGCGCGGGCCCGGTGGGCAACCCCCTTGACGGGAGTGCCGCATGATGCTCGCGGGCGGCATACGACGGCAAGTCTTGAGTTGTGTGGTGCTGTGCACCTCTGGAGGTGCGGATGTGCCGTATGCGGGGCCTGACGGAAGCAAGACTCTGCCGGAAGCCGACGCCGCAAGGCAATTCTTCGTTACGTGTGAAAGCTCACACCCCGTTTGCGCCAGGTGTTTTACGGAAACCGGCGGACAGCACGGCGCCGCCCGGCTACGCTCTTGCGCTCTGCCGGGCGGCGCCAACTGCCTTATTCCGTATTAGATCTGGCCTTCCTCCAGCATTTCGGTCACGAGCGCGGCGATCTGCGAACGCTCGGAGCGAGTGAGGGTGACATGCGCGAAGAGCGGATGCCCCTTCAACTTCTCGACCACGGCAACGACTCCGTCGTACCGGCCGACGCGCAGATTGTCCCGCTGTGCCACGTCATGAGTCAGAACGACCCGGGAATTAGCCCCGATACGGGACAGAACGGTCAACAGGACGTTCCGCTCCAGGGACTGGGCCTCGTCGACGATGACGAACGCGTCGTGCAGCGAGCGACCTCGGATATGGGTGAGCGGCAGGACCTCGAGCATGCCGCGTCCGAGCACCTCCTCGATCACTTCACGGCCCGCCACGGCCGAGAGCGTGTCGAAGACCGCCTGGGCCCAGGGGCTCATCTTCTCGGCCTCAGTGCCCGGCAGATAGCCGAGCTCCTGCCCGCCGACCGCGTACAGCGGCCTGAAGACCATCACCTTCTGGTGCTGCCGGCGCTCCAGGACCGCCTCGAGGCCCGCGCAGAGCGCGAGCGCCGACTTGCCGGTGCCGGCCCGGCCGCCCAGCGAGACGATGCCGACGTCCGGGTCGAGAAGCAGATCGAGAGCGATGCGCTGCTCGGCACTGCGGCCGTGGATACCGAAGGCCTCCCGGTCGCCGCGCACCAGCTTCACATTGCCCTCGGCCGAGATCCGGCCCAGCGCCTTGCCGCGCTCGGACTGCAGAACGAGGCCGGTGTGGACGGGCAGTTCCGCCGCTTCGGCGACGTACAGCGTCTCCTCGCTGTACAGCAGATCCACCTGTTCGGCGGAAAGGGGCAGTTCGGCCATTCCGGTCCAGCCGGAGTCGGTGATGGCCAGCTCCGCCCGGTACTCCTCCGCCAGCAAACCGACGGACGAGGCCTTGATACGGAGAGGCAGATCCTTGGATACGACCGTGACGTCGTACCCCTCGGCCTGCAGATTGCGCGCTACCGCCAGAATCCGTGAGTCGTTGTCCCCCAATCGGAAGCCGGCCGGAAGGACGCCGGGATCGGAGTGGTTGAGCTCGACACGGAGCGTGCCGCCGAGGTCGCCCATCGGGATGGGGGCGTCGAGGCGGCCGTACCGGATACGGAAATCGTCCAGAAGGCGCAGCGCCTGGCGGGCGAAGTAACCGAGCTCCGGATGGTGCCTCTTTGCCTCCAGCTCCGTGATCACCACGATCGGGAGCACGACTTCGTGCTCGTCGAAGCGGGTCAGGGCGTTCGGATCGGCCAGCAGGACGCTGGTGTCGAGAACATAGGTGCGCCTGTCGGGCATGCGGCGCTTTGTGCTGTTCACCACGGAAGGACGTACCCCCTCGAATGAGGTCGGCAGTGCGACGGCGTCGCGGGCCATGGGGTCTCCCCCGCCGAAGGCAGGGGACGGGCCGGACTCGGCCACGATGCGCGGGCCGAACTCCGGCCCTCCGCGGTGTCCGCACGAGGAGTGCGGTCCTTCGTGTGCAAAGGGCCTCCCGGGCGAGCGGTCTCGGCCGCTCACTGAGATACGACGTTCGTGGATCGGACGTCGACCTGGAAGGGGTATTCCCTCGAACATGCGCAGCCATGCCATGGCATATGACGACGCGTGGATGAACAGAGGGTGATCCGCGCTACAGGGGACCCGCGGGGGCCTCAGCTGCCGTAGCGGCGGTGGCGCGCGGCGTAGTCGCGCAGCGCACGCAGGAAGTCGACCTTGCGGAAGGCCGGCCAGAAGACTTCACAGAAGTAGTACTCCGAATGGGCACTCTGCCAGAGCATGAATCCGGACAGCCGCTGCTCGCCGCTGGTACGGATGACCAGGTCGGGGTCGGGCTGGCCGCGTGTGTAGAGGTGCTCCGAGATGTGCTCGACATCGACGATCTCGGCGAGCTCCTCGAAACTCGTGCCCTTGTCGGCGTGTTCCAGAAGGAGGGAGCGGACGGCGTCGGCGATCTCCTGGCGGCCGCCGTAACCCACGGCGACGTTCACGAGTATCCCGTCGATGCCGACCGTGGACTGCTCGGCTTCCTTCAGTACGGACTGGGTACGGGCGGGCAGCAGATCCAGCGTGCCGACGTGGTGCACGCGCCAGCGGCCGTCCGCCGCGAGGTCGCGGACCGCGTTCTCGATGATGCCGAGGAGCGGGATCAGCTCGTTCTCGGGGCGGTCCAGGTTGTCCGTGGACAGCAGCCAGAGGGTGACGACCTCGACATCGGTCTCGGCACACCAGCCCAGCAGCTCCTGGATCTTGCTGGCGCCTGCCTTGTGCCCCTGCTCGGCCGTGCCACCGGAAGCCTTGGCCCAGCGACGGTTGCCGTCGAGGATGACTCCGATGTGCTTGGGCACCTGGGCGTGGTCGAGGCGGCCTTCCACCCGGCGCGCGTAGAGCCCGTACACCAGGTCGCGCAGGTTCACTTTTCCAACCCCTCCATGCGGCAGTCCCCGAGGGCGCCACACTACTGCGCGCTGGCCACAGCGGCCCAACCCGGCCTGTCACAAGTCCGTGATAAGGAGGGATGCGTGACTGATTCCCCCTCCTACCGAGCAGCCGCGGACCGCTACGAGTCGATGGAGTACCGGCGTACCGGCCGCTCCGGGCTGAAGCTTCCCGCGCTCTCCCTCGGCCTCTGGCACAACTTCGGCGACGACCGCACCCTCGACTCACAGCGCGCGATCCTGCGGCGCGCCTTCGACCTGGGTGTGACGCACTTCGACCTGGCGAACAACTACGGGCCGCCGCCCGGGTCGGCCGAGCTCAACTTCGGCAAGATCTTTGCGGAGGATTTCGCCCCATATCGTGATGAAATGGTCATTTCGACCAAGGCGGGCTATCTGATGCACCCCGGGCCCTACGGCGAGTGGGGTTCGCGGAAGTACCTGCTGTCCTCGCTCGACGCGTCCCTGAACCGGATGGGTCTGGACTACGTCGACATCTTCTACTCCCACCGCTTCGACCCGGGCACCCCGCTCGAGGAGACGATGGGTGCGCTGGCCTCCGCCGTGCAGCAGGGCAAGGCCCTGTACGCGGGTGTGTCGTCGTACAACGCGGAGCAGACCGCGGAGGCGGCCCAGCTGCTGAAGGAGATGGGTGTACCGGCTCTCATCCACCAGCCCTCGTACTCGATGATCAACCGCTGGATCGAGGCCGACGGACTGCTCGACACGCTGGAGAGCGCCGGCATGGGCTGCATCTCCTTCGTGCCGCTCGCACAGGGACTGCTCACCGGCAAATACCTCAAGGGCATCCCGGAGGGCTCGCGGGCCACGCAGGGCAAGTCCCTGGACCCGAATCTGCTCTCCGACGAGGTCGTACGGCGGCTGAACGGGCTGAACGACATCGCTGTCAGGCGGGGTCAGTCCCTCGCCCAGCTGGCGATCGCCTGGGTGCTGCGGGACGAGCGGATGACCTCCGCCCTGATCGGCGCCTCCAGTGTGAAGCAGCTCGAGGAGAACGTCTCGACGCTGGCCGGACCGGCCCTGAGCGACGAGGAGTTGAAGGAGATCGACACCTTCGCGGTGGACACCGAGGGCACCAACATCTGGGCCGGGCGGAACTGAGCCGCCCCCCGGAGAAACAGCCGGAGAAATAAAACGGGCCGGTCCGTGGGGGGGGATACGGACCGGCCCGAGGGGGGGTTTCCACCATAACCCTTCGTAAGTCTGCCGAGCGCCACGCCATGCCGTAACTACGCTCCGAATCCGGCGTACGGCGGGGAGGCCGTCGCGCGGGCCGGGAAAGTGGCTGGTTCCGGACCGACGCGCACACTCGGGGGCCGTCCCTCCCACGAGGGACCCCCGGTCACAGGCGTGACATTGACGGCGCGTCGGCCCAAGGGCCCGTCAGGCTGCGGGCTCCCTCGACATATTGGCGAGAATCGGCCCCCATGGGAGTTCGTCACTGTGGGGGAGCTGACGACTGGCCAGGGACTGACCCAGGGACTGCCTCAGGACCGTTTCAGAGATTGGCCGAATGCGGACAGAAACTGTCCTATATAAACCCTAGAGTCATCCGTATGACGACGCGACGTGTGACATGGACCCAGGCCAACGCCCGCCGGCTCGCACGACAGGGGCTGACCGCCCCGGCCAAGGCCTCCCCCGCCGAGATCGCCGCCGCGATGCTCGGCGCGCACGCGCAGGTGCTGTCCGCCGCCGAACTGTCCGTCGCGCTGCGCCTGGAGGGCGGTGCGACGCGCACCGACGTGCGCCAGGCGCTCTGGACGGACAGCAGCCTGGTGAAGACATACGGGCCACGCGGCACCATCCATCTGCTGACGGCGGCCGATCTGCCGCTGTGGACCGGCGCACTGTCCGCGATCCCGGCCGGCGCGAGCCCGATGCCCGCCGCCGTACGGATGACGGCGGAGCAGACCGAGCAGGTCGTCGCTGCCGTCGGCGACGCTCTCACCGGCGCGGAGCTGACGATCGACGAGCTGACCGAGGCGATCGTCGAGCGCACCGGGTCCTGGGCCGCGGACCCGGTGATGGAAGCCTTCCAGGGCAAGTGGCCACGCTGGCGGCAGGCGATGCACACGGCCGCGCACCGTGGTGCGCTCCGTTTCGCGCCCAACCGCGGACGCAAGGCCACCTACACCAGCCCCGGCGTCACGCCGATGGACGGTCCCGCCGCGTCGGCGGAGCTCATACACCGCTATCTGTACGCGTACGGGCCCGCCACCCCGGCGCACTTCGCCAAGTGGCTGGCCGCGCCCAAGGGCTGGGCCGCAGAGGTGTTCGCCGCGTCGGCGGGCGAGGGGAGGATCGAGGAGGTGGCGTTCGAGGGCGGCCGGGCGTGGGTGGCGGCCGGCGACACCGAGTTCCCGGAAGAGCCGCCGCGGGGTGTGCGGCTGCTGCCGTACTTCGACGCGTACGCCATCGCCTCGCAACCGCGCGAGCTGCTCTTCCCCGGCCCGGCGTACGAGCGGGCGCTGGCGGGCGGGCAGGCCGGGAACTTCCCGGTGGTGCTCGTCGACGGGATTGTCGCCGGGGTGTGGCACCAGCGGCGGTCCGGGCGTCGGATCGCGGTCACGGTGGAAGCGATCGGCGACGCACTGGGCACCGCCCGGCACCGCGAGCTGGAGCAGCAGGTGGAGCGGGTCGGTGAAGTGCTGGAAGGACAGGCGGAGTTGACGGTCGGGAAGGTCACGGTCGGGCCGCACGCCTGAGTCGTAGCAGAGTGACGCCGTCGCGCTGGGCGATGCGCTCATAGCCGTACTTGTGCTGCGCGGCGTCGAGTTCGGCCGCCTGCTGCTCGAGCGGGTAGGGCCAGTGCCCCGAAGGGTACGGCCAGGCCTCCGGCGCCCTGCTGTCATGGATGATCCACTCGGCGGTGGGGCGGGGCAGCCGCGTCCTGTCGTACTCGTACAGCCGCGCGTCGACCGGGAACGTCGGGAAGAGAACGACCTCGCAGCGTGAAGTGAGCTGCGGAACAAGGCGGTTGGAGGCGGCGACGGTCGCCCCGTCCGGGATCCTTGCGAGCAGCGAGCGGGCCGCCTCGATATGGGGTGTCGAGCGCCACGTGGCCCGCTGGGCCAGCTGGGCGAGCGGGAACGACGGCAGCATGACCAGGGTCACGGCAAGCACAGTGATCAGCGAGGCGCGGACATGGCGGGCGGCGAGCGGATGGTCCGCGCCGCGCCACTGCCGCAGTGTGTCGATCAGACCGACGAAGACGATGGGCATCAGGACGGCGCTGTAGTGGAAGGACGTGCCCCAGTGGAAGCCGATCCGCGACAGCATCCGCCAGGTCAGGGTGGGCACCGCGAGGATCGCGAGTGGTGAGCGCAGCGCAAGCAGCGCGGACGGGGCGAAGACCAGGATCACCGTCATGGCCTTGATGTCCGGGCGCAGCGCGTCGAGCGGGGCGAAGGCGATGGTGGACAGCAGCGAGCTGTGGGCGCCCTCGGTGAGGTTGCCGCCGTGCGCATAGCTGCCCGCCGGATTGAAGGCGGGCAGCAGGAACTTGATCTCGACGGCCGAGGCGAGCAAACCGGCCGCGGCGGTGACGACGCCGAGACGGCGCGGGCCCTTCCAGGCGACATAACAGCCGAGAGTGGCGAGCGTGAAGCCCAGGTCCTCCTTGATCAGGACGAGCGGAGCAGCCCAGGCGACGGCGGGACCCCAGCGGCGGCGGCCGAGGGCCTCCAGGGCGAAGGAGAGCAGCGGTACGGCGAGGACGACCTCATGGAAGTCGAAGGCGGCGGCCGAGGCGATGCCCCAGCTCAGCCCGTAGCCGACGGCGACGGCATGCGCCGAGCGGCGCCCGAGCTCCCGCAGCGCCCAGCGGGCCGGCGGTACGACAGCGAGGGCGAGCAGCGCCGACTGGGCGAGGAGCAGACAGAGGGCCGACGGCCAGAGGCGGTAGAGCGGGGCGAGCACGGCGAGCGCGGGATGGAAATGGTCGCCGAGCAGATTGAAGTGGTCGCCGCGCAGGGGGACGATCGGCGGCCGCAGTTGGGAGTAGGCGCGTACGGCCTGCTCGAAGATGCCGAGGTCGTAGCCGGTGGTGCGGAGCAGCATATGACGGCGTACGGCGACGGTGGCGTAGAGCAGAAAGAGCACCGCCGCCCAGCTCCAGGGGAGGAGGGCGGCGGGGAAACGGGCAGTGGGGCGCGATCGGGGTTTTGGCGCCGGAGCGGGGATGAGGGACCGCAGTACGCCTCGCCGAATCACCGCATTGTCAGAGAATGTCCGCATGCGTCCCGATGCTAGATGGGCATCCTGACGCCGTACGGCTTGACCGCCTCGATGAGCGAGCGCGTCGTCGTGGCGATGAAGGGCCCCTCCGACCGCATCCGCTCAGGAGAAGTCCCAGCCGTCGGCGGAGACGGCTTCCGCGTCGGCGACGAGCTCGTCGAACGTACGCGCTGTCATGACAAGGCGTGCCCGGTGGTGCTGTCGACGTGGTCGGGGATCTCGCCGTCGTGCCGGTCACCCGTCGACTTCGTACCGGAAGGCTCGAACATGAGGATCGAGCCGCCGGGCGACGAGGGCTTGTGCTCGATGCCCTTCGGTACGACGAAGGTGTCGCCCTTGTGGAGCTCGACGGTGGACTCGGTCCCGTCGGCGGCGCGCAGCGCGATGTCGAAACGGCCGTCCAGGACGAGGAAGAACTCGTCGGTGTCCTCATGGACGTGCCAGATGTGCTCTCCGGCGGTGTGGGCGATCCGTACGTCGTAGTCGTTCATCCGGGCCACGATGCGGGGGCTGTAGACATCGTCGAACGTGGCGAGGGCTTCGGTGAGGTTGACCGGCTTCGCGTCAATGGAATCCATGCGAACGATTCTTGCGGGCGGGACGGGTCGTGTCTTGTACGTATGTCGCTCCGCGGCCTTGGGTCCTCTCAGCCCGCCGCGAGGCCGCCGAGCAGCAGCCCGGCCAGCGCGCCCACGATCATGAACGGCCCGAACGGGATCGCGGTCTTACGGTTCGCGCGCCGGAGGACCATCAGTCCGACCCCGTACAGCGAACCCAGCAGAAAGCCGGCGAAGGCTCCGGTGAAGAGGACCGTCCAGCCGTACCAGCCGAGGGCGACGCCGAGCGAGAGGGCGAGTTTGACGTCGCCGAAACCCATGCCGTTCGGGTGGATCAGGAAGAGCACGAAGTAGGCGGCGCCGAGGACGAGTCCGCCGAGCAGCGCGGTCGGCCAGGAGCCGGCGTCGGCGGGGAGCAATGCGGCGAGCCCGAGAAGCACGGCGGCCGCGGCGGCGAGCGGGAGGGTCAGCTGGTCGGGCAGGCGGTGGACGTTGCGGTCGACTTGGGCGAGAAGTACGGCGAAGGGCGCGAGCAGCAGCCAGACGGCCAGTTCGGGGCGGAGGCCGGTGGCGGCGGCGAGGGCGGCGCAGGAGAGAGCGGTGACGAGAGGGACAAGAGGGGCTTGCAGGTGGCGTTGGGTCGTGGCCACCGCGGCGGCGCAGGGCGCGCACCGCGCACCACCGAGCCAGCCCTGCGCGGGCCCGGCGAAGGAGTGCCCGGCGGGGCAGGTGTCGCGCCACGCCTCCTCCGGCTCGACGGAGAGCCGGTATGCGGCGCGCGGGACGAGCAGCCCGGCGGCGGCACCCCAGAAGGCGGCGACGGCGATCAGCGTGGCGTACACGGCAGCGAGCGTAAGGGGCTCGGCGCGTCGGGTCATGGGCCCTGGGGCCCACTCCTGGTGATCCGGGGTTCATGGCCGGGCGCCGGGCGCTACGGTCTAGGGCCATGGGCCGAAGGCGTCAATGGCGGAATGGCACTGGGTCGTTGAGGATCGCCGAGCGGGGCGGTGCGGCGGCGGAGCCGGTGATGCCGCCGGTTTCGGCGAGTCCCGTGATACCGGTGATACCGGTGATACCGGTGGAGATCGCGGCCTCGTACGGGACGCGGCGGCGCGGTCTGCTGGGGCGGGACGGTATCGAGGGCGCGATCCTGCTGACCCCGTGCAACAGCGTGCACACCTTCAGGATGCGCTTCACGATCGATGTGGCGTATCTGGACATGGAGTTGAGGGTCGTGGACGTCCACACGATGAAGCCGGGCAGGCTCGGCAAGCCGCGGTTCGGCGCACGCCATGTGCTGGAGTCGGAGGCAGGAGCCATGGCGGGCTGGGGCGTGCGCCGGGGCGTACAGCTGACGATTGAGCCCTGAAGCCGACCGTTCCGTGCCCTGTGGCTGCTACGGCCGCGTCGGGCGCGTTGGCCGCTACTTGAGCTTGGCGATCTGAGCGGCGAGGAGAGTCGGCGGAATCGTCGGGGTCTGCGGCCCCTCGAGGTTCGCGGTGTAGAAGGTGGCCAGCGTGCCGCCGGAGCGTACGACCTGAAAGACCAGCGGTACGGAGTCGCCCTCGAAGTCGCCCGTCACCTGGTAGGCGAACGCGTCGTCCCCGACCTTGGCGACAGGCAGCGTCTTTACGCTCTTGTACGTCGACGGCCCCTCGCCGCCGCTCGCCTTGAAGCCGCCCTCGCACGCCTCGACGGCGGTCCGCAGCCGACTGAGCACCGTCGCCGCACCCTGCGCCCCATGGGCGGTGAGGAATTCGGAGACGGCGGGCCGGCCGTCCTTGGCGCCGGTGAGCTGCCGGTACACGGAGGCCTGGGCGACGGGCTCCGGCTTGCCGTTGATGACGGCAGTGATCGGGATGCACTCGGTCTTGTCAGCGGTCTCACCCTGGAGCGGCGGAGGGTCCATCGGCCCGACGTTGAAGCCGGACACATCACCCTTGGCGAGTACCGCCTTCTCCAAGTCGGCTTTGGAGAGATCCTTTTGGGGAGCGCGGGGAGCTTCGGGAGGGGGCGTCGCGGAGGCAGTGGTCTTCTGCGTCGGCGACGGTTTCGAGGCGTGGGCGGCGTTGTCTCCGCTGTTCCCGCTCTTTTCGTCGCAGGCCGCCGTAAGCCCCGCCGCAAGGGCGAGGACCGCTGCCGCCGCTGCCGTGCGCTGCCGCCTCATCCGTGTCCCGTCCCGCCGGTGTGAATGGTGCCGTTGACGCACGCTAACAGCGGTGTTCACGCCCTCGCATGGGCCCACGGACCCAATCGGCCACCTCTACTGCCGCCTCTACGGGCGCCGTTCCGGCGCCGCTTTCAGCGCAGGCCAGCGTTCGAGCATGCGCCGCCGCACCTCGGCGCTGAGCCGACCGAGCCCGCCCAGGGATTCGCTCCCGTCGGCCATCCGCGCCACGACCCCGAGCCGGTGCAGCAACCGCTCCCGCGCGCTCACCGTCCCCCACTCCCAGTCCTCGTCCATAACCCGGGCCAACTGGTCGACAGTCCCGCGGTGCGCGCGCTGGACCAGTGCGTCGCCCCGGATCAGCCACCCCGCGCAGGCATCGACGAGCTCGCCCTCGACTTCCGCACCGGTCGCCGCCCGCCAGGCGGTGCGGTACGCCGCCTCGGCTTCGGCCAGCAGCGGTTCGGGAGCGGCGGTCACGCACCAGCAGGTGGGGAAGCCGATGCGGAGATACGCGAGTTCCATGAGGCCATTGCCGAGGCAGGCCTGCTCGAAGTCGATGAAACGTATGCCGTCCGGCGTGTGCAGATCATTGCCGGGGCACGGATCTCCGTGCAGCAGCGCACGCGGCCCGTTCAACGTGCCCAGTCTTGGCAGCAGTTGGTGAAGTTCGTCCTCGACACCGTCCGGAACCCCGGCACCGAGCGCCTGTGCGAAGCCGAGAAACGAGCCGACATCACCCGCATCGGGCCCGACCCAAGCCGGCAGCCCCTCCCCGCCCTCGCTCCCGCTCGCCGCCGCATGCAGGCGGGCGAGCCCAGCCGCGTACTCGACCTCCCACCCCTGGCGCGCCGGCCCGTTCTCCACGTACTCCAGGACGACCACCCGCTCGTCGGCGTCCACGCCGAGCACCCGCGGCACAACGGCCGGCCGGACCCGCGCGGCAAGCCGCAGCGCGGCCACCTCCCGCCCGTACCGCTCATCGGCCTCCGCGCCGGCCACCAGATGCTTCACGACGGCAGGCGTACCGTCGCCCAGCTCGACCTGCCAGACGGCGGAACGCGGGCTGCTGTCGAGCAGCCGGGCCCTGCGCGGCGCACCCAACTCGGCCCGCAGTCGTTTCCCGAACGGCATTCTCACCCTCAACTCCCTTCCGGAGGACGGTCAGCCCTTCCCCCCACGGGACGGCTCCGGCAACTGTTTCAGACCTGTGAGCCTCTTACATCGACCGCGCCAGCGCCTGCTTCTCCTCCCACAGCGACTTCTCCGCCTCGGTCTTCGGCCGGATGACGGTGCCCGTGCGCTCCAGCACCACCAGCGAGGCAAGCAACAGGCCCTTGATCAGGCCGTGTTGAACCGGGTGACGGGTCGAGAAGTAGACCTCGTACAGGCCCTCGACGAAGCCCTGGAACGCCCTTGGGTCGATCTCGCACGTGTCCTGCTCGGACGGCGTGAGACCGGTCGGCACCTGCATCAGCTCCGCCGTGCTCTCGGCGAGGGCGAGGTACCACTTCGCGATGCGCAGGGCCGGATCCCAGACGGTTTCACCGGAGATTTCGAAGTAGTAGCTCATCCGGTGAACTCCAGCCTGATGTCCAGCCCGGGATTCTCGTCCCTGAGCTTCTGAATGCGCTGCTCGAGTGCGGCACGGAATCGAGGGTCGACCTTGGGATTCGTGAACCTGAATCCAACGGGGGCCTGCTCGTAGCCCTCCATATGCTTACGGGCTTCCAGATACTTCGCAAGCTTTCCGTCCACCTGCTTGGTGAGCCACGACTCGTCACCGAAGAGTGCGCTCTTTTCTTCCCACAGGACTCCACCATCGATGTGGTCGATATCGGTAATCCTGTTCTTGGTCTTCGGATCGTACACGTCGTACTCACGCTCACCGTCGAGCGGACCGCAGCCGGTCGGGTCCTCGTTGTGCACCAGAACGGGGGTCCGCCCGGCGAGCACGTAATAGGTGTGTGTCTGAGCGACGGTCAGGTCATGGGTCGTCCGGCGCTGGGTGTAGCGACGAGCGGTGAGCACCTTCAGGTCCGTGCCGTCCAGCGCGCGCAGCCCGTCTCCGGCCCTGATGTCGCCGGCGTCCGCCCAGCGCCGCTGCCCGGTCAGCCAGAAGGGGTGGGTGTCGGTCGCCTCGACCACGGCGGTACCGGACTTCGTACGCACCGTGAGCCGGGTGAAGTCCTTGTCGTCGTAGGTGGTGATGGTGTTCGTCACGAGGCGCGTCGCGGTCTTCCCGGTGTACGGGTCGGTGGCCTCGACCCGGTCGCCGATCCGTACCTTCTCGATGGGCATGCGACGCCCATCGGCGAGCAGCACCGGCGTACCGGGCGGGAAGCTGTGCCGTGGGCACGTCCTCGGCTTGTCGTCCGGCTTCTTCTCGCCGTCCTTGGGTTTCTTCTTCTCCACGTCGAGCTTCTTCTTCGCGTCGGCGAGCTTCTTCTCGGCGTCGCTTACGCGTTTGCGGTTCTTGATGAGCCCCTTCAGCCCGTCGTACAGGTCACCGCCGTGCTTCTTGAGCTTCCTGACGAGCTCGACGGCCTTCTTCCATTTCCATGGCGCGCCGTACTTCGCGGCGAGTTTCCCGACCGCACCGCCGATAAGGCTGAGGAGCACATTGATGAGCGTCTCGGTACAGGCGCCCATGTCGCCCTTGGTGATGCAGTCGAGGGCGTCGGTGATGCCGAGTTCCTCGGCGAGGATCTTCGCGAGCTCCTTCGCGGCCTCGATCGCCTTGTCCTGGTCGGACTTCTCCGCGGTCTGGGCGTCCTGGAGCTCTTTCAGCGCCTTGTCGTAGTCGAGCTGGGTCTGTGTCTTCTGACCGTCGCCGTCGTCGTCGGAAGCGGGCCGACCATCTCCGGGATCCCCCGGGTCGGGATCGTCCTGGTCGCCCTGTGCCTGGGGGTCTCCCCCGCCGTCGACACCACAACTACCGCCGACCGCCTGGCAGATCTTGTTCCCGAGGGCCTTGCCCACCTCGGGCACACCACCGGTCGCCACCAGCGCGCCGATGATCGCGATCACCACTACGACCAGACCGATGTACTCCACCGCGGTCTGCCCCGACTGCGACTTCCGCAGCCCCAATGCCCGGGCATCCGTGCGCGGCAATAACCTACGCACCCGCCGGCGAAGCTGACGCACAACCCCCATACGCGACATGCACACGACGCTAGGGCCGGGTGCGTGTGCAGTCGTGGGCCCCAGGACCCAAAGTCGGGCTCACCTTGCGCGGGCACAAGCAGTGGGCCCCGCCGCAAAGGAGACTGCGACGGGGCCCACTGCGCGCTCACATCAGCGAAGTGATCCAGAACAAGGAAACTACGAAGCCGTGCCGCGCGGGAAGGAGACCTCCACGCGCCGGTTTTTCCTGCGGTTCTCCTCGGAGGTGTTCTCCGCGATCGGGAACTGCTCGCCGTATCCCCGGATCTCATAGGTGATGCCTACAGCGGCAAGTTCCTTGGAGAGAACCCCGTGCACCGCGTCGGCGCGCTGCTTGGAGAGCACATCTCCGTGTGCCGCCGACCCCAGATCGTCCGTGAAGCCGAACACCCGGACCTTCGTGGCGTTCTGTTTCTTGATCTCCTCGGCGATCGCCTTGATACGGGAGTTGGCATCGCTGCTCAGTTCGGCGCTGTCCTTGCCGAAGAGGACTTCGGCCTGCAGGCTGAACTTGACCTCGGAATTCGAATCCTCACGCTGCTGGTCGCCCGCCTCGTCACCGACGACCTGTTTGATCTCCAGAACCTTGCCCGGAGCGAGCGTCGCTCCGTCGACCATCTTGAGGTCGGGGTCGCTGACGTCGATCTTCCCCTTGTACACAGAGGTGGCCTTGGGGCGCGGTCCGTCGTCGGCGCCTGCCGACGGGACGGCAACGACAGTCAGAGCGAGGGCGATGGAGCCGATGAACACGGCCCTGCCACGCACGAAAGCTGAAAGGACTGGCATACCCTCACTCGCTTCCGAGCCGGAGCGTCACGGCCTGGAAGGTAGGCAGCGAGAACGTCACTTGATTAACGGTCTCCGGCGGGGCCGGGAACTGCATGAACACGGGAGTCGACGACTTAGCCTTGACGCTTGCGAGCGTGGTGACCAGTGGCCGGTTCTCGGTGTCGCGCAGGACGTAGTAGCGCTTCTTCTCCTTGGCGTCCACCAGCGTGGCACCGGCCACTGAGCCGCCGCCGACCGCTTGCTTGATCTCGAGCTCGGACCCGGACCAGTCGGAGGTGTGGTTGAAATCTGCATCTGCGGTGTTCCGCATGTTCCCCTGGACCGTCACAAACCCGCCGGAGTCGCGGACCGCAGCGGTGATGTCCAGCTCCATCCCGTTCTGGCCCTTGAGCGTGGTGAGGACCTTGTCCGGCTGTGGATTCGCACTGCCCGGGTTTCCCTTGCCCCCTTGATCGGCCGCGCCCCCGTTGTCCGGAGTCGACGACTGGCCGGCCTTGGATGCCTGGTCGGGTTTGTCACCGTCGCTGCCACATGCGGCCAGCGCGAAAGTGAGCGCCACCGCCGCGGTGACGGCCGCCGCCGCCCTGCGCGCCTGTGAGATCTGCCGCATGCTCATCACTGCATTCCTCTGCTAGTTGTCACTCGGTCAGTTCGCGTCGATCAGACGAACGGTGAAGAGATCAGCCAGGTCCGGCACGCTACCGAGGTCGTCCGGGTCGATCAACGAAGCCATGCCGTCGCAGTCGAGCTTCGCGCCACTCAACGAGCATTCGGGCACAACGACGGCCCTGGCCTTTGCTTCGCCCTTCTTGTCCGCCGTGCCCGGGATCACCGAATCGCCGATGGTTTTCTTCGTTTTGACTCCGACGGTGAACCCCCAGTACTGCCCGTAATAGGGATTGCAGCCGTTACTGTCCGAGTCGTTCTTCTGCGCGTAGTCGTCGGCGATGTCGCATGCGGCGCCGGTTTCGAATCCCCTGCCGAGGATGAGCTCCACCCAGTTCTCCGGCAGCTTCGGTCCGAGCAGCTCGTCCACGATCTGATCCCGTGCGTCCTGGGCTGCGGCCAGCGCGGCGGCGTCGGCAGCACCCTGGGCGCCATTTCGCTGATCGGCGTACTCGCCGACCACGAAATACGCGAACGCGAGGAAGAGCAGGCCCGCCACCACCGTGATGTAGATGGGGAAAGCCTGCCCTGCCTCGCGATGCCGGGTGAGCACTCCAGCGAATGGTCCTACTTGCCGGAGGTGCCGATCACGTCCTTGATCTTGTTGCCGATCGCCTGGCCGATGTCCTGCTTCATCGTCACGATGATCGCGATGATCGCGATGACCGCCACCAGCATGCCGATGTACTCGACCGAGGTCTGACCCTTGTCGGCCCTGCGGCTCATGCGCTCGATCGCCGTGTTCCTCCAGCCGCTCACACGAAGCTGAGTCGCAACGGCGGCCTTGAGCGCGAGGTCCTTCGACATGGTGTTCCCCTCCGGGTCCGGCCGGCCGCACACCGGCCGGTTCGTATGTCTCCTGAGCGCCTTCCGCGTTACCGGCTTCCTCCTGGCCGGTGCCGCTTTCGACACGAGAAACGTACGCCGGACCGATGGCTCCGACAGAGGGTCCCAGGGCCCAATCCAAGGCCCAAAGGAAAGACTGGGCCCGGCCGTTCGGAGGGTGGGTCCGAAGGCCCGAATCGCGCATCGTGGCCCTGTCAGCCATGGCCGACCGCCCCCCTCGGCGCACCGCCGCCGTATCCCCGTGCGGTGCCGAGCCATACCGCGATGGCTTCGCTGCGGCTGGCGCTGTGCAGCTTGGCGAAGATGCGGTTGATGTGGTTCTTGACCGTCTTCTCGCTGATGAAGCAGGTGGCAGCGATCTGCTGATTGGTCATGCCCGACGCGATCAGGTCCATCACCTCCGCCTCCCTCGAGCTCAGCCCGAACTTCGGCCTGGATCCCGCCTGTTGAGGCGAGTCGTGGCCCGTTGCATGCCGCGCTTCCGAAGACTCTCCCACATTCGATTGCATACGCGAAGAGTCATGCAGCGACTGCAATGAGTTTGATACATAGGAGCCGGGCTGGTGGCCGGAGTTGGGACTCCAGTACGGATCCACTCGCGGCGTCTCAGTGTGTGCAGTCGCACCATCGCCTGTCTGCGGAGCGCCCTGACCCCCTGCATACGGAGCACCGGCGGTGAACGCCTGCCCCAGCCCTTCCGGTAACGGATGCGGCTCCGCCGGCGCGGGTTCGCCCCGCATATGGGCCAGCAGGGCGTTGGCGGCAGTGGCCGTGAAGTAGGCCCTGCCCTGCCTTATGTCCCGTACGGCGTCGACGAGTTGGTCCGCGCTGAACTCCCCGTGGACCAGGTAGCCCCCGGCCCCCAGGCGCAGCGCCTCCTGCACGATCTCGCTCTCACGGCTGTACGTCAGCATCATCACCGGCGCGATACGCACCAGGTGAGGCAGCGCGGAGATCCCGTCGACGCCGGGCATCCGCACATCGAGCAGAACCACGTCCGGGCGGTGTTGCTGGGCCATCTCATAGGCCTGCCGTCCGTCGGCGGCCTCGGCGACGACCGCGATGTCCTCGCGGCCGGAGAGCAGTACTTGGAGCCCGGCCCGTACTACGGGGTTGTCATCGGCGACGACGACCCGCAACGGTGCCGGTGCCGCCGGAGTGGGGAGGGCGGGGAACCCTCCGGATGCCGCGGCCGGCGGGGGAAGTGGCACTTGGGCAGGAGTGTGCTCGGAGCGGATGGGTGTGCTGTGCGACGACGTGTGCTGGGACACGTGCGACCTCGGCGTCTGCTGTCCGGATGTGTACGACGAATCGTCCGGCATGGTGCGGCCTCCTTTCAGAGTGTGTGGGGACTGTTGTCGGCCGGGACCGGCCAGCTCGTGGGCGATGGGTGTACGGCGGCCGGCAGGCCGCTGGGCAGTAGGGCATTGACGGGGATCTCGAGGCGGACTTCGGTTCCTCTGGTCGCCCGTCCACGTCCGATGCGGATGCGGGCGCCGATTCCGGCCGCGCGCTCGACCATGCCGACGAGTCCGAAGTGACCCGCCTTTCTGAGGTCTTCGAGCGACGTACCCGGCGGCAGACCGCGCCCGTCGTCGTAGACACTGATCCGTAAGGCTCCGTCCACGACGCCCACGGACACGTCGAGGCAGGTGGGTCGGGCATGGCGATGGGCGTTCTCCATCGCTTCGGACGCGATGGTCAGCAGGTGGCGGGCGACGGCGTGCGGGACATCGGGGACGGGGGCGTCACCGAGGGTGCGCCAGGTGGCCCGCAGTCCGGTCTTCCGGGCGAAATCATCGGTACGGGCGCTGAGCTCGGCGACGACATCCACCCCGGTGGCGCCGAGGTCGGTCTGACGGCGCAGGTCGGAGAGCAGCTCACGGGACTCGGCGGCGGCACGGCGGGCGGATCTGGCGACCATGCCGGCCTGGTGCTTGACGGTGAGCGGGTCCATCCGGTCGGCGGAGGACGCCAGGCCGTCGGCGGCCATCGCGACGCCGTGCAGGGTCTTGGCGACAGAGTCGTGCATCTCCCGCGCCAGTCGGGCACGTTCACCTTCGACGGCCTCGGTCACCGCGAGCCGTGAGCGTACGTCGCTGAGCGCCTGGGTCGCCGAGCCGAAGCGGAGCATCAGCTGGCGCAGGCTGACTCCGACCGCGCCCAGCACGGCGCACAGGCCCGGCAGCAGCGTGGAGCCGGCGATCGAGACCCTGAGCTCGGTGTTGGCTCCATAGGCGGCGAAGATGATCAGGATGGTCAGTGCGGCGAAGACACCGGCGCCTCGCCAGCCGTAGACAAGTCCCGCCAGCAGCGGCGTGCAGATGGTGACGTAGCTCAGCGGGCTGGCCGGGGTCGCGGTGATCAGCAGCAGCGCGCCGAAGAAGGCGTCGATGCCGAGCAGCCACGGGTGCCGCAGCAGCAGCGGGCCGAAGCGCTCCCAGTCGCGGAAGAGGACGTACGACCCCATGAAGGTGACCAGGATCGCGATGCCGACCAGGAGGGTCGGCCAGCCCGATGCCGTACCCATGATGGCGAACGGGGTGGCCAGCGCGATCATCGCCAGCCGGAATCCGAAGACCTGCCGGCACATGGCCTGCAGCGCGCTCAGCTGAATCTTGAGCGCGGGTTCGGCCGGGGCGCCGTCGCCGGTTGCCACGCCGAGCATGCCGTCCGCCGTCACGATGCCGGCCGGTCCGGTGGACACCGGGTGAAGCACCATGTGCCTTTCCCCCTTCCTCGGGATCCGCTGCTCATCCGCCGATGCTCATGCCCGAGCCGAGGAACATGCCGGCTCCGATCAGCAGGATGGTGGCCGGGACCATGAGCATGGTCACGATGCCCGTCGCCTGCGGGACGGCCTTGGACGCTCTGCGGCGGGCGTTCTGGGCGTCCGTACGGCGCATGTCGTTGGCAATGGCGATCAGGGTGTCGACGATGGGCGCGCCGAGCTCCTCGCCCTGCTGGAGCGCGGTGACGAACTGGGCGACCTGCTCGGAGGCGTTGCGCTTGCGCAGCTGCTCGAAGGCGTCGCGACGGCTGACACCCATGTCCATCTGGCGCAGCGTGATCTTGAGTTCATCGGCCCATGGCCCCCGGTACCGTTCCGCCACCCGGTCGAGTGCCTGGCGGAAGCCGAGGCCGGCGGAGACGACGACCGCCAGCACATCGAGGAAGTCCGGGAGCGTGCGCTCGATGGCGGCCTTGCGCGCGCGGGTGGCCGCCCAGATTCCGACCTCCGCCCACCAGATGCCGAAAGCCACGAACAGCAGGGCGAGAAATGGATGGGCGTTGATGAGCAGGGCGAACGCCCCCAACGCACCGATGAATCCGTAGACGGCGCGTCGGGCCGCATAGCGGTCGACGGTCAGACCGCCCGGGTTGCCCGCCTTGTCGAGTCTCTCCCGCAGCTTGTTCACTCGCTTGGGGCCCATCATCCGCAGCACCGCGGGCGCATAGCGCATGCCGAGGCGGTCGATGCCGCTGCCGACGGCGCTGGTGCGGGTGGAGCCCACTTCGAGGGCGAGGGCGAGATCCGTCGGCAGCTTGGCATCGGCGCGGTAGAGCCTGATCCCGTAGAAGATGCCGGTTACGCAGAGCCCTGCGGCGAGTGCGAGCAGCAGTTCCATGGCGCCTCCTCAGACTTCGATCTTGGCCAGGCGACGGACGAGGAAGAAGCCGACGAGATACAGGCCCAGGGCGAGCAGGACGACCGCCTGCCCCATCGTGTTACCGGTGATCTTGTCCAGCGCGCCGTCCCAGACGCTGTCCATGAGCATCAGCATCGCGAGGCCCATCCCGGGGACGATGTAGGCGGTCAGCGTCACTTGAGAGAGCTGGGTCCTGACCTCGCGCCGGGTCTCCTTGCGCTCTTCCAGCGTCTCCGTGAGATTGCGCAGGGAGCTGACGATGGCGCCACCGGAGCGGTTCGAGAGGACAAGGGTCGTGACAAGAACGACCAATTCGCGGGAGGGCAAGCGGTCCGCCAGCTCGCCGAGAGCGTCGTCGATGGAATGGCCCAGAGCGAGGGCGTTGGCGACCTTGGCCAGTTCGTCTCCGGCCGGCTCCTCCAGCTCCTCGGCGGCGAGGCTGATCGCCATCCGCAGGGCGAGGCCCGCCTGAGTGGCGTTGGCGATGATGCGGGAGAGCTCGGGCAGCTGGTTGATGAACTTCTCGATGCGCTTCTGACGCTGCCAGTTGAGGAAGGCGAACGCGGACCAGAGCGCAATCAGTCCCGCGATCGGGCCGAAGAAGGAAGCGAGTATCGAGCTGGCGAGGAGCCAGAACCCGGCGACGGCGGCGACCATGTAGACGAAGAACTCTCCCGGGGTGAGATCCAGGCCCGTGGCGGCGAGCCGTCGCTCGATCTTCTTGCCCAAGCCGGTCTGCTTCAGCCTGCGGTCCAAGCCCCTGAAGCGGCGCCGCCGCCCGGTCGTCGTGATCTGCTGCGTCGACGACAGGCGCTGTTCCAGCGCCGCGCGCTGGGCCTTGCCCGACGCGTAGGTATGGACGCCCGCGATCAGGAGCGCACTGAAGAGCAGTGTGGCGCCGATCGTCAGCTGATCCAGTCGATTCATTTCCTGGCACCTACTCGCTACTTGGCTTCTCTGGAGGCGAGTTGTTCGTCGGACTGTGCGATACCGAAGGCCTGAGGGACGGGCTGGCCGGCCATGTAGAAGCGGTCGGCGACCCGGCGGGTCAGCGGGTAGTACTCGAAGTGCCCGTGGATCTTTCCGTCGGCTTCCATCGGCTGGGCCAGGAAGCGGCACACCGAGACGATCTTGAAGGGTTCGCGACCGTGCGAGTCGAGAATCGCGATCTCGGTGATCTTCCGGGAGCCGTCGGCATGGCGGGTGAGCTGCACGATGACATCGAGGGCGGAGTTGATCTGGTCCTGCAGGGCGGCGAAGGGGACTTCCACCTCGGACATCGAGGCGAGGGTCTGCAGCCGCATCAGCGCGTCCTCGGCACTGTTGGCGTGGACGGTGGCGAGAGAGCCGTCGTGACCGGTCGACATCGCCTGGAGCATGTCAAGTGTTTCGCCGCCGCGGACCTCGCCGACGATGATGCGATCCGGGCGCATACGCAGCGAGTTGCGTACGAGGTCGCGAATGGTGATCCGCCCCTTGCCCTCGACGTTCGGAGGGCGGGACTCCAGACGGATCACATGCGACTGCTGCAGCTGCAGCTCGGCCGAGTCCTCGATGGTGATGACACGCTCGCCCTCGGGAATCAGCCCGGACAGGGCGTTGAGCAGTGTGGTCTTACCGGTACCGGTGGCGCCGGAAACGATGATGTTCATCTTGGACTGCACCAGCGCCGAGAGCAGATAGAGCATCGGCTCGTCGAGCGACTCGAGCCCGATCAGCTCCCGCAGGGTGAAGGCTCTGGGGAAGCGTCGGATGGTGAGGATGGCGCCGGTCAGCGACAGCGGAGGGATGATCACGTTGACGCGCTCGCCGCTGGGAAGGCGGGCGTCGACCATCGGATTCGACTCGTCCACCCGGCGGTTGACGGTGGAGACGATGCGTTCGATGGTCTGCATCAACTGGTCGTTGGAGGCGAACCGCATCGGGAGCTGCTCGACCCGGCCACCGCGCTCCACATAGATCTGGTCCGGGCCGTTGACCATGATCTCGGAGACCGACGCATCCTCCAGAAGGGGTTCGAGGATGCCGAGGCCGAGGGCTTCGTCGACGACCCGCCGGATCAGCTGAGCGCGCTCGACGGTGGAGAGGACGGGACCTTCGCGGCTGATGATGTGGCCGAGTACGCGCTCCAGCCGGACGCGACGCTCCACCGCGGCGAGCGCCGACATCTCCGCGAGGTCGATCTCCTGAAGCAGCTTCGCCCGGTAGGTCGCGACGAGATGACCGTCTTCGCGGTTCCCGCCGTTCTCCTCGGGGGCGCCTCGGCGCTCCAGAAGGCTCATCAGTACTCCCACTCCTTCGCTGTGCGGGTCTGTTCGTCAGTCGCGCGGCATGATGGACGTACGTTTCACCGGGTCGAACGAGAAGCCCGGAATGACCGAGGGAATCCGAACGGTGGCCGTCGCCTTGGCGTCATCGGTGGAACCGCCGCTCATGTCGACGTCGGTGCCCTCGTGGAGGAGGTCGCTGACGGCTGCCTCGCCCGCCGCCTTGGCCGCGGCGTCATTGCTCTGGGATCCGATACGGGCGGCGGTGCGGGCGGCCGTGCCGGCCTGCTGCATGGCGTACGCGGCAAGACCGAACTGCAGCAGGCAGATCCCGATGAGAATCAGGATCGGCAGGAATCCGATGTACTCGACCGCGGTCGCGCCCCTGTCGTCTCTGCGCCTGGTCATCGCTTCAGCCCTCCAGCGGCGAACTGGCTTTGCCGGTCACCGGGCCGAACGAGAAGTCGATCAGACCCGGTATGAGCACCGGGACCTTCACCTCGACGCTCGCCCGCATGGTGTTGTGCGCCAGATCCGGACTGCAGTTCTCCCTGAACTCGTAGTCCGGGTCGGCCACGCCCAGGCGCGCGCCCTCGTTGCACTGTGCTGCCGTGTCCAGCTGCCCGTAGGTGACGCCTGCCTCGTGCGCCGCCCGGTCCGCGCCATTGCCCGCCAGGGTGTACGCGTATCCGAACAGCACGGCCTGCCAGAGCAGCACACACGTCATGAGAATGATCGGCAGCATGCCGATGAACTCGACGGCTATCTGGCCGCGGTCGCCTGCGAGTCCCCGTTTTCGGGCCCGCGCGCCGACCCGTACATGCCTTCCGGGCCAGTTGGTTCTCATCCTCCTGCCCCTCACTTCCCGTCACTCGATGCGTCGCCACGTGAACGGCGTCCGAAAGCGAGCGACCCCCGGTCGTTCGCGGCCCTTCCGCCCCTGGCCCTGCCCTTGCCCTCGTTCTCCGCCGTTTTCACCAGGCCGAGCTCTCCGGCCAGGCCCCACAGCGCCTGTTTGACGGTGCTCTTGGCCTCCAGGTCCTGCATCCGGCCGGCGTCGACCGCGCCCTGGAGCTCCTTGAAGTTCGACGGAACGGCGATGGAGGCCACCCGGGTGCCGGTGATCCGTTCGATCAGCGCCGGCTGGATCTCGGTGTTGCGTATATGCCGGTTGACGAGAGTGACGGTCTCCTCCGCCTTGCGGATCTGGAGCCTGTCCCAGAGCCGGACCATGCGCTTGGCGCCGCGCACCGCGACCACGTCCGGGGTCGTCACCAGCACCGCCCTTTCCGCCATCTCGATGGCGGTCGCATTGGCGCTGCTCATCTGTGAGCCGCAGTCGATGACCACGACCTGGTAGCGCTGGCGCAGCGCGCTGACGACCTGTCGTGTCACCCGGTCGGTGACTTCTTCGCCGCGTTCGCCCTCGCCGGGAGCGAGCAGCAGGCCGAGCCCGGTCTCGTGGTGGAAGACCGCGTCCTGGAGCACGCGGGGCGAGATGTCCTGGATGCCCGCCAGGTCCACGATGGAGCGCCGGAACTGCACATCCAGATAGGAGGCGATGTCACCGGCCTGCAGATCCATGTCGACGAGTGCGGTGTGGTGGCCCGATGCCTGTGCCGCCAGGGCCAGTTGGACCGCGATCAGTGTGGTGCCGACGCCACCCTTGCCGCCCGCGACGGCGACGACTGTGCCACCCGGACCGGAGAAGACCTCCGTGCCCTGCCCGAGGTGGCGGCGTACGCCGACGGACCAGCCGGCCGCCGCCTGGACCCGGGTGACCAGCTCCTCGTAACTCAGTGGCAGTCCGATCAGACCTCGCGCACCCGAATCCATGGCCGCCGAGAACAGCCCGGGGCTGGCATCGGTGGTGATGAGCACGACCCCGACCGCCGGAAAGCGCAGTGCCACTTCCCGGATCACCTCGAGCGCCGGTACCGGTCCGATCCGCTCGTGCACGAGGACGACCTCGGGCAGCTCGTCGATCGACTCGCCGGCCAGTCGGGCCAGTGTGTCGAGGAGCGTGGTCGAGTCGCCCACCGGGCCGGCCGGCTCCGCGTCCGGGAGCTGGCTGAGCAGGGTGGCGATGGATCGGGCGGCATCGGCGTCGCCGACGGCCGGGATGATTCGCGTGGTCATACAGCCCTCACTTGTTCTTGTCTTCGTCGAGGGTGTAGGTGCCGTCTCCCGGGCGCAGCGTGGTGGGGCTGCCATTGCCGAGGAGTGCCAGGCGGACGTGCTCGGCGAAGGACTCGGCGTAGGCCAGACGCTGGGCATCCGTGGTGTTGAGGGCGAAGGTGATCGGCACGGCTTGGGTGAGTCCGCTGCCCCGGTCGTCCTTGTCGGGCTTGAGGGCGGTGATCCGGCCGACGTCGATGACCTTGGCGTTGGGGACGATGATGCGGGACTGGTCCACGTCCCCTTCCTTCTTCCCGGCGAAGGTGGCGAAGATGTTCACCAGCGAACCCGGCGTGATCTTTCCTGCCACACCGGTGGCCGCGTCGATCATGATGGCGATCTCCTGCTCGCCATTGCCGACCGCGGGCTTCCTCACCATCATGTCGTCCTGCAGCAACGAGCCCTTCTTGAGCTGCGTGACAGCGATCTTGTCCTTCACCACCGCAAGATCGGTGACCGCATTCTGCGACAGCCAGCGTTTGGGCATGGAAATCTTCTCGAACTGCCCCGGCTCCAGCACCGTGTAAGGGGCCACGTCGGATTTGATCCGGTACGCCGTGACCTCGGGCCCGACCTTGGAATTCACATCACTGATGACGGACAGAACGCCGGCGAACACACCGAAGGCGCAGAGAACCGACAGGAGCAGAAGTATGACGCCACGGCGCTGACGTGAATTCATGGGCAGGAGAACCTCGTTCAGAAGCGTTGACGGAGTGGACAGAGTCGGAACTGTGCACGTACCTGAGCTGCTGCGGCTGGGCCGTTGAGGTGGAGCGTCCGGGGAGCAGCCCCAGTCGCCGGTTACGGCCTCTGGTGCATGGGAGTCCCTTGGTTCAGGACACCAGGCGTGCGTGTTTGGTTCTCGGCAGGGGCGAGCGGCGCCGAGCAGAAGCCGCAGCGATCACCGATGAGTTCAATTCCGCACCAGGTGCACACCTCTCGCCGTACGGACGAAACCAGTTGGTAGAGCACGGAGATATCGGGCAGGTAGGCGGCGAATTCGATCAGTCTGGACGTGCCCCACCAGCGAGGGGAGTCGGAAAGAAGTGCGGTCTCCTGCACTGCCTGCACCTGCCATGCCGGAGCCAGTGTCGAGGTCACCCACTCGGTCTGCAACTGTCCTTTGGCGAACAGCAGTTGTGTACTGAACTCGGGACCGGCGAGCTGACCCGCGCCAATCCTGATCAGCTGCGGACCGGGGTTGGCGAGTACGGCGAACTGGGAGCCCGGAACCCAGGACTTGGCATGGGACTTCAGGCTCACCGGTACTCGGTCGAGCTTGGTGACGGAGTTGAGCAGCGCACCCGCGTAGATGTAGTGGGAGAGCAGGCGGGCGGCGGAGGCGACGATCCCCGCGCTGAAGTCGCAGATGGATAACTGACGTAGCTGGCGCCCCAGTACAGCCACGCCCAGCGGCGGCAGATCCAGCTTGAGGAGCGCGATCCGGTCGCTCTCCAGGACCGACCGGACGGTGTGCAGCCGGCGTTCGTGGGCGACGGGTATGGACGCGGGATAGAGCGCGATCACATAGCCGTGCTGCTCCAGCAGGACGGTCATGTCGGCAAGGGCGGCACCCAGGGGCTGAGCATCCGGCGCCTGCAGCAGAGCCGCAGTGGGGGTCTGGTGGTCGGTGGGCGGCAGCACAAGATCGGCGCTGGTGACAGCTATTGCGGTCGGCACGCTGGTTCCCCGTTCAGCTCCGGACGCCGGGGTTCCGGCGACCGCAGATACCTACAGCTCCGTGCTTCTGCTCCAGCACTTTATCCACGTCATACGAGGCAGAGAACACCTTTCAGATCTCTGGGCCACAACCCGCACACGCTCCGCACAGGCGAAAACGGGCGAAGGCGTCAGAGGTTAACTCTCGTTTCATGGGAGTGAATTCGTGCCGTAGCAGCTCCGTTTTGGGCCCGCCTTGGGTCTCCGGGCCCAAGCCACCCCGGCGCGCTCCTTCGTACGCTCCACTTCCGATTCCTTGTGCGAGAGGCATGGGGTCACCGAGGGGGACGTCGGATGAGACGGCACCGAGAACGGAACCCGGCACGCGACCGGGGCACCACGGCCGTTGAGTACATCGGAGTGCTGGTGGTCCTCATCGCCGTGATCGCCGCGGTGACGACGCTGGACGTGGGCCGCGTGATCGGCGACAAGATCCGCTGTGTGATCACGGGCGGTTCCTGCAGTTCGGCTCCCGGGCCCGAAGCCGAACCCAAGACCGACGCCGACTACGAGCCCCCTCTCTGCCAGATCTCCTCCATCACCGACAAAGCCGGCGCCAAAGCCAAGATCCTGTTCATCGAGTGGGGCGAGGAATACGGCTTCCAGCAGCAGAGCTTCAAGGCCAACACCGACGTCAACGGCGACGGCGCCGTCGACGATCGTGATCAGCGGGTGATGATGACCTTCACCGACGCCGCCTCCGTCGCCGCCAAGAAGGACTGGAAGCCCGGCGCCAAGATCGGGAAATTCGGCTCGGACAAGGTCGAGCTCGGCGCCGGGATCAAGGTCACCAACGGCGACACCTGGGTCTTCGACAGTGAGGCGGACGCCGCCGCCTTCCGTAAGGACCTCGAGGAGCTCAAGACGTACGAGCTCACCAATCGGCACGCCAACGCGCAGGGTGGCGGGCTCGGCAACAGCATCCTCTACTTCCTCGGCAAGGGGCCCCTCGCCGAGGAGGAGAAGCTGCGCAAGCGCATCGAGGAGAAGCTCGGCAACCGTCACATCAGTTACGGCAAGGTCGCGCTCGAGGCCAGTGCCGCCGGTGGGCTCAAGCTCTCCGCCGGCGACGAGAAGAAGCTCGGCGCGACCCTCGGCGGGGCCTTCAAGTTCACACCCGAGGCGACCTGGACCGACAACGACTTCAACGGCACCAAGTCGTATACGTACAGCGCGTCGATCGAGTACGGGACCAAGGCCGGGTACGAGGCCGGGCCGCTCAGTGGTGAGTCGTCCGCGTCCACCACGCAGACCGGCACCATCACCGTCACCCACGACAAGAAGACCGGCAAGCTGCTGCGTATCGACATGACCCGCACCGTCGAGAAGGGCGGGACCAAGGACGGGGCGAAGGTCGGCGGCGACAACGGCAAGTCGGGCACGGACAAGCGGGGTGGCAGCGGCGGGGTCAAGGGCAGCGATCAGACCACCGGGATCGAGGTCGTCACCAACTCCATGACATTCGCGCCGGGGGCCGAGGGCGATGCCGGACGGGCGATCGCGCAGGACTGGCTGGACGGAAGCGGGCAGTACGGCGCGCCCTTCGCCTATATGTTCAACGCCCACGCCCCGACGCAACGGCCCGGTGCCGACGACAGATTCGGGCAGCTGCTCTTCGACGAGGGCCTGTCCAGCAAGACGACATACACAGGGCAGACGGAGGCGGCCGAGTACGGCTTCGAGCTGAATCTCGGGCTCAGCCTCGGCTTCTCGGTCTCCACCGAGAAGAAGGAGGAGACCCTCAATGCCGCGGAGTTCCTGGGCGCACCCCATGGGAACGGTCGCCATTATGTGCCGTACACCTACTGCGCCAACTGACCAGTCCGAGGGAGCACCTGCGATGCGTAGCCGGAAGAAGACCGCCGCCGCGTGGCTGCTCGCAGCCGCCCTGTTCGCCGCCGGATGCGGTACGGACAAGGCAGGCCGGGCCCCCGAGGACTGGGGCACGCTGCGGACACCTGCCCTCACCGTCGCCCGTCCGCCCGCCTTCAAGCCGCAGAGCGACGCGGAACGCAGCAAGTACAACGCGGCCGCCGCCACCCTCACCGCCGACGGCAGGGCGGTCGGCATGATCACCGTGCAGCTGGACTTCACCGAGGCCGATACGGCGGAGGAGGCCGCGATCGGCGCGGAGGCGGGCATCGCGCTCGGCTCGAAGCTGCACGGGCAGCGGGACGTCAAGGTCACGGGCCCGGACGGCAAGGATACGGAAGCCCGGCGCGTCGACTTCGAGTTCGTCCAGCAGGGGACGCGGATCAAGGGCGTGATCGTCGCCGGGCTGGACGCGCAGAAGAAGGCGTACGCCGTACGGATCGACGCGGCCGAGGGACGGCTCGCGGACGGCGACCTGAAGAAGATCATCAGCTCGATCACGGTCACGGCGCGATGACGCGATACGGCTATCAGCGGGCGCACCAGGAGCGGCGTGGTGCGGCGTTTCTGGCGCTCGTACGGGCCTGGGCCGCCGGAGTCGTCGTCCTGGTCTTCACCGAGTACGCCCAGGCAACACTCGTTTACGACTACGTGGCGACGGGCCCGCGCCTGGAGACCTTCGGCGGCCGGCTGCTCCTGATCCATCTGCCGAACGCGCTCTGCATCGCGTCGGCGGCCTGGGCGGCGGCGCGGATCCACCACGAGCCGTACCGGGCGTCGACGCCCCGGCATCTGACGGCTGCGTTCGCCGTACCGGTCGTGGCGCAGCTGCTCAACATGGCCGTGCAGTGGGAGGAGTTGGCGGCGGAGGGCCTTCTGCTGTCCAACGCGGTGCTGGTGGTGGGGTGCGTGGCGGGATACGCCGGGGACCGGCTGCAGGACGGGGACTGAGCGCGGCCGTCCCGCACACACGCCGGATAAGCGGTGCGCGTCCGTATACGAATCATCGCCAGAGGTCTTGACAACCCTATTGGTCTGGACCAGTTTGTACGCCCAACGGTGGCCACCGTTCCCTACCCCTCCACACCCCCCAACTCCCCCACCGGAGGCAGCAAGTGGACCGCACCACACGCTCACGGAGATGGCTCGGTGCCGCCCTGGCTCTCGCCGTCGGAACCGGGCTTTCCCTCATGGGCATCGCCGGTACCGCAGAGGCCGCCGACATCAACGTCGCCAAGAACGCCGGCTTCGAGTCCGGGCTCACCAACTGGACCTGTTCCGGCGGCAGCGGCGTCACCGCCTCCTCCCCCGTACACGGCGGCGCCTCCGCGCTCAAGGCCACGCCCGCCGGGCAGGACAACGCCAAGTGCACGCAGACCGTCACGGTGAAGCCCAACTCGACGTACACCCTCAGCGCCTGGGTGCAGGGCGGCTACACCTACCTCGGCGCGAGCGGCACCGGCACGACGGACGTCTCCACCTGGACGCCGGACTCCGCCGGCTGGAAGCAGCTGTCCACCACCTTCACCACCGGCAGCGGCACCACCTCTGTGACGGTCTACACGCACGGCTGGTACGGGCAGGCCGCCTACTACGCCGACGACGTCTCCGTCTTCGGCCCCGACGCCGGCGGTGGCGGCGACCCCTCGCCGACCGTGCCCGCCGCCCCGGGCGGTCTCGCGGCCGGATCCGTGACCTCGTCCTCCGTGGCCCTGTCCTGGAACGCCGTGTCCAACGCGACGGGCTACAACCTCTACCGGAACGGCACCAAGGTGCAGTCGGTCACCGGCGCTTCGGCGACCGCGACCGGGCTGAGCGCATCCACCTCGTACCAGTTCCAGGTGACCGCGACCAACGCGGCCGGTGAGTCCGCGAAGTCCGCGGCGGTGACCGGTACCACTTCGGCCACCGGCGGTGGCGGAGGCGGCGGATCGGTGCCCAAGCACGCGGTGACCGGCTACTGGCAGAACTTCAACAACGGTGCCACCGTGCAGAAGATCAGCGATGTGCCGGCGAACTACGACATCATCGCGGTCTCCTTCGCCGACGCGACCGGCACGCCCGGCGGTGTCACCTTCAATCTCGACTCGGCCGGGCTCGGCGGCTACACCGTCGACCAGTTCAAGGCAGACATCAAGGCCAAGCAGGCGGCAGGCAAGTCCGTGATCATCTCGATCGGCGGCCAGAACGGCACCGTCACGATCAACGACTCGGCCTCCGCGACGAACTTCGCCAACTCCGTCTACTCGATGATGCAGACATACGGCTTCGACGGTGTCGACATCGACCTGGAGAACGGGCTCAACTCGACGTACATGTCGCAGGCGCTGCGTTCGCTGTCGTCGAAGGCGGGCGCCGGACTCGTCATCACGATGGCCCCGCAGACCATCGACATGCAGTCGACGTCGAACGAGTACTTCAAGACGGCGCTCAACATCAAGGACATCCTGACCGTCGTCAATATGCAGTACTACAACAGTGGTTCGATGCTCGGTTGCGACGGCAAGGTGTACTCGCAGGGCTCGGTGGACTTCCTCACCGCCCTCGCCTGCATCCAGCTGGAAGGCGGTCTCGCACCGGCCCAGGTGGGGCTCGGTCTGCCGGCCTCGACCAGTGGCGCGGGCAGCGGCTATGTCTCCCCGACGATCGTGAACAACGCGCTGGACTGCCTCGCCAGGGGCACGAACTGCGGCTCCTTCAAGCCGTCCAGGACATACCCCTCGCTGCGCGGCGCGATGACCTGGTCCACGAACTGGGACGCCACGTCGGGCAACGCCTGGTCCAACGCGGTGGGCCCGCATGTGCACGCCCTCCCGTAACCGCCGCTCCTGACTCCCTGGAACAGCAGCGCCGCCGCTCCCCCGGCGGCGCTGCTGTACGTCGCCGCGCTCTGCTGTACGTCGCCATGCACTGCTGTACGTTGCGCCTGTGAACGCGATGGGGGACGACCTCGGCATCAGCCGCCGCACTCTGCTGCGCGGCTCGCTCGGCCTGGTGGCCACAGTCGGCGCCCTCGGCGCGTGCAGCGCGGCGGAGGAGGACGGGCCGAAGAAGCGGGCCACGGCGTGGACGTTCGACGGCAGTGTCTACGGCGAGCTCACGGTCGACGGCGGCACGGTCTACGTCGCCACGGTAGGTCCCGACCTGCTGCACGCGCTGGACGCCCGGACCGGTGACACCCGCTGGAGTGCGAAGGGCGGCGAGTCGACCGGCACCGAACCCGACATGGTCACGGTCGCCGGCGGCACGGTCTTCCGCGTGAGCCAGGACGGGCTGGTCCACGCGTACCGCACGAGCGACGGCAAGCGCCTGTGGCGTACCGGCCCGCTCGTCGAGGAGGGCGAGCCCGACCGGCCGTTCGTGCTCGGCAGTGTGCTCTGCGTCCAACTGCGCGCGCGGACCGACGACGACGGCCAGGTGCTGGAGCCGGGCGTGGTGTGCGGGATCGACACGGGCAGCGGCCGTGTCCTGTGGCGCGGCGACGCGTCCTGGCTCTTCACGCCCGACCCGAAGCGCGGTGTTCTCTTCAAGGAGACACCCGACGGCGTGGCCGCCTGCGACCCCGCCACGGGTCGGGTCCGCCGGCACATCGCGGCAGCCCGCGGCGAGTACTCCCCGTACTTCGCGCTCGGAGCCGACGCCGTCCTCCTCGTCTCGGGCCCCAAGGGCAACACCCGCCTGTACGCGTACGACGCGGCCGACGGCACCCCGCGCTGGAACGTCCCGGCCCTGGACGGCACGATCACCGCGGCCCCGGACGGCGGTACGGCCTACCTCCACGACGGCCGCGGCCATCTGCACGCACACGCCACCGCCGACGGCCGCCGGACCTGGACGGCGACAACCGCCCCTCACGCGCGCGACGAGGTGGTTCCGTACGCCGGCACGGTGCTGCTCTCGTCCGGCGACCAGTACAACGGCGAGGACGGCCGGAGCATCGGCGACGACCGCCCCGGCTATGTCCTCGCGCACTCCGCCCTGACCGGCCGCCAACTGTGGCGCCAGGACCGCGAACAACCGTCGTGGACCCTCCCGGTCCCGGTCGGCCGGCTGGCCCTCGTCGGCCACGACACGGCCTGGTGGGCGTACGACATCGCCACCGGAGAACCGCAGTGGCGGGTGCCGTGCGACGGGGCGTTGGCGGACGACCCGGTGGTGCGGGACGGAATGCTGTACGGCCCGGACACCGAGGGCGTGCGGGCCGTACGGCTCTGACGGCGTCCGCGGTCGGAAGAACCCCCGGTCCGATGTATCTCCAACTGGACGGACGTGGCTGGTTATTGGTCTCGTCCCCTTGATGACCGGCGGCGCACGCCATGAACGTGGCCGCCTTCCCCACTGGTCCCGGAGTGTGACCGGTGTCACCAAGGAGGCGTACGGGTGATCACGCGGAGGCGTCCGACGTTTCGGCTCCTCGGCGCGGTAGCGTGCCGATGGCTGAAGCGCACTCTTGACCGGGTCATGCCAGCCCCTCAAGATGTGCGCACACACCCGCACCACGTGCGTCGCAACTGAGCAACCCCCCACACTCCCCACCCAGGAGACAGCATGCGACTTCGCCCACGCGGCGGCGGCAACGGAAAGCTGAGCGGCAGGAAGACCGCCACCCTCGCGGCCCTGCTGGCGCTCGCAGTAGCCGCACCGTTCACCGCCAACGCCTCGCCCACGAATGCCGCCACCCCCGACGCGACATCCCCGGCCGCCGCCGGGGAGGAGCAGATCCTCCAGTACGAGATCCAGGGCCCGTCCACCGTCGCCGCCCGTACCGCCATCGCCGCCACCGGCGTCTCGGTCGACGAGGCCGACGCGCACTCCCTCGTCGTCAGCGCCACCGCCACCGAGGCGAAGCGGCTTCGCGCCCTCGGATACAAGCTCGTCGCTCTGTCCGCACCCCCGGCCAGAACCAGGAGCGGCGTGGCTGTCCAGCCGTTCGACTTCCCGTCGGCCGACTCGCGCTATCACAACTACGCCGAGGCGACCGCCGAGATCGATCAGCGGATCGCCAAGTACCCGGGCATCATGAGCAAGCGCGTCATCGGCAAGAGCTACCAGGGCCGGGACATCATCGCCGTCAAGGTCAGCGACAACGTCGCGACGGACGAGAACGAGCCCGAGGTGCTCTTCACCCACCACCAGCACGCGCGCGAGCATCTCACCGTCGAGATGGCGCTGTATCTGCTGCGCGAGCTCGGCGCGGGCTACGGCACCGACTCCCGGATCACCAACGCCGTGAACGGCCGCGAGATCTGGATCGTCCCCGACGTCAACCCGGACGGCGGCGAGTACGACATCGCCACCGGCTCCTACCGCAGCTGGCGCAAGAACCGGCAGCCCAACTCCGGTTCTTCGTCCGTCGGTACGGACACCAACCGCAACTGGAACTACAAGTGGGGCTGCTGCGGCGGCTCTTCCGGCTCCGCCGGATCCGAGACCTACCGCGGCGCGAGGGCCGAGTCCGCGCCCGAGGTCAAGGTGGTCGCCGACTTCGCCCGCAGCCGGGTCGTCGGCGGCAAGCAGCAGATCAAGACGGCCATCGACTTCCACACGTACAGCGAGCTGGTGCTCTGGCCGTTCGGCTGGACCAACGCCGACACCGCCCCGGGGCTGACCCAGGACGACCGGGACGCCTTCGCCACGGTGGGCAGGAAGATGGCCGCGAGCAACGGCTACACCCCGGAGCAGTCGAGCGACCTCTACATCACGGACGGTTCGATCGACGACTGGCTGTGGGGCAACCAGAAGATCTTCGCGTACACCTTCGAGATGTACCCGACGGGCTTCGGCGGTGGCGGCTTCTACCCGCCCGACGAGGTGATCGAGCGCGAGACGAGCCGCAACCGGGACGCCGTGCTCCAGCTGCTGGAGAACTCGGACTGCATGTACCGCTCGATCGGCAAGGAACAGCAGTACTGCAAGAGCTGACGGATCCGCGGATCGGAAAGCCTGCGCATCAGGGTGCCCCGGGACGGATGACGTCCCGGGGCACCCTGCTCACATCCGTACGGTCAGACGACCAGACTCAGCGCCGCCGCCACCGCGAAGCCGGCGAGCGACAGCACCGACTCCAGCACCGTCCACGACTTGAGCGTGTCGCGCTCGGTGATGCCGAAGTACTTCGAGACGATCCAGAATCCGCCGTCGTTGACATGCGAGGCGAAGATCGAACCGGCCGAGATCGCCATGATGACCAGCGCCAGGAAGGCCTGTGAGTGGTCGCCGTTCTCGACCAGCGGCAGCACGATGCCGGCCGTGGTGACGATCGCGACCGTCGCCGAGCCCTGCGCCACACGCAGCACCAGCGAGATCAGATAGGCGAGGACGATGACCGGCAGCCCGATGCCGTTGAAGGTGTCGGAGAGCGCCTGCGCGACACCGCTCGCCTTCAGTACGGCTCCGAAGACGCCGCCCGCACCGACGACGAGCAGGATGTTGCCGACCGGCTTCAGCGACGAAGTCGACACGGACTCCAGGGACTTGCGGGACCAGCCGCGCCTCAGGCCCAGCAGGTAGTACGCCAGCAGCAGCGCGATCGTCAGGGCGACGAAGGGGTGGCCGAAGAACTCGATGACCGAGCGCAGCGTGGAGGGGGCCAGCGCTATGGAGGAGAACGTCGCGGCGAGGATCAGCAGCAGCGGCGTACCGATGATGGCCAGGACCGTGCCGAGGCCGACCGGGCGCTCCTGCGGGGTGCGGCCCGCGGCGGTCTGCTCCGCGCGCACGGCGGCCTTGGCCTCCTCCGCGGCCTCCAGCATGTCCTGTGGGACCTCGACGAACAGGCGCTTGCCGATCCAGGCGGCGTAGCCCCAGGCGGCGAGGACCGCCGGGAGGCCGACGACGATGCCCATCAGGATGACCCAGCCCAGTGAGACATGGAGCAGGCCGGCGGCGGCGACCGGGCCGGGGTGCGGCGGCAGGAAGGCGTGGGTCATCGACAGACCGGCCAGCAGGGGCATCGCGTAGAGAATGATCGACTTGCCGGAGCGCTTCGCGGCGGCGTACACGATCGGCGCGAGGACGAAGATGCCGACGTCGAAGAAGACCGGGATTCCGAAGATCAGGCCGGTGAGGCCCATGGCGAGAGGGGCGCGCTTCTCGCCGAAGAGGTTCAGCAGGCGCGAGCTCAACACCTCGGCGCCGCCCGACACTTCGAGAATCGCGCCGAGCATGGTGCCGAGACCGATGATGATCGCGACGTGTCCGAGGATGCCGCCCATGCCGGACTCGATGACCGAGACGGCGGCGGACTTCTGGACGGTGCCGAAGAGTTCGGTGACGGAGAGGCCGGCGGCCAGGCCGACGGCTATGGAGACGGCGAGGAGCGCGACGAACGGCTGCAGCCTGACCTTGATGATCAGGAGGAGAAGGAGCGCGATGCCGAGGGCGGCGACGGTCAGCAGACCGGCGGTGCCGTCAATGAGCAGGAGCAGACCGCCCGTGTGGGGTGGGGTCTCCGGTGGTGCGTCAGCGGCGAGCAGCATGGCGGGGGACCTCGTTGTTCGGGGGATTTTGGGCGTGGGGGATCACGGCGCGGCGCTCGGGGGGAGAGCGCCGCGCCGTGAAGAGCGGGGTGGTGCAGGATCAGCCGCAGGTCAGCCGAGGACTGCCAGGGCGTCGATCTCGATGAGCAGGCCCTTGGGCAGGCCGACGTACACAGTCGTACGGGCGGAGGCGGCCTCCTTGAGGCCCTGCTCCTCGAAGTACGCGTTGTAGATCTCGTTCATCTCGGCGAAGTGGGCCACATCCGTGAGGTAGATGCGGGTCATCATCACGTCGTCCCAGCTCGCGCCGCCCTCTTCGAGCACGGCCTTGACGTTGGCGAGGGTCTGGAGGGTCTGCTCGCGCAGGGTCGGTCCCGCGGGCGTCGGAGGCTGCCCCGCTACGGCGGGCAGGAAGCCGACCTGGCCCGCGACCTGGAGGATGTTGCCCTTGCGGACGCCGTGGGAGAACTTCGCGGGCGGTGCGGTGTGGGTGGCGGGGGTGATCGCGATCTTCTCGCTCATGGAGCTTCCTTGGGTGGGACGGCTTGGGAATCAGGTACAGCACCGGAGTACTCCCGGCTGATGGCGTCCGCGGTGCGGCGCAACAGCGGGAGAAGGGTGAGGAGTTCCTCGGCGGTGACGACGACATTCGGCGCGGAGACCGACATGGCGGCGACGACCCGGCCGTCCGCCCCGCGGATGGGGGCGCCGATGCAGTTGATGGACTCCTCGTGGCCGCCGAGGTCGGTGGCCCATCCCTGTTCGCGGACGACGGCGAGCTCCTTGAGGAACGCGGCGCCGTTCGGGATCGAACGGGATGTGTACATGGGGTAGTCGAGCTTCTCGGCGAGAACGCGCCGTTCGGCCTCGGGGAGGTCGGCGAGCAGCAGTTTCGCCACCGCTGCGACGGTGATGGCGACGGGCTTGCCGATCCGGGAGTACATCCGGACGGGATAGCGGCTCTCGACCTTGTCGATGTAGAGGACCTCGCTCTCCTCGTACACGGCGAGGTGGACGGTGTGCCCGCACTGCTCGTTGAGGTGTACGAGATGGGGGTGGGCGATCTCCCGTACATCAAGGTTCTCGACGGCTTCCTGGGCGAGCGCGAAGAGACGGGCGCCGAGGCGGTAGCGCTGGTCCTGCTGGCGGTAGACGAGTCCGTGCTCGTGGAGCGTACGGAGCAGGCGCAGGGCGGTGGACTTGTGCACGCCGAGCCGGTCGGCGACCTGTCCGAGGTCGGCGGGTCCCTGCGCGAGCAGCGGCAGGATGCTCAGGGCGCGATCGACGGTCTGGCTCATGGCGTAGGTACCTCCTCATCCACGGCTGCGGTCCAGCCGGGGCCGAGGTGCAGTGTCTCCCAGCCGCGGGCGTCGAGTGCGACCAGCCGGTCGGCATACGCCCGCGTGGGCGGCATGGCGAGATCCGCGTCGGTGGTGAGCGTGGCGGCGGCCATGAGATGCCCGTGCCGCAGCCGGTGGTGGGCGGACAGCCCGCGGAGGGTGGCGGAGAGAAACCCGGCGGCGAAGGCGTCGCCGGCGCCGACGTGGGCAACGACATCGACGCGGGGCGCGGGTGCGTGGGTGACGGTGTCGGGGGCGGGTCCGCCACGCGGGGCTACCGGACGAGCTGGAAAATCAGCGTCGCCGGCGTTTGAGGCGCGGGGGTCCGGGGGCGGAGCCCCGTGTTCGGGCAGGGGCGGGGGGAGGACGGGCTTCGCGTCCCGTACATACGCCGTCGCCCCCTGCGCGCCCTGCTTCACGATCAGCACCTCCGGCTCCGGCAGCGCCGCGCGGACCGCCGGCGCGCCGCGCAGGCCCCATGCCGCCTCCGCCTCGTCCTCGCCGACGAACACGATGTCCGCCCCCCGGGCCAGGTCCAGGAGCACCAGCGGGTCCTCGGCCTCGCGCCACAGGTTCACGCGGTAGTTCACGTCGAACGAGACGAGCCCGCGGCCCGGCCTACATGTCGTCAGCTCGCGTATCAGGGCGAGGCAGTCCGCCGAGAGCGCCGCCGTGATCCCGGACAGGTGCAGGATCCGCCCCGACCACACGTCCTCGTCCCGGACCGTCGACCGCGACATCGCCGACGCCGCGGATCCCGCCCTGTAGTAGAGGACCTCATGCGCATCGGCCGCGCGGTCGCCGGCCGTACGGAAGTAGATCCCCGTCGGCCGCTGCGGATCGCGCTGCACCGCCGACGTGTCGACGCCGTACGACGCGATCGCCGCGACCAGGTGCTCACCGAAGCCGTCCGCGCCGACCCGCCCGACCCACTTCGCGCTGTGCCCGGACGCCGCCAGACCGCACGCCACGTTGGACTCGGCTCCGCCGATACCACGTACGAACGACGGCACATCGGCGAGGCGCCCCTGCCGCGTGGGCAGGAACGTGACCATGGACTCGCCGAGACAGACGACGTCGACGGGTCCTGGCACGGTCGCGGTCACAGTCGCTCAAGCTCCTCGCTGGTCGGTCGCCGGAGACTCCATTGACCCGGCGTGGCTCGGATGTTAGACAGCGGTAAGCGAAGTGCGCAATGGGTGTTGCAGAGAATGCAACGCGACAGAATGCACGTACTGTACGGCAATCTCCCGAGGAGGCCCCATGGCTGCCGACGCCACCGACACCGCCGACACCGCCGCCGACGCCGCCGACGACATCGCCGCCGGACGACTCGACCGGCTCGCCGACGAACCGGTCGACCACCGCTTCAAGGCCCTCCCCCCGGACGCCGAAACCGCGGGCCTGACCGTCGGCGCCCTGGCCGCCGAGCGCCGCAACCTCTTCACCGGCGGCTTCACCACCCCCGTACTCGCCCTCTCCGCCGAGTCCGTCGAGCACAACCTCGCCCTCCTCGAGACGTACTCCGAGCGCCACGGCCTCGTCTTCGCCCCGCACGGCAAGACCTCCATGTCGCCGCAGCTCTTCGCCCGCCAACTGGAGTACGGCGCCTGGGGCATCACCGCCGCCGTCCCGCACCAGGCCCGCGTCTACCGCGCCTACGGGATCCAGCGCATCTTCCTCGCCAACGAGGTCGTCGACCCGGCCGCCCTGCGCTGGCTCGCGCACGAGCTGGACACCGACCCCGGCTTCCGCTTCATCTGTTACGTCGACTCCGTGCGCGGAGTCGAGCTGATGGACGCGGCCCTCGGCGACGCCGGCGTCTCCCGCCCTCTCGACGTCGTCGTCGAACTCGGCGCCGGCGAAGGTGCCCGGACCGGAGCACGTACGGAAGCCGACTGCGCAGCCGTCGCCGACGCGGTGGCCGCCGCCGCAACCCTCCGCCTCGTCGGCGTCGCGGGTTACGAGGGCGAGGTGCCGCAGGCCGACGGGGACCGCGTCCGCGCCTGGGTGCGCCGCCTCACCGCACTCGCCGCCGACTTCGACAAGGCCGGCCGCTTCGCCGCCACCGAGGAGATCGTCGTCAGCGCGGGCGGCAGCGCCTGGTTCGACGCGGTCGCGGACGTCTTCGCCGAGATCCCCGAACTCTCCCTCCCCGTACTGAAGTTGCTGCGTTCCGGCGCGTACGTCTCGCACGACGACGGCCACTACCGCCACCTCACCCCCTTCAACCGCATCCCGCAGGAGGGCGCCCTCCAGCCCGCCTTCCGCCTCTGGGCCCAGGTCGTTTCCCGCCCCACCCCCGACCAGGCCTTCGTCAACGCGGGCAAGCGCGACGCGGCATACGACCTCGACCTCCCCGAGGCCCAGGTCGTCCGCGACGGCCGCACCGGCGAGATCCGCCCGGCGCACGGCATCACGGTCAGCGGACTGTCCGACCAGCACGGCTGGGTCCGCACGACTGCGGAGGCCGAGCTCGAGGTCGGCGACTGGGTCGGCATGGGCCTGTCCCACCCGTGCACGAGCTTCGACAAATGGCAGCTGATCCCGCTGGTCGAGGCGGACGGCACGGTCACCGACTACATCCGCACGTTCTTCTGAGGGGCCGGGCCATGGACCTCGTCATCCGCGACGTACGCGTCATCGACGGCTCCGGCGGACCCTCGTACCGCGCCGATGTCGGCCTGGACGACGGCCGCATCGCCGCTGTACGCCGTGAGGGCGATCCCGCCCTGTCCGGGACCCGCCTCCTGGACGCGCACGGCCTCGCCCTGTCCCCCGGCTTCATCGACATGCACGCGCACAGCGATCTCGCGCTGCTCCGCGACCCCGCGCACGAGGCCAAGGCCGCACAGGGCGTCACCCTCGAAGTGCTCGGCCAGGACGGCCTGTCGTACGCACCGGTCGACGACCCGACCCTCGCCGAGGTCCGCAAGGCGATCACCGGCTGGAACGGCGGTGCGCCCGGGGACACAACCGTCGACTTCGACTGGCGTACGGTCGGCGAGTACCTCGACCGGCTCGACCGGCAGGGCATCGCCGTCAACGCCGCGTATCTCATCCCGCAGGGCACGGTCCGGATGTACGCGGTGGGCTGGGACGACCGCCCCGCGACCCCCGCCGAGCTCGCCCGGATGAAGCAGCTCGTCGCCGAAGGCCTCGAACAGGGCGCGGTCGGCATGTCGTCCGGCCTCACCTACACGCCGGGCATGTACGCGGGCAACGCCGAACTCATCGAACTCTGCCGGGTGGTGGCGCGCTACGACGGCTACTACTGCCCGCACCACCGCTCGTACGGCGCCGGGGCTCTCCAGGCGTACGAGGAGATGGTCTCCCTCACCCGCGCCGCCGGCTGCGCCCTCCATCTCGCGCACGCCACCATGAACTTCGGCGTGAACAAGGGCAGGGCTCCCGAGCTGCTCGCGCTGCTGGACGACGCGCTGGCCGCCGGCGCGGACATCAGCCTGGACACCTACCCGTACACCCCCGGCTGCACCACGCTCGTCGCGATGCTGCCGAGCTGGGCGAGCGAGGGCGGCCCGGACGCGATCCTGGCGCGCCTGCGCGACGACTCCACCGCCGAGAAGATCCGCCACCATATGGAGGAGATCGGCGCGGACGGCTGCCACGGCGTACCCATCGAGTGGGACACCATCGAGATCTCGGGCGTGAGCGACCCGGGGCTCGCGAGCTGTGTCGGCAAGACGGTCGCGCAGTCGGCGGCCCAGCGCGGCGAGGCCCCGTGGGTCACCGCCCGCCGGCTGCTCATCGACGACCGGCTCGGCTCGACGATCCTCCAGCACGTCGGCCACGAGGAGAACGTCCGGGAGATCATGCGGCACCGGGTCCACACGGGCGGCAGCGACGGCATCCTCCAGGGCGACAAACCGCACCCGCGCGCGTACGGCACGTTCCCGCACTATCTGGGCCGGTACGCAAGGGAGTTGGGCATCCTCAGCCTGGAGGAGACGGTGGCCCACCTCACCTCCCGCCCGGCGGCCCGCCTGCGCCTGCCGGACCGCGGCCTGGTCCGCGAGGGATACCGCGCGGACCTGGTTCTCTTCGACCCGGACACGGTCGCGGCGGGCTCGACCTTCGAGTCCCCGCGTACGCTGCCGATCGGTATCCCGCATGTGCTGATCGACGGCAGGTTCGTGATCGAGGACGGGCGCCGTACGGATGTGCTGGCCGGCCGCTCGGTCCGCCGCACGGACCACCGACCCGCCCGGCTGCCGCCTAACGCACGCCCTGCGTCCTGAACTGGATGCTGATGCGAGGCCCCACCGAGCGCGCCGTCTTCGGCACGGCATGCTCCCAGGTCCGCTGGCAGGAGCCGCCCATCACGATGAGGTCGCCGTGCCCGAGCGGCCTCCGCACCGGGAGCCGGCCGCCGCCCCTGGGCCGCAGCACCAGATCGCGCGGGGCACCGACGGACACGATGGCGACCATGGTGTCCTCCCGGGACGCCCGCCCGGCCGTGTCGCCGTGCCAGGCCACGCTGTCCCGGCCGTCGCGGTAGTAGCAGAGTCCGGCCGTGACGAACGGCTCGCCGAGCTCGTCGGCGTAATGGGCGGAGAGGGCGGCGCGGGCCTCGTCCAGGACGGGGTGCGGCAGCGCGTCGCCCTCCCGGTAGTGGGCGAGCAGCCGGGGCACCGCCACCACCTGCTCGTACATCTGGCGCCGCTCGGCCCGCCACGGCACACCGGACGCCAGCTCCTCGAACAGCGCGTCCGCCCCGCCGAGCCATCCCGGCAGGACATCGATCCACGCCCCGTCACCGAGCACGGTCCGCCGCACGCCCTTCAGCTGACCGAGACGGATCTCGTCGGTCTGGTCGAAGAGGGAACCCTGGAGGTGTGCTGCCATGCCTCCAGGGTACCTCGGTATTCGAACATACGAACGGATCGCTCGGGGTGAGGGGAGCCCCGCCGCCAGGGCCCGGCCGGGGCCCCGTTCCGGGTCACGACACGGCGGGCGTCACCGCACCACGGGCGTCACGGCACCGCAGGCGTCACGGCACCGCAGGCGTCACGGCTTCGGCAGCGTGCAGCCCGGCCGCCCCAGGTCGATCTTGTTGTCGAGGCCGACGCACGGCACGATCCCGTACGTCTCCTGGCCGTAGTTGATGCCTGGGCGCACCGTCACCTTCCCGTTCTCGTCCACCTCGCACGGGTTGTTGTCGGTGCAGCGCTGGCCGTCCTCGTTGCCGGTGTTGTTCACCGCGACGACCTTGCCGGTGGCGTTGTCGACGACGGGCGAGCCGGACGTACCACCGATGGTGTTGCAGCTGGAGGTGTAACGGACCGAGTCCTTCCAGGTCCACTCGCCTTCCTTGAGGCGGTACGCGAAGCCGTCGATGTTGCAGCTGTAGATCCGCTTCCAGTACCCGGACACGACCTTGATGGCGGTGCCCTGCACCGGGTGCGCGGCGTTGATCTCGAGCGCCTTGATGCCGTAGCTGCTCTGGATCTGGGCGTAGGTGCGCGTGAGTTGGTAGAGCGAGATGTCGGTGTCCGTCATCGTCGCGTATGCGATCTTGCTGGCGCGCAGCGTGGCGACTCTGCTGCCCGCGGAGTTGAGAAGGCCGAAACTACGACTGGACGGCTGATCGACGATGACCTCACCGGCGGCCGGGAAGCCGCTCTCTATGCAGTGCCCGTTGGAGAGCACGAGTGCGGGGTCGTCGGGCTCCGACGCGGGCATCCGCACCACCGATCCGGAACAGTTGCTGAGCGCCACCGTTCCGGCGAAGTCGACTGCTTTGACGCCGACTTGGGGAACGGTGGAGGTGGCGGCCGGTGCCGCGTCCGCGGTGGTGACCGCGATCGCGGGTGCCGCGCCCGTCCCGAGGAGTGCCAGGGCGAGGAGCGCGCCGACGAGAGGCTTGTTCATGTGGGGGTCCCCTCTTGCGACTTCAGTGACCGAAGAGCCTTCGGTTTGTCATGCGCATTGTTGGCGCATTCACGTCGGCCGACAAGGTACGGAATCCGGTCAGCCGGGCGCGGGCCGACACCGGTGCGCCCACGGGCCGGCCCGCGTACTGACGACGAGTCACCGGCGCGGCCGGCTCGGACGCTTCGCCCCCTTCCGCGAGCCGTTTTCCGTATCATCACGGCCTCGCGAGCGAAAACATCCCACTTTGCACCCTGCCGCCGGGACGATCCTCACCGACACGCGCGAAGGGGTCGAAAAACCGTTCCTGCTGTCCCCCCGCTCCGTACCCCGGCAGTGACTTCGCCCGCGGGCGCGCGTTTGCCGCTTATGGCAAGGACTACCGCGCCTGCTCGATGGCAGCGCGTCCAGACGCTCTCAGCCCCGAATCCGACGAGCCCGCCCGCAGGCGCCAGCCCGATCTACGAAGAGCTGGAACAGGAGTGGGCCGCCGCCGGCCGCACCCTGCCGGGCCGCCCTGACACCGAGTGGACCCGCCTCGCCCACTATCCGCCGCCACCGGAGGGCGAAGCCGACGCCCGCCCCGGTCCCCCACCGCCGCGCAGGGGCTGGCTCCACGACCCGCACCCGGCCTGACACGGTCAACGATCACGGACGGGCCGCGTCAGCTCCGCCCCGGACATCGGCGGCGCGGGCGTCCCGCCAGTCGTTCAGGCGGGCACGCCACCAGCGCGCGCCGCGGAACCGTGTGTCCACGCCCCCCGCCGCCCTCGCGCGCCGGCCCACCTGCGCGGCCCGCAGCCGCAGAGCGGGCTCAAGACCGGACCGGGCCAGCAGCAGCCGCTGGTTGATGACGGCCCGCGGACGCCAGTGGCTCTTGTACGCCTCGTCGCCCCGCAGCAGGCTCAGAACCTGCCGGCCCGTGCGCGCCGCGAGCTCCGCGTCGTGTCGCAGCAGCATCGTCGCCACGTCCACCTTCTTCTCCCGCAGCCCCGGGTGGGCGCCGTGCAGATAGCCGCCCGTCAGATACCCGGACTGCAGCGCCACATGGGCCGCCACCACCTCGCCGTCCAGCCGGAACTCGGTCAGCGCGGCCTCGCCGGCCCGCACCATGCGCTGCGTCGCCCGCGCCAGATGCTCCGCGAACCGCGGCTTGAGGTGTTCCTGGGCGACCCCGCGCCCCCGCCACTGGAGTTCGTGCAGCCGCAGCAGATGGTCGACGGCCGCGGGCACCTCGTGCTCGGGCACCGCGTAGCTCTCGATCTTCAGCGCGTCGATCTCGCGCAGCTCGGCCTGCAGTCGCTGCGCCCGGACGGTCGGCAGCCGCTTGACGAGCTCCTCGACCGGGACGGCCGGGAGCTCCAGGCAGACCGAGTCCGTGAGCCGCCGTCGCGCCCCCGGCCACGCCTCGTACAGCCGCTGGGCCGCCGCCCCCGGCCGTACCTCACGCAGTTCGATCACCGCGTGCCGTGCGGCGCGGTGCAGTCCCCGCTCGAGCCCCGTGATGGCGATCTCCGCGTGCTCGTCGTCGACGAGAATGTCGCCGAAGTCGGAGATTTGGCCTCCCAGCGGAACGAGCAGCGGCATCGGACGATGTACGAGCATCAGGGGCGCGGCCGCGACGAGACGTCCGCCACGGCGTACCAGAACGACACGGAGCCGGCCGCCCCTCCCGTACGAGAGCCACCAGGAGAGCAGCCAGGCGTGGCTCTGGAAGGGCGTGGCCGTGGCGCACCGGCGCTGCAGCGCCTCCCACTCCGGCCGGAGTCCGGCGAAGTCGCGGGGATCGCGGCACAGTCTGACGGAAATGACCGTTCGCTCGCCGGCCATCACACCAGCTCCCGCTCGCGGGCGGGTACGGGCCCGGTCGGCGGGATCGCCTGCAAGCAGGCGGGCGGCGCCCACCGGTTGGGCAGTGGGGTGATCCACGCGAGGGGTGCGCCGATTCGTTGCGACGGCGATCCGGGGGTGGCGGGCTCCTGCTCGGGCGAGTCGGTCATCGGCTTGCTCTCTCGGTCGAGGGGTGGTGTCCGGGGCGGGCGCGTACACCACGAAGGCGTCGGCGGGGAGGACGCGTTGCGCACGGGTGGCGAGCCGCTGTCCGTGCTCGGCTGACGTCCTCCGTCGTCGCGAGCGCAGGCGGCGACACGGCGTCCGGCAGGTCTGCAGCGCGTACGGCCCGGCGGGCGGCGATTCCGGCCTGCTCCCCGGCCCTCCGCTCGGTCTCGCTGACGCACAGGGTCCGGGTGGTCCAACGGGTCGCGTACCGCTCCCACTTCAGCGCCCGTTCGGCGGCGTGCCCTTCCATCGCGTCGAAGGACCAGGCGTGCGGCCGGAAGACGGTCGGAACACGTCCGCGTACGGCGAGGCGGGCGGCGAGCCCTGCCTTGGCGCTGTGCGCGTGCACGAGATGGGGGCTGCTGCTGCGGATGAGGCCGGCTGCGGTCAGGACTTCCCTGACCAGGTCAGTGACGACGCGTGCGACTCCCCCGTCCACCGGCTGCACCAGGTGAATAACCGTCCGCTGGCTCTTCTCGCTCCCACTTCTCTGCAGCACGGGCGGCTCTCTTCGTACGCGGACTTCAGATGGCTCGGGCGAGCAGCGCCGCCGTGAAATTCAGCGGCGAGAATCTGCCGACACAAAGAGAACGCGGTGCCGTTCCCGTCCCGTACGCCTTCCGTGCCGCTCGGAGAGCCGGCGCAGTGGTTCGTCACTGTTCGCCCCGGCGGCGCCGTTCCGGAGCATGTTCGTGCAACGCAACAAAGCAGGAGTGCACTTTGTCAGAAAGCTAGTTGGAAATCACGTAGGACTCGCCGGTATCGAAAGGCCGCAAACCAGGGGTGCCTCCTGCGGTCGCGTGTCGTTACCCATGTCGACGGCGGCGAGAAACGCAGCCGGAGAACAGGAGTCGTAGAGATGAAGTACTCAAGGGTTGCTGCGATCGTTGCCGGCTCCGTGGCGGCGATGGGGACGGCGTCTCCCGCGGTTGCCGCGACGACGCCCATGCCCCCCACAACCCTCAAGGCCGGCCTTGCCCAGGCCCTCGGCCAGACACTGCCGAGCAGCGACGAGTCCACGGTGACCAAGGTCGCCGACACTGCGATCGGCCTGAACAATGTCAAGGGCAGCGCCCCTCAGGAGGCTCTGAAGAGCGCGGGTGAGGTCACCCCGATGCTGGGCGGCGTCCAGCTGGGCGGCTGAACGGGCCGTCTGCGGCAGCGCGTTCAGATGGGGGTGCGACCGTCGGCGGTCGCACCCCCTTCCGCTGTATGCGCAGCTCAGAACAGCGAGCAGGGTGGCGCCACCGATCGGTAACGGTGGCGCCACCCTGGTGTGGCGAAGCGCGGGGGTCAGCCGTTGGAGGCGTCGTTTCCGGAGGCCGAGTTGAGGAGGCCGACCACGTTGACGGTGTTGCCCGCGACGTTCACCGGGACGTGTACCGGAGCCTGGACCAGGTTGCCGGAGACCACGCCCGGCGAGTCCTTGGCGGTGCCGTTCGCCTTGGAGTCGGCGAACGCGGATCCGGAGGCGGCACCGGCGGCGAGACCAGCGGTGGCCAGCACCAGGGCGGCCTTCTTGGCAGTCTTCATGGGAAATACCTTCTGCTCGATGTTCTGCCCAAAATTAGGGCCCACACAGATCGAAACGGGTTCCCCATAGAGATGACACGGCCGACAATGCCGGTCCCCCTGTTCAGCCTAATTACCATACGAGCACGCCAATGCGGGCCATGCATGTGAGCCCGCAGAAACGATCCTCAAGAGTCCAGGGGTCGCTCGACAAGCCCTTGGCAGGCAGCGTCCGTTCCGTGTTGTACGGACACCTGACCGGTCGCCGTTATTTTCATATTGTTTTCATCGCCCGATTGTGCGCCGAGTGCCTACGCGGCGCCTCGATCAGGGATTGTCCGGCTGTGCGGAATTCATTCGGCAAAAGGGTGAATCCGGGGCCGGGTGGCCGCCCCGGAGTGATGGAATGGCGGAGCAGAACGTGTACGGGATCCACCCGGGTACAAACCTCCAGCCGGCGGCGCATTGCGCCGTGGAGCAGTCGTGCCACCTGTTGGCATGGCGCATTCGGGTGCGCTCGGCGATCTGCCTCGCCCGGCGGAGGACCTCTCGAAGGCCCTCCGCCGGTATTTACAACGGGCCACATATGACGCAATTGTGGCATTCGAGTGAACACGCGGAACCAAACCCTTCGAACAGAGTTGATCAGCCCGCCCCAGAGCGCCATACGTTCGAGCGGGCACTTATTCAGGGAAACAAAAGTTCCAATAAGGCGGAAAAGGCACACCGAGAAGCAAGAAAATCATTATCGCAAAGAATCTTCCCGGCAGTACGATAACTCTGCCGTGCTGCATACGAGTGACTTTTCGAGTTGGCGGCCATATTGAGGCTTCTTGACGGGAATCGAATCGTTACTAGTCCTGCAGGGGTGTTCATGAACAGGGAACTGGAAGCGCAGCGCGAAGGTCGGGCTTGCGTACAGCACCACTGCTGAAAGGATCAAAACGATGAAGCACAAGAAGGCTGCAGTGGTTGTCGCCGGCATCTTCATGGCCATGGGCAGCGCTGCCCCCGCCATGGCGGACGCGGGCGCCGATGGTACCGCCAAGGACTCCCCCGGCGTCGTGTCGGGCAACGTCATCCAGGTTCCGGTGCACGTGCCGGTCAACGTCTGCGGCAACACCATCAGCGTGATCGGCCTGCTGAACCCGGCCACCGGCAACTCCTGCTCCAACGACTGACATTCTCCACAAAGCGGCACCGAGGGGCACGAAAGTGCTCCTCGGTGCCGCTTTTCTCTGATGGCCGGTTCCGGCACATCGACGAGAGGCCGATAACGGCCCTAGCCAGCCCCCGCTTGGCTACCTACCATTCCACTCGATCCGGCTCTTCGAGAAGCACCCAGAAATGCTTGAAGGGTTGACATGGTCACGGCTAGCCATGGTCACTTCCGGATGAACCCTTCACATTTCCCCGATGGGAGAATCATGTCCCGTGCACTTTTAGCGGGTGGCGCGACAGCGGCAATTCTCGCTTCGTTGCTGGCCTCTCAGAACGCTTCCGCCATTAGCATCACGCCCCCCGACAAAATCACGATCGACATCGCGACAGTCAACGGATCGGGCTGTCGCCCGGGGTCCGCCGCGGTCGCCGTGTCCGAGGACAACACCGCCTTCACCGTGACCTACAGCGAGTACCTCGCGAAGGTGGGCGTGGGTGCGAACCCGACCGACTTCCGGAAGAACTGCCAGCTCAACCTGGTCGTGCATGTCCCACAGGGCTTCACGTACGCGATCGCCAGCGCCGACTACCGCGGCTTCGCGAGCCTGCAGTCCGGCGCCACCGCGATACAGAAGGCGTCGTACTACTTCCAGGGCTCGCCGGACACAGCGGCGAGAAATCACCCCTTCCGGGGCCCCCTCGACGACAACTGGAATGCGACCGACTCCACGGAATGGGGGCAGTTGGTCTGGGCGGCGTGCGGCGTGAAGCGCAACTTCAACATCAACACTGAAGTGCGGGTCAACGCGGGGACATCGGATCCGAAGAAGACGACCAGCTTCATGACCATGGACTCGACGGACGGTGCCATCAACACCGTCTACCGGCTGGCCTGGAAGGAGTGCGACGAGCCCTGACAGGACTGTGCTGAGGATGTGCCCTCGGACCGGCCACCCTTAGCTGGCCGCTCCCAGGCGCCCCTGGTTAATAAGGAGCCCACGGAGTGGCCGTCA
>NZ_JBHWWF010000046.1:0-49692 GCF_042736455.1 Streptomyces sp. NPDC060064
TTTTGGCACGCTGTTGAGTTCTCAAGGAACGGACGCTTCCTTTGTACTCACCCGCAGAACATTGTCTGAGGCTTTCCTCCGGGCGCTTCCCTTCGGTCTTGCGTTTCCGACTCTATCAGACTCTTTCGTGTCCGATTCCCCGTCGGAGCGGGGTTCGCTTTCCAGCCTTTCGGCTTTCCGGCGGTTCCGACTCTATCAGATCCTTTCGGGCCTGACTCCCAGTCAGCGGGATTTGTCTTTCCGGCTGTTGGGCCGTTCCGACGCTCAAACTCTAGCGGATTTCTCAGGCGACTCATAATCGAGTCTTCGAAATGAATTTCGGCATGCCAAAATTCATCCCGGCTGGGAGATCGTGCTGAGTTTGGTTGCCGCATTCGCGGCGGGAGTGGCTGCCGCAGAACCGTTCCGGCTCCGTGACAACTCGAAGAACCTTACGTACCGGTGAAGGGTGTGTCAACTCCGCCCCACCCGCCGTTCACCCAGTCGCTAGTCCAGGTCGGTGAGGCGGCCGCCGGCGTCCGGCTGGGCGTGTTCCACGCGGCGCAGGACGCGGATCAGGAGCTCGCCGAGCACGCCCCGCTCCTCCGCCGAGAGGTCCTGGAGCAGGTCCTCCTCGAAGTGCGTCGCCATGCGCATCGCCTCGAGCCACTTCGTACGGCCCTCGTCCGTCAGCTCCACGATCACCCGCACCCGGTTGTTCTCGTCGCGGTCGCGCGTGACCAGGCCCTCGCCCGCCATGCGGTCGATGCGGTGGGTCATCGCGGCCGGAGTGAGGCCGAGCCGCTTGGCGAGCTCACCCGGGCCCATTCGGTACGGGGAGCCCGCGAGCACGAGGGTCTTCAGGACCTCCCACTCGGCATTGCTGATGCCGAGGGCGGCGACCTGGCGGCCGTACGCCACGTTCATCCGGCGGTTGAGCCGGCCGAGTGCCGAGACGACCTTCTCGACCTGGGGATCCAGGTCGCCGAACTCTCGCTGATAGGCGGCGATCTGCTCGTCGAGGCTGGGCTCCTGGAGACCGGGGCCGGGCGACTCGGGGCCCTCAGGGGTCGCGGTAGGCATGGGCCGAAGTATCGCATGAGGCTCGTTGGCGTTGAAGTCCTTCGCTGTGTATTGTTGAGGTTCTAACTTTAGTGTTGAAGTCTTCAGGCTTCAGTCCTTCAAGACCATGAGTGGGTGAGTGTGACCAGGGCGGCGGGCGCGGCGATGCGCCGGATTCAGGCGGGGAACGCGCTGAGCGCGTTCGGACTCGGCTTCACGGTTCCGTATCTGTACGTCTATGTGGCGCAGGTGCGGGATCTTGGCGCGGCGACGGCCGGTGCCGTTCTCGCGGTCTTTGCGATGGCCGCGCTCGTCGCCCTGCCCTTCACCGGGCGGATCATCGACCGCCGCGGGCCGCTGCCCGTGCTGACGGGGGCCGCGCTGCTGGCCTCCGCCGGCGCGGCGAGCATGGGGCTGGCGAACAGTGCGCCGACCGTCGTGCTGTCCGCCGCGCTGCTGGGCGCCGGTACGGCCGTGATGCAGCCGGCGCTCGCGACGATGATCGTCTGGTGCTCGAACACCTCGACCCGTACGCGCGCCTTCGCCATGCAGTTCTTCCTGCAGAACCTGGGGCTCGGCATCGGCGGTCTGATCGGCGGGCACATCGTCGACGAAAGCCGGCCGGGCAGCTTCACCCTGCTGTTCGGCATCGAGGCCGTGATGTTCCTGGTGCTCGCGGGGATCGTGCTGAGTGTGCGACTGCCGCGCTCGTTCTCGCTCCAGGAGGCGCGGCCCGAGAACACCGAGGCCAAGGCCAAGGGCGGGATGCGCGCGCTGCTCGGCCACCGGGCCATGGTGCAGCTGTGCGTGCTCGGGTTCGTCCTCTTCTTCGCCTGCTACGGACAGTTCGAGTCGGGCCTGGCCGCATACGGCACCGAGGCCGCCGGGATCGAGCCCGCGACTCTCGGGACGGCGCTGGCCGCCAACACCGCGGTGATCGTGGTCGCGCAGTTCGTGGTGCTGAAGTTCGTCGAGCGCCGCAGGCGCAGCCGGGTGATCGCCACCGTCGGGCTGATCTGGGCCCTTGCCTGGGTCACGGCGGGATACGCGGGGCTCGGGCACGGCAGCCAGGCGATGGCGACGGCCGCGTTCGTATCCGCGTACGGCATGTTCGGTCTCGGTGAGGCGATGCTGTCGCCGACCGTCGCGCCGCTTGTCGCCGATCTGGCGCCGGAGTCGATGGTCGGGCAGTACAACGCCGCTTTCGCGCTGGTCAAGCAGCTCGCGCTGGCGGTCGGGCCGGCCGTGGGCGGGCCGATGGGGGCCGCGCTGCACGGGCCGTACATCGTGACCTTCGTGCTTTTCTCACTCGGCATCACTGCGCTGGCGCTGCGGCTGGGCAAGCAGCTCACGCCTGTGCAGAACCAGCCCCATCTCGCGTCGAAGTCGCGCGTGGTGGCTCAGCACAAGCCGTCCGAGCAGCTGGAGGCCGCTGCCTAGGCCTGCGCGTCCGCCGGCCAACCGGTCCGCCGACCCACCTGTCCGTCGGGCGCTCCGCGGGCTAAGCGGGCAGGGCGAACTCGCACCAGACCGCTTTGCCGCCGCCCGGCGTGCGGCGGCTCCCCCAGGACGAGGCGATCGTCGCGACGATGGAAATCCCGCGGCCCGCCTCGTCCTCCGTTTCCGCGCGGCGGCGGCGCGGCAGATGGTCGTCGCCGTCCGTCACCTCGATGATCAGGCGGCGGTCGGTGCGGCGGAGTCTGAGGCGCATGGGCGGGGTGCCGTGCTGGAGGGAGTTGGCGACCAGTTCGCTGGCGGCCAGTACGCCCAGGTCATGGAGCTCGGACGAGAAGCGCCAGGAGGCCAGCACTCCGGAGGCGAAGGCGCGGGCGCGCGGGGCCGCCTCGACTCCGCCGAGCAGTTCGAGGGCGGCGTTGTGGAAGAGCTCGGCCGCCGGGCCCGTACGCGTGGGGTGCTGGACGACCAGTACGGCCACGTCGTCGTCGTGTTCGGCGGTGACTCCCAGGGAGCGGATCAGCCGGTCGCAGACGACCTGCGGAGTGCCGGTCGCCCCGGAGAGCGCGCGCTCGAGCGCGGCGACCCCTTCGTCGATGTCCTCGCCGCGCCGCTCGATCAGGCCGTCCGTATAGAGGACAGCGCTGGAGCCCGGCGGGAGGGCGATGGTGCCCGAGGTGTGCAGCCAGCCGCCGGTGCCGAGCGGGGGGCCTGTCGGGTCCTCAGCGCGGCGGACCGTGCCGTCCTCGTCGCGGACCAGGACCGGGAGGTGGCCCGCCGAGGCATAGACGAGCCGGCCTTCGTTGGGGTCGTGGACGGCGTAGACGCAGGTGGCGATCTGGCTGGCGTCGATCTCGGCGGCGAGGCCGTCGAGCAGCTGGAGCACCTCGTGCGGAGGCAGGTCGAGGCGGGCGTAGGCCCGTACGGCGGTGCGTAGCTGGCCCATGACGGCGGCCGCGCGCACACCGCGGCCCATGACGTCGCCGATGACGAGCGCGGTGCGGCCGGCGCCGAGGGTGATCACGTCGTACCAGTCGCCGCCGACCGCGGCGTCCGTGCCGCCCGGCTGGTACGTGGCGGCGATGCACAGATCGTCGGGCTGCTCCAGCTCCTGCGGGAGCAGAGACCGCTGGAGCGTGACCGCGGTCTCGCGGTGGCGCCGCTCGCTGGCGCGCAGCCGTTCGGCGGCCTCCGCGTGGTCGGTGACGTCGGCGGCGAAGACGAGGACTCCCCCGCCGTCCTTGAGGCTCTCGGCGGGCAGGCAGGTGACGGTGTACGAGCCTTGGCCGCGGACCTTGCGGGATTTGACCGTACGGGGCTTGCCGCTGCGCAGCACCTGGTCCATGAGCGGGAGCAGGCCCAGCTCGGTGAACTCGGGGCAGGTGTCGGCGGCGGTCGCGCCGACCGGGCGGGGGCCGAAGGCTGCGGCGTAGGCGTCGTTGACGTACGCGATGCGGTGCTCGGGTCCGTATACGAGGACGACCAGGGCGGGGAGACGGCCGAGGATCTCCTGGACGGAGAAGTCCTCGAGGGCGGGGACGTCGGGCAGGGGTTCCGGCTGGTGCTCGTACTCGCCGCGGGCCGCAGGAACGGAGCCTTCCCCTCGCTGTGCCGGGGAGACCGCGTGGTCGGTCCCCCGCGCTTCGGCGCGACGCTGCGTACCGGGGAGCCTTGGGCTCCAACGCGTGAAGTTCACTGACTTTCTAGCCTCAATGCTTGTCGCCAAGGGTCACTCTGTGCAGGTGTGAGCCCACCTATGGTCACACGTCCAGTGTGACCGACCGGACTGACAGCCGTCGCTGTCCCAGCCTTGTCTAGGTCCCTCCGGGGCCGCTGTGCGGCCCGTCCTTCGGTGCGCCATGGGGGCCGTGTCCCGGGCGTTTGCCGCCTGCGGCGAGTTCGAATTCGGCGCGCGGGTGTTCCAGCGAACCGAGGGAGACGATCTCGCGTTTGAAGAGCCCGGAGAGGGTCCACTCGGCGAGGACGCGGGCCTTGCGGTTGAAGGTGGGAAGCCGGCTGAGGTGGTAGACGCGGTGCATCAGCCAGGCGGGATAGCCCTTGAGCTTACGGCCGTAGACATGGGCGACGCCCCTGTGGAGGCCGAGGGAGGCAACGGATCCGACGTACTTGTGTGCGTATTCCTTGAGGGGTTCACCGCGCAGCGACGCGACGATGTTCTCGGCGAGGACCTTGGTCTGGCGCACCGCGTGCTGGGCGTTGGGCGCGCACTCCTTGCCGGGCTCGTCGGAAGTGATGTCGGGGACGGCCGCGGTGTCGCCGGCCGACCAGGCGTGCTCGACACCGGCGACGGAGAGCCGGGCGGTGCAGGCGAGGCGGCCACGCTCATTGAGCGGCAGATCGGTGGCGGCGAGGAGCGGCGACGGCCTGACGCCCGCCGTCCACACCACGGTGCGCGTCGGGAAGCGGCTGCCGTCGCTGAGGACGGCCACGCGGTCCGCGCAGGAGTCCAGCCGGGTCTCGAGGCGTACGTCGATATTGCGGGCGCGCAGCTCGCGGATCGCGTACTTGCCCATCGCCTCGCCGACCTCGGGGAGGATGCGGTTGGTGGCCTCGACGAGGATCCATTTCAGGTCCTCGGGCTTGACGTTGTGGTAGTAGCGCGTGGCGTAGCGGGCCATGTCCTCCAGCTCGCCGAGTGCTTCCACGCCGGCGTAGCCGCCGCCGACGAAGACGAAGGTGAGGGCGGCGTCGCGGATCGCCGGGTCGCGGGTGGAGGAGGCGATGTCCATCTGCTCGATGACGTGGTTGCGCAGGCCGATGGCTTCCTCGACGGTCTTGAAGCCGATGGCGTAGTCGGCGAGGCCGGGGATCGGGAGGGTGCGGGAGATGGAGCCGGGTGCGATGACGAGTTCGTCGTACGTGATCTGCACGCCGCCCGTGCCCTCCTCGGCGGTGGCGAGAGTGATGACGGTCGCGGTGCGCTTGGCGTGGTCGACAGCCTTGGCCTCGCCGATGAGGATCTTGCATCTGTCGAGCACGAGGCGCAGAGGGACCACCACATGGCGTGGGGAGATGGAGCCGGCAGCCGCTTCCGGGAGGAACGGCTGATACGTCATATAGGGGTCTGGCGTGACCATCACGATCTCCGCCTCGCCGCGCGCCAGCTCCTGCTTCAGTTGCTTCTGGAGGCGCAGCGCTGTGTACATCCCGACGTAGCCGCCGCCGACGACGAGAATGCGCGTGCCCGGCGGGGGGCCGGGGGTCGTCCCCCGGAAGTTTGCAGCCTTCACCATCCCATGACGCAACGGCCTCAGGCGTTTGTCCACAGCCCCGGCAAATTGTGTGACCGGAGGCTTTGAGCGACCCGGCCGGGGCCGGACCCCGGGTGTTGGGGAAGGTGCGCAGGTCAGGGGCTACGAGGGGGGTGGCGCAGGGGGGTGTAATCGGGAATCTTCCGGCCCTTGCTCCGATCGGGGGGCGCTCCGTGCGGAACTACCCTCTTCTGAATTGACCCTGGCTCAACTATGTTCGTACCTCGTCGGGGTGTCCGGTCGAGGCACGCCCGACAGACAGGGCGGGGAAGTCTCCGGGGGGAGACACCATGACCGGGGGAACGTGTATGACCATTCAGGATTCGCATTGGCAGGCTGCTGTTTCACCGGCTTCGGTCGCTGACGGGAACGGTGGCAACGGCGGTAATGGACGAGTGGGATCGGGCGGGGCCAGCCGCTCGGCGCCACTTCGTGTGGACGCACAGCGCAATCTCGAGCATGTACTGCGGGCGGCTCGCGAGGTGTTCGGCGAGCTGGGCTACGGGGCGCCGATGGAGGACGTGGCGCGCCGGGCCAGGGTCGGAGTCGGGACCGTGTACCGGCGCTTCCCGAGCAAGGACGTTCTGGTGCGCCGGATAGCCGAGGAGGAGACCTCCCGGCTGACCGAGCAGGCGCGTACGGCTCTGGGGCAGGAGGAGGAGCCGTGGTCGGCGCTCTCCCGCTTCCTGCGTACGTCGGTGGCATCGGGTGCGGGCCGGCTGCTGCCGCCGCAGGTGCTGCGGGTGGGCGTGGACTCCGAGGAGCCGATGACGGCCGTCGTGGCGGGCGAGGCGCGGGTGCCGCACCAGCGGGTCGGCGCACCGGCCGAGCTGCGGGTGGTCGAGCCGTCTCCGGTGCCCGCGGAGGAGCAGGACGACACGGCCGCGACGGACCTGCTGGATGTCGTGGGGCAACTGGTCGACCGGGCACGGGCGGCGGGTGAGCTGCGCGGTGATGTGACCGTGGCGGACGTTCTGCTGGTGATAGCCACGGCTGCGCCGGCGCTGCCGGACGCGGCGCAGCAGGCGGCGGCCTCGGCCCGGCTGCTGGACATTCTGCTGGAGGGGCTGCGGTCACGGTCCGCCTGATCGGCGCCGACCAGCGTCGGCCGACGTCACCAATTGACCGCTGCGTGGCGTCGGTTTGCGCCTTCACCGATGTGCCTTCACCGAACAAGTGGTGGGTGGTGCTGGGTTCGGGAAGTCTCCCCGGATGAGTGATTGCCGGACATAAGGGTTAGATGAACTGGCACTCTGTGGCACTCTGGCCCGGTGTTCGGGTCCGAGGGTGCTTACGGGGGCTTCCGCGATGAGCAGTGACGGTCGGGACGAGTCACTCGGTGGTACGGGCGGTTCGGATTCGGCCGGTCTGCCCTCTCGACAGGTGCCGAGCCAGGCCGGGCCCGGTAGGTCTTCGGGTACGCCCGGTCCCGGCGGTCCTTCCGGTCCGGCCGGAGCGCCAGGCCCTGCCGAGGGTGGCCGGGAGGAGTGCACCGTACCGCCGCAGCGCGGGGGTGCCGGGCTCGAGTCCGTACCGCGGCCTCGCCGTGAGCTGCCGTCGTCCGACGCCGAGTTGATCCGGCGCACGCGGAAGGGCGACGACAGCGCCTACGAGGAACTGTTCCGCCGCCACTCCGGCGCCGTCCGGGGGTACGCGCGCACCTGCTGCAGGGACGCGCACACCGCCGACGATCTGACGGCCGAGGTGTTCGCGCGGACGCTGCAGGCGGTGCGCGGAGGTGCGGGACCCGAGCAGGCGGTACGGGCGTATCTGCTCACGACGGTCCGGCGGGTGGCCGCGGCCTGGATGAAGACGGCGCGGCGGGAGCAATTGGTCGAGGACTTCGCGGTGTTCGCCGCGGAGGCCGCTCGTAGCTCCGACGCGGCGAGCGACGGCACCCTCGCCCTCGGCGCCGATGTGCGGGCGATGCACGAGGCCGAGCGGTCGCTGGCCCTGCAGGCCTTCCGCTCGCTGCCCGAGCGCTGGCAGGCGGTGCTCTGGCACACCACCGTCGAGGAGGAGTCACCGAGCGAGGTCGCGCCGCTCTTCGGGCTGACCGCCAATGCCACGGCGGTACTGGCCGGCCGGGCGCGCGAGGGCCTCAAGCAGGCATATCTGCAGGCCCATGTGAGTTCCGCACTCACCTCGGGCGGCGACTGCGCCCGGTACGCCGACCGGCTGGGGGCGTACTCCCGCGGAGGTCTGCGGATGCGGGCCGAGCGCGGACTGCGCAAGCACTTGGAGGAGTGCGCGAGGTGCCGGCTCGCAGCGCGCGAGCTGGCACATGTCAACGCCGGGATTCCGGCGCTGCTTCCGGTCGCGGTCATCGGCTGGTTCGCCGCCGGGTACTCGCTCAAGGCCGCCGGGATCGTGGCGGCCGGGGCCGCCGGCGCTGCGGGGGCGGGAGCCGGCGCCGCTGCCTCCGGAGGCGCGGGCGCCTCGGGGGGCGCGGGTGCCTTGGGGGGCGCGGGTGCTTCGGGCGCCTCGGGTGCTTCGGGCGCCTCCGGGGGCGCGGCCGGTGGGGCCGGTGAGGCCGGTGGGGCCGCGGCGTCGGAGGGTCTTGGCGCCCTGGCGAAGGCGGGGATCGCGACGACGGTGGCCGTGGCGGCGGCCGCCGGACTGATGTGGGCCTTCGCCCATGATCCCGAGCCCGCTCCGAAGCACGAGGCGAAGCTCCCGGCCGAGGAGCCCGTCGTACCGCTGAAGCCCACTCCGTCACCGAAGCCGAAGTTTCCGGCCCCGCCCGGGTCGGAGCAGCCCGGGTCGGAGCAGCCCGGGCCTCCGGACAGGCCGTCCCTGAAGCCGACGCCTCTGAATCCCACGACGAACCCCACGACGAACTCCACGACGAAGCCGACGCCGACGCCTTCCAAGCCCAATGCCCCGGTCCCGCCGACGTCCACGCCGGACCCCACGCCCGAACCCCAGCCCAAGCCCACCCCGCCTCCTTCGCCGGCCCCGCGGGTGTACCAGGTCAACCAGCTGGAGTACGGCGTCTTCGGCGACCACACCAGGCCCGAGGTGCGGATCGGCCGGAGCAGTTGGCTCTGGCAGCGCTGGGGCATGTCCATCGGCGGCACGCGGTACGCGCACGGGGTGACCGTGCACGCCGCGTCCTCCGTCACCATCGACCTCAACCGCCGGTGCAGCACCTTTGACGCGATGGTCGGCATCGACAATCTGACCCTGGGCCCGGCGGCGGCGCGCTTCTCGGTGTACGGGGGCGGTGGGCGGCTGTGGCGGTCCCCGGTGATGCGCGCCGGAGCCGCGGCCGTACCGGCGCATGTGCCGATCGCCGGGCAGAAGACGATCCGGCTGGTCGTGGACCCGCACACGCCGTTGGACTCGGTGGCGCTCGCGGACTGGGCCCAGTCGCAGATCAGCTGCCGCTGACCGCCTCCGGCTCCCCCGTGTCCTGAAGGAGGTCGATGACCTGGGTGACGGTGAGAGCGTGGCCCGCTGCGCACTCGTTCTCGTAGCGCCGGATTCCGAGCTCGGCACGGGCGCGTGAGCGGATTTGGTCGGCGTCCGTCTGTTCCGGCACGGAGCGGGGGCTGTCCGAGCGCCAGGTGTCGGTGGCGGCCAGGACCCGGACGGCGAGCGGGAGTTGGCCGTTCAGCGTGAGTACGCTCGCGGCGCTGTCGGCCAGCAGGGCGGTGATGAACTCCGCGCAGTGGGCGTCGCGCGCCTTGCGGAGTGCGGCCGCCAGGCCCTGTAGCGCCGCTGCCGGCCCGGTCGCCGGCTCGTACGCGGCGATCCCGGCGTCCACACCGTCGAGCACCGCCGCGAATGCTCCCTGTCGGGCAGATCGGCGAGCGCGGGGCCGCGCCAGAGGGCGAGGGCGGTACGGAGAGTGCGGGCGGCGGTTTCCGGCTCGGCGAGTTCGGCGGTCGCCCGGCGGGTGAGGCGCTCGAACACGTACAGGTCGACGTCGTCCTTGGCAGCGGCGAGACGGTAGCCGCCGGGGGCGCTCTCGACGGCGTCCCTGCCGAGGGCACGCCGGAGCCGTCCGACGAGGGCCTGGAGGGCGGCGGGGGCGTCGTGCGGTGGCTCGCCGCCCCATACGTCGTCGACGAGCTCGCCGACGGGCACGGCGCGGCCGACCCGCAGAGCGAGCGCGGCAAGCAGCCGCCGGAGCCTCGGCCCACCGAGGGGCAGGACGCCGCCGCGCTCGTCACGTGCCTCGGTGACGCCGAGGATTGAGATACCGCACGGGGCCCATTGTGGACCGGGGGCGCGGTGGAGCCGGTGGGGTTCGGGGGCGTGGGGGTGTCTCCCCGGCGCAGTTCCCCAGCACCTGCCACACCCGCTCGGCGCGGGCGGACCTGTGGCGTTCAGGGGCGGGGGACGCGCAGCGGGTGGAGCCGGGACGTAGAGCGTGATGTGTGGCGCACAAGGAACAGTCACCCTCCGACCACCCCCAACGCGCCGTAAATCATGCAGTCCCGGCGCAACCCCGGAGCGGACCCCAAACGGCCACCGCAGCAAGACCGGGCACCCCGCCCCCGCCCCGCCCGCCGCCAGGCGACCCGCTCCCTACGACCGCAGTGTCGGCCTCGGCGGGACCCCTCCCGCCACCGCCCGCTGGCGTGGCGCCGCCGTGCCCGTCCAGCACGTCCCCCTCCGCGAGAGCAACCTCCGCAGCCACAGCTCCGTGGAGATCAGGTCCGCCAGCCCGTCCAGCGGCACCGGTTCGCCCTCCGACGCCGCGCGCAGCGCCTTGCGGACCACCCGGGCCTCGACCAGGCCCGCGTCCGCCAGCAGCGGCGCGTCGAACAAGGCGATCAGGTGCGGGAGCGACACCCGCAGACCCTTCCGTGCCGCCGCCGTCGACGAAGCGTGCGTCGTCGCGCCCCAGCCCGGCGGCAGATCGTGGATGCCCGCGCCCGCCAGCACCGCGCGGAGAATCGCCGCGCGGGCGCCCGGCCGGACCCGCAGCGATTCGGGGAGGTCGCGGCAGGCCCGTACGACCTGGTTGTCGAGGAACGGGGCGTGCAGGCGCTGGCTGCGGATCTCCGCCGCCTGCTCCAGGATCCGGTGGTCCGTCGCGTGGCGGGCCAGCGCTGCACGCGCCCGGGCCTCCCCGGGTCGCTGCACGGACGTCGGCCGCGTCGCCCCTTCCATCAGACGAACCGATACTTCAGCAAGCGCCTCGCCCGTCAGCCAGCGCGCCGCAGGACCCGGCCTCGACCAGGCCAGGGCGGCGAGCGACGCGCCCAGCGGACCGTTGGAGAGTGCGCGGCCGGGACGGTTCGCCTCCAGCAGCCGGTCCGCCGCCGTCTCCAGGCCGGTGCGGTACGGCGTACGGGCCAGGCGCCGCGCCGCCCGGTACACCGTCAGCGGGATGAACAGCGACTGCGGCGAAGGCCCCTCGGCGCGTGCCAACGCCGTGACCGGACGCACCAGATGACGCCGCCGCCGGTCCAGCAGCAGGTCCGCGAGGCGCGCCGGATGCGCGTCAAGCACCTGCCGCGCGCCCGCCCCCGTGAAGTGGTCCGCGCTGCCCGCGGCCAGCCGTCCGCGGTGGCGTTCCGCGGTGATCAGCGACGGAGCCGGCTCGTCCGTCAGAGGCCCGGCGTCCAGGCTCGCGTACGGCAGCCCCTCCTCCGCCGCCGCTACCACCACATGGTGCAGCCGCGGGTTGGAGGCGATCGCCCGCGCCCGTTCCAGTTCGTCCTCGCGCCCGCCCGTGGCCAGGTCGTTGAAAGTGACCGCCAGCAGCCGCTCGCCCGCGCCCGTCCCATGGCCGAGGATCGTGCCCGGTCTGCCCGGCAGCCCCGCCGCCAGCAGCGCCAGCGTGCCGGACGCGCTGCCGCCCGACAGGTCCGCGCCGATCCCTGGCGTCGGCCCGGCCCGGCCGCTCCGGGCGGCCCGCCGCTCCGCCGGACCCATCCCCGGCACCGGCCCGGGATCCGGCGGCAGCGTCTCGGGCGCGTGCCGCGGCGCGGTGAGCCTGGCACGTACTGCCTCGATCAGTGCGTCGCGTACGCCGTCGATGGCGCGCTCCGCCTCGATCTGCGGCCCGGCGACGGCGAGGGACGCCACCGGCTCGTACCCGGTGATCTCGCGCGAGCCCTCGCGCAGAATCAGCGCGTGCCCCGGCGGGATGCGCTTCACACCGTCGTACGGAGTCGAGTCGCGCAGCGCCTCCGGTGTCTCCGGACAGGCGAGCAGTGCCGCCAAGTGCCCGATGTCCAGCTGCGCTTCGATGAGGTCGGCGAGCGGGAGCGCGGCGGTGGCGTACGCGGTGCCGTTCGCCCACGGCGTGTAGAAGACGGGTCTCGCCCCGGCCAGGTCGCCGGCGATCGTGATCCGGCGGCCGACCTGTACGACGGCGGTGTAGCTGCCGGCCCAGGCGGTCAGATGCCGCAGCGCCCCGCCGCGCGCCGCGAAGAGCCCCACCTTCAGCTCCTCGTCGCTGGCCGCGCAGCAGCCGAGGACGGCGAGCTTGGTGAAGGGGTCGACGGTGACGACGCGCACCTCGTCGGGGCGCCAGTCGCCGACCGCCCAGAGGGGATCCGGGTCTCCCCACAGGAGTTGGGCACCGACGGGGTGGACGGTGCCGGCATCGTCGGACGTGCCGACGGCCCCGGCCGTACCGAAGTTTGCGGCGATACTGCTCCAGCCCACCAACCACCGCATGCCGCCTCCACAGGCTGTGGACAAACTCAGACCCACCGGACCTCGGACCACCGGGCCGTAACCGCTCGGGCCTCAGCCGTTCGGGAACATGCTGCCACGAAGGCGGCGCACAGGAGGGGCTCCGGGTAGCGCGCGCAAAAAGGGAACGCGCCCCTGGCATTGGCGATTTGACGACGACCGGGAGGAGGAAAGGGCGAGCGACCAGCGCTCAGACGGGAGCAAAACAGACATGGAGGACAGTCGGCATTCAGCCATTCTCCGTGCCGCACATGTGTGCCTCGCCCGTGCATACGACAGTCCGGGAGGCGCTGTTCGCCCCCCGGACCCGTCCGCCGCCCGCGGGGATTGAGGCGGCGGTGTCCCCCAGCCCACTGGTTCCGATACTCAGTGGGCCGACCCACGCAGCACTCATGGAAGCGCTCCCCCACCAGCGCGGCCAGAGCGCACGGACGGGCGCACAGCCACACACCCGGAGCACGACGACGAGGTGCCGTCGGCAGATCGTCTGCTCCAACGCACAACAATCTCGCCATACGGAACACCGCCCCTTAACGGTCGGGATGCGGCGAACTACGCTGTGTTTACTGATGTTCTCCCCAGGGGCGCATATTCCGAGGGGTTCGGCCAGGAGCTTTTGCAGCCGGGATCCCGGAGCTGTCCGGAGCTGTTCACCAGGGGAGGACACAGCACGAATGCCGTGCGCCCAGCAGCGACGCGGCGGCCGTCTGTGTGTCGAGGGGTGGCGCATGTCCAGGGAGCAACGCGGGCCGAACGACAAACTCGGCACCGTTCTCGCCCTCGCGGGAATCAGCAACGCCGGCCTGGCCCGGCGCGTCAACGACCTCGGCGCGCAGCGCGGTCTGACCCTTCGCTACGACAAGACATCCGTGGCGAGGTGGGTGTCGAAGGGCATGGTGCCGCAGGGCGCCGCGCCCCATCTCATCGCGGCGGCCATCGGCGCCAAGCTCGGGCGTCCGGTGCCGCTGCACGAGATCGGTCTGGCGGACGCCGACCCGGCCCCCGAGGTCGGGCTCGCCTTCCCGCGGGATGTGGGCGAGGCGGTGAAATCAGCCACCGAGCTCTACCGCCTCGATCTGGCGGGCCGGCGGGCCGGCAGCGGCGGCATCTGGCAGTCGCTGGCCGGTTCTTTCGCAGTGAGCGCTTACGCGACGCCCGCGTCCCGCTGGCTGATAACGCCCGCCGACTCCTCGGTGGAGCGGTCCGTGTCGGTGGACACCGCGGAGGACACTCCCGCCCGCGTGGGTCACAGCGATGTGGCCAAACTCCGGGAGGCGGCGGAGGACGCGCGCCGCTGGGACTCCAAGTACGGCGGCGGGGACTGGCGTTCGTCGATGGTGCCGGAGTGTCTGCGGGTTGACGCGGCCCCGCTGCTCCTCGGCTCCTACTCGGACGAAGTGGGCCGGGCGCTGTTCGGTGCCGCCGCCGAGCTGACCCGGCTGGCCGGGTGGATGGCCTTCGACACCGGGCAGCAGGAGGCGGCGCAGCGGTACTACATCCAGGCGCTGCGACTGGCCCGCGCGGCCGCGGATGTTCCGTTAGGCGGCTATGTGCTGGCTTCGATGTCGCTGCAGGCGACGTACCGCGGATTCGCGGACGAGGGCGTGGATCTCGCGCAGGCGGCGCTCGAGCGCAATCGCGGCCTCGCCACCGCCCGCACGATGAGCTTCTTCCGGCTGGTGGAGGCGCGGGCGCACGCGAAGGCGAGCGACGCGGTGGCGGCCGGAGGCGCGCTGAAGGCGGCGGAGGGCTGGCTGGAGCGCTCGCGGGCGGGCGATGCCGACCCGACGTGGCTGGGCTTCTACTCGTACGACCGGTTCGCCGCGGACGCAGCGGAGTGCTACCGCGATCTGAAGGCGCCGCGCCAGGTGCGTCGCTTCACGGAGCAGGCGCTGTCGCGGCCGACGGAGGAGTTCGTACGGTCGCACGGGCTGCGGCTCGTGGTGTCGGCGGTGGCCGAGCTGGAGTCCGGGAATCTGGACGCGGCATGCGCGGCGGGCACGCGCGCGGTAGAGGTCGCGGGGCGGATCTCCTCGGCGCGGACCACGGAGTACGTACGGGATCTGCTGCACCGACTCGAGCCGTACGGCGACGAGCCGCGCGTCGTGGAGCTGCGGGAAAGGGCCAGGCCACTGCTGGTCGCGCCGGCGTAGGGCACGAACCCCCTGGTTCAGCTGGTTTAAGGCCATTGTCAGTGGGCCAGTGCACTATCGGGGTGGGAGGTGACGCGGTGACGGCGTCCGGGCAGGGCTTCGGGCAGGTCCACGGGCATGATCACGGGCAGGTGCATGGGCATGGCTTCGACTGTGACGTGCTGGTGATCGGCGGCGGGATCGTCGGCCTGTCGACGGCGTATGCGCTGACGCGCGCGGCTCCCGGGACCCGGGTGACGGTCCTGGAGAAGGAACCGGGCCCGGCCAGGCACCAGACCGGGCGGAACAGCGGAGTGATCCACAGCGGGATCTACTACCGGCCGGGGTCGCTGAAGGCGCGGTTCGCGGTGCGCGGCGCGGCGGAGATGGTGAAGTTCTGCGCGGAGTACGGCATCGAGCACAAGGTCACCGGAAAGCTGATCGTCGCGACGGGGCGGGACGAGCTGCCACGGCTGCACGCCCTGGTCCAGCGCGGCCGTGAGAACGGCATTCCGGTACGAGAGCTGGGCGCGGCGCAGATCACGGAGTACGAACCGCAGGCGCGCGGGCTCGCGGCGATCCATGTCGGGACGACGGGGGTGTGCGACTTCGGGGCGGTGGCGGCGCAGCTCGCGGCGGCGTCCGACGCGGACATCCGGTACGACGAGCAGGTCACCGCCATCGACCGCCGCGCATGGGGCGTCGCGGTGCGCACGGCATCGGGGACGGTGGTCCGGGCGAGGGTGCTGGTGAACTGCGCGGGGCTGCAGTGCGACCGGGTCGCGCTGTTGGCGGGCGACGAGCCGGGCATGCGGATCGTCCCCTTCCGGGGTGAGTACTACGAGCTGGCCCGCCCCGATCTCGTACGCGGACTGATCTACCCGGTGCCGGATCCGGCGTTCCCTTTCCTCGGGGTGCATCTGACGCGCGGCATCGACGGTGGCGTCCATGTCGGCCCGAACGCGGTCCCGGCGCTGGCCCGCGAGGGCTACAGCTGGTCGGCGGTACGACCGCTGGAACTGGCGGGGACGCTCGGCTGGCCGGGGACGTGGCGGATAGCCCGCAGGCACTGGCGGTACGGCGCGGGTGAGCTGCACCGCTCGCTGTCGAAGCGCGCGTTCGCGACGGCGGTACGGCGGCTGCTGCCGGCGGTGACGGCGGACGATCTGCGCCCGGCCGCGTCGGGCGTACGGGCGCAGGCGGTCCTGCGGGACGGCACACTGGCCGACGACTTCCTGATCCGCGAGGCACCACGCACGGTGCATGTGCTGAACGCGCCGTCCCCGGCGGCGACGGCGTCCCTGCCCATCGGAAGAGAGGTCGCACGCAGGGCCCTGACGGCGCTGGCGGACGGCCGCTTGGTGCGTGCGGGGACGTAAACGACGGCCCCGGTCCCGCCCGCGGGGGACGGGCACCCGCGCCCAGCCCCAGCCCCCAGGCGCGGCTTCCCAGCCCCAGGCGCGCCCCCCAAGCCCCGGCCCCCAGGCTCGGCCCGCCAAGGCCCAGCCCCGAGGCTCGGCTCCAGGCCCGGCCCCCAGCTCGGCCCCAGGCTCGGCTCCCGGTGAAGTCACCCCCGCCCCCGCCGTAGAATCAGGCCATTGTGTCTGAGCTCCGAAACCCCGCTTCTGACGACGCCCCCCGGCCCCCCATACGTGCCAAGGGCGAGCCCCGCTTTCCCGGTGGGCCCGCTGCCGATCCCGCCGGGTCGCATCATGAGCGGCGCATTCGCAGTTTCCAGCCACGTCGCAGCCGCGTCACCGTCGGGCAGGCCGATGCCCTGGAGCGGCTGTGGCCGATCTGGGGCATGGACATCGACGGGCACCGCGTCCTCGACCTCGACGAGATGTTCGGCGGACTGCCCGTCGTCCTCGAGATCGGGTTCGGGATGGGCGAGGCCACCGCGCAGATGGCCGCCGAGGACCCCGGCACCGGGATTCTCGCCGTCGACGTGCACACTCCCGGGCAGGGCAATCTGCTCGGTCTCGCGGAGCGGAACGGACTGTCCAACATCCGGGTCGCCAACGGTGACGCGATCATCCTGCTCCGGGAGATGCTCGCGCCCCGCTCGCTCGACGGGATGCGCGTCTACTTCCCCGACCCCTGGCCCAAGAAGCGCCACCACAAGCGGCGGCTGATCCAGCCCGAATTCCTCGGCCTCGCCGCGCGGTGCCTGAAGCCCGGCGCGGTCCTCCACTGCGCGACCGACTGGGAGCCGTACGCCGAGCAGATGCTCGAGGTGCTCTCCGCGCACCCGGACTTCGAGAACACCCAGGAGGACGGCGGCTTCGCCCCCCGCCCCTCGTTCCGCCCGCTCACCAGATTCGAGGGGCAGGGCCTGGACAAGGGCCACAAGGTGCACGACCTGCTGTTCCGCCGACGGGTGGGCACCACGGCTCCGGACGCGTAACCCTCAGTAGGACCCCGGGCACCATCGCCAGTGTCAGTGGCTCTCGTTAGGGTCAATGGGTGTCCGAGTCGTCCCCGCAGCACTTCCCACCGCATCCGGCGGTCCCGGCGTTCGATCAGCAGCCGCTGTTCGACGCCGTGCCGGAGCGTTCCCGGTGGCGCTACAAGCCGCGCCGCGTCTCCCGGCTCTGGCACAGCAAGGCGGTCCGGGCCGGAGTGCTGATCACCTTCCTCGCCCTCTCCGGCCTGGTGATCCTCTCGCTCGTACGTGAGCAGACGGGCACCCAGGGCTTCCTGGTCGGCCTGGGCCTCGCCACGCTGCCCGTCCCGCTCCTGATGGCGGCCTTCCGCTGGCTGGACCGCGTCGAGCCGGGACCCTGGAAGAATCTGCTCTTCGCCTTCGCGTGGGGCGCCTTCGCCGCCGCCCTCGTCGCGATCATCGCGAACTCCTTCGCCACCCGCTGGATAGCCACCGCCACCGCGGATCCGGCGAGCGCCGACACCCTCGGCGCGACGGTGATAGCCCCGATCGTCGAGGAGAGCGCGAAGGCCGCCGCGGTCCTGCTCATCTTCATCTTCCGCAGACGGGACTTCACCGGAATCGTCGACGGCGTCGTCGTGGCCGGCTTCACCGCGACCGGCTTCGCCTTCACCGAGAACATCCTCTATCTGGGCAACGCCTTCGGCGAGGACCAGGAGATAGGCACCTCGGGCCTCGCCTCGATGACCGCGGCGACCTTCTTCGTACGCGTCGTGATGTCGCCGTTCGCACATCCGCTCTTCACGGTGCTGACGGGCATCGGCTTCGGGATCGCCGCGCTCGCCGCACAGCGCCAGAAGATCCGCCGCGTCGCACTGCCGCTGCTCGGTCTCGTCCTCGCCATGGGCATGCACGCCCTGTGGAACGGCGCGTCGTCGCTGTTCGGCCCGCTGGGCTTCTACGGCGTGTACGGGGCGTTCATGGTGCCGGCCTTCGGCCTGCTGACCTGGCTGGCGATCTGGACGCGGCAGCGCGAGCTGCGCACGATATCCGCCGAGCTGCCCGCGTACGCCGCGGCCGGCTGGCTCGCGGGGGACGAACCGCGCGCGCTCTCCTCGATGCGGGCACGCACGATGGCGCGCGACTTCGCGCGGCGGACGTACGGACCGGCCGCGGCGCACGCCGTATCGGAGTACGAGACGTTCGCGACCTCCCTGGCCTTTCTGCGCCACCGGGCCCACCGCGACGCGGCGGGCCCGGACTTCGTGGAGCGCGAGCAGGAGCTGTTGCACCACCTGTGGCAGCGCAAGGAGGTGGCCGCGCCCGCGCTGACCTACGCGGCACGGGCGACGGGCCGGGTGTGGGTGCCACCGCCGTACCGCGACTACGGCGGCTACAACCCGTACCGCTCGTAGGGCACTCTCAGGCGGACGCCGCCGTCAGCTCGGCCAGCTCCTCGGCCGTCAGCTCCAGGTCGGCGACCGCCAGCAGGGCGGGCAGCTGCTCGACCGTACGGGCCGAGGCGATCGGCGCGGCGACGGTCGGCTGCGCGGCCAGCCAGGCGAGCGCGACAGTCGCGATCTCGGCACCGCGCGCCTCGGCGACCTTGTCCAGCGCGGCGAGCACGGCCACGCCCCGTTCGGTCTTCAGATGCCCGGCCGCGCCCTCGGCCCGTGGGCTCCGCACCGTCGCACCCGGCCGGTACTTGCCGGTGAGGAAGCCGGAGGCGAGCGAGTAGTACGGGACGGCGGCGAGACCGGCGCGGGCGGCCGTCTCCTGGCGCTCGCCCTCGTACGTCTCGCGCGAGACGAGGTTGTAGTGCGGCTGCAGCACGGAGTAGCGGGCCAGGCCTTCGCGCTCCGAGAAGTCCAGGGACGCCTGGAGCCGCTCGACGCTGAGGTTGGAGGTGGCGATGGCGCGGACCTTGCCGTCCTTCACCAGCTGGTCGAGGGCGGTGATGATCTCCTCGACGGGGACGGCCGGGTCGTCGAAGTGCGTGTAGTACAGGTCGATGTAGTCGGTGCGCAGCCGGCGCAGCGACTCCTCGGCCGCGGCCGCGATATTGGCAGCGGAGAGGCCCCTGTACTTGGGGTGGGCGCCGACCTTGGTGGCGACGACGATCTCGGAACGGTTGCCACGCGCGGCAAGCCAGTTGCCGATGACGGTCTCGGACTCGCCGCCCTCGTTGCCCGGCCCCCATGCGGAGTAGACGTCGGCGGTGTCGATGAAGTTGCCGCCGGCGGCCACGTACGCGTCGAGCACGGCGAAGGACTGCGTCTCGTCGGCGGTCCAGCCGAAGACATTGCCGCCGAGGCAGAGCGGAAAGACGGCCAGGTCTGAGGAGCCAAGGGTACGGAGGGAAGTCATACCTTGATCAACAGCCAGACCGGGCCGCGCTATTCCGTTTACGCCAGGACTGCCGTGAGGTGCTCACGCCAGGACTGCCGGGCACTGCGGCGCTCGATCAGACAGTGAGGCCCTTGCCCTGGAGCCAGGCCATCGGGTCGATGCCCGAACCGCCCGGGGTGTGCACCTCAAGGTGCAGATGCGGGCCTGTGACATTGCCGGTCGCGCCCACGCGGCCGATCGTCTCGCCCGTCGTCACCTTCTGGCCCACGCTGACCGACATCGACGACTGGTGGCAGTACCAGACCTCCGTACCGTCCTCGAGCTCCAGGACCGTGCGGTAGCCGTACGAGCCCGACCAGCCCGCCGACTTGACGGTGCCGCCGTGCACGGCCTTGACCGGCGTGCCCGTCGGGGCGGCGAAGTCCAGGCCGGTGTGGTAGCCCGAGGACCACATGGAGCCGGCCTCGCCGAAGGTGGAGGTGATCGTGTACGCGGAGGTGGGCAGCGCGAAGTTCGCGGCCAGCTTGGCGAGCCGCTCCGCCTCCGCCTTGGCCTCCGCGGCCGCCTCGGCCTTCTGCTTCGCGGCCTCGGCCTTCGCCTCCGCCGCCGTCTGCTGCTGCTTCGCCTCCGCAGCTGCCTTCTCGGCGGCGAGCTTCTCCGCGGCCGACTTGGCCCCGGCGTCCGCCTCGGCCCGCTGCTGATCGGCCTGCTGAAGGATGCGGGCGCGCAGGGCCTCACCGGCGCCGGCCGCACCCGTCTCCGCGTCCTCGGTGCCGTCGTCAGCGGCGAGAGTCATCGCCGTGAGCGGCGAGGCGTTCGCGTTCCCCGACTGCGCGTCGGCGCCGTCGGACATGAAGGCGCCCACACCCGGCAGTGACGCGGCGTCGGGCAGCTTGTCCTTGATCGAGTCCGGAAGGTCCGGCAGCGATATGGAGACCGGCGGCTTGTCCTGCGCGCTGGCCATGCCGCCCGCGCCGACCGCTGCGATCACACCGACGCCGAGCACCGTGGAGCTGCGGGCGAGTCCGCCGCGCTGCTTCATGACACGGTGCCGGCCGCGCACCGGACGAACGGAGTCCTCTGTGGGGTTCCATTCCTCCCATGCCCGCTCCGCTACGTCGTCGCCGAAGAAGTCGGATTGAAAGGGGGTTTCGGGTGCGGGGGCAGGGCTGTTGGACGCCACGGAGGCGTACTCCTTTCCTTCCTTCTCGCCTACCGGGTTAGCTGACGGGTTCGGAGCAGGAAGGTCTCCTACGAGCGCTTCGACCGCGAACAATGCGGCAAAAGGTGCCCGATTCACCCCAATTGGTGGTTCCCCGGTTCCCTTGCGGGATTCGGCGCGTGCGCACGGTGCCGTCTCTTGCGACGGCTGGGACAACCGCGCTGCGTTATCGAACGTTAATAGACGCCAGGGCCGGATCCAAGCTGTTCCGACTATTCATTGAAGACATTGGCCTGGACTTACCGGGACACAAGCGGCCGGAGTCGGGCGACTTGATCGGTGCCCGGACCGCACCGCACTTCTGACGGTGCGTCAAGTGTTATGCGGAGGGGTGTCCTACGACTACACACGGTACTGGCCCGTGTCTTCCTGCTCCCCTTCGATCACGTCTACGGTCCTGCGGCGCTCCGGCTGCCCGTCGAGCGGGCGGCTGACCGCCAGCAGCGCCATGTCGTCGTTGGGACCGCCGCCCGTATGCAGGCGTACATCGTCGACGATCGCGTCCAGCAGCTCCTCGGGGCCGGCGAAGAGCCGGCCGCCGAGCCGCTCGACGGGGTTGTAGAAGGTACCGTCCGCGTCGCGCGCCTCGGTCACCCCGTCGGTGTAGAGGAGCAGCGTGGCCCCGGCCGGGAGCGGATACTCGTCCGCCAGGTCCGGCAAGACCCCCAGATCACCCATGCCCAGCGGCAGCGCGTGCTCGGTCGGCTCCAGCCTGTCCAGATCGCCGTCGGCGTGCAGCACCAGCGGCTCCGGATGGCCACGGTTCACCACCCGCACCACGCCCTCGCCGCGCGGAATCTCGGCGAGTACGGCGGTGGTGAACCCCTCGAACACGTCCAGGGTGCCCCGCCTCGTCCCCTCGCGCGTGAGCGCCCGCTCCAGGCGCCCGGCGACGCCCTCGATCGATCTCTCCTGCTCGGCGGCCTCCCGGAACGCCCCAATGACCACGGCCACGGCCTCGACCGCCCCCATACCTTTGCCCCGGACGTCGCCCACGACCAGCCGCACACCGTGCGGGGTGTCCTGCACGGCGAAGAGGTCGCCGCCGATGAACGCGTCCGCCTGCGCCGCCTCGTACCGCGCGGCGATCTGCAGCCCGCCGATCCGGTCGGCGGGCGTGGGCAGCACGGCGCGCTGCGCGGTCTCGGCGATGTCCCGGGCGGAGGCCAGGCGCCTGCCGCTGAGCCGTACCACCCGGTTGATGAAGAGCGCCAGGCCGGCGACGGTGACCACGGTGAAAAGCTCGGTGTTCGCCGGGGTCAGGGTCAGGGTCCCGTTGTAGACGTGCAGACCCAGCACACTGACGACGGCGGCTATCCCGGTCAGCAACGTGGCGGGAAAGGAGAAGAACGGCGCGGCGATCAGCGGAGCGGCGGCGAAGAGCGGAGATGCGGTGTACTCGGACGGGGTGAGGAGATCGAAGACCACGCCGGCAATGATCATCAGCGAGGGCAGCGCGAGGACAAGACGGTGAGCGCTGGCGCCGCCGTCCTGCTCTCGCTGCCCCACCAGTGATCTCCTGACCAGTCCAGCCACGGCTGCGGAAAGTACCGCGCTCATCCCAGGTTGGCCGGAGCCGCGCCGGGCTGCGACTCTCCGTCGGCCAACTGGGCGACGCCGACGGTTGGGCCGGGTGGGGACGGTTGGGGCCGGGTACGACAGTGGCCCGGCACTCTGATCGAGTGCCGGGCCACTGGCTTCAGTAGCGGGGACAGGATTTGAACCTGCGACCTCTGGGTTATGAGCCCAGCGAGCTACCGAGCTGCTCCACCCCGCGTCGGTGAACACAACCTTACGCCATCCGGAGCAAGATCAAATCCATTTTATGAGGCGGTCTGCTCCGAAGCCTCTCCGAAGGCTCTCCGTACGGCTGTGGCGCACGCTGCGCAGCACCCTCGCCGGCGGCCGTCCCGCGACGGACGAGGAACTGCTGAGGGTGCTGCGCAGCGGCAATGCGCGCTGTTTCAGCGGCGGCGCAGGCGGAGTGCGGTGAGCGCGCCGCCGGCCGCGATCAGTACCGCGGCGGTGATCGCCGCGTACCAGGTGGAGCTGGACGATCCGGTGCTGGCGAGGGCGCCGGTGGTGGTGACGGGATCGTTCGCGACGGCCGCCGCCGAGGTCGTGGCGGAGGCGGACGGGGTGCCGGACGGCGTCGCGGACGCGGTCGGGGAGGGCGAGGCGGACGCGGTCGAGGAGGGGGTCGCGGTCGGCTTGCCGCTCGGGGCGGTGCCGCGCTCGGGGGCGACCGTGATCCTGCCCTGGGCCCCCAGGAACGGATGGACGTTGCCCTCGGTCAGCGACGTCGTCGCCTGCAGCGTGAGCTTGACCGGCTTCTGGATGCCCTTGAAGTCGATGACGCTCACCCGAAGGCGGGTGCGGTGCATCACGTAGCTCTTGCGGATGTCCGCCAGCTGCCACTTCTCCTCGCCCGCGAACTTCTTGACCCTGGTGTACCTGCCGTCCTCGCCGAGCTCATCGATCACCAGCTCAGGGATCTTCCCCGTGGAGCCGGGCTCCTCGACGACCTCCAGGGTGGTCCTCAGGTCGGAGTCGAAGGTCACCCCGCCCTTGAGCTGGTGGACGATGTCGACGTTGCCCGTCGTGCCGGGCTTGATGGGAGCGTTCTCGTCGGTCTCGAGCGTCATGGAGGCGGGCCCGGTGCTGATCTTCGGGCTTGCCTCGAAGACCAGGGTGTCGTCGTTCTGGCGCTGGGTGTGCTCGGCCAGGTCGTCGGCCAGGAGCTTCAGGTTGCCGTTGTTGGAGGGGTAGTTCTTGCCGAGGCCGACGGAGACCTTCCAGCTCAGCTCACCCTTGGCAGGCACCGAGAACGGGGCGTTCCTGCCCTTCTCGGCCGGGTAGAACATGCCCTGCGCGCCCGCGTCCTGCTGCCCGACGAACTCGTCCGTGGCCGGGGCGTTCACCGGCTGCACGTCGAAGACGAGGTGCGAGGCCGCGATGGGGCTCGCGCCGTCCGTGTCGCCGATCATCCACGGCTGGAAGTCCACCGCCTTGTCCGCGGAGTTCTTCACGGTGAACGTGAAGGTCTCGCTCGCCCCGCCGCGGGTCAGCGGCCCGGACGGCGCCGGGGTGCCCAGCTCGATGGTGAGGGGCTTGCTCGAGGCCACCGGGGCGGCGTGGGCGCTGAGCGGGACAAGGGTGGTGCCGACGGCGGCGGCGACGGTGAGTGCGGCGGCGGAGGCAAAGCGAGCGGACATGGTGGACTCCCCCCAAGGAATCGACTAGGGGCCGGACTGCCGGTGGATGGGCGACAGTCGGCCGTACGTAGGAGCGGCGCGGCACAGCGCCGCTGCAGACGGTGAAGCAAGATGAGCGAGATGAGCGAGACAAGAGAAATGAGCGGCGAGCTCGCAGAGCGCGCTGGATGAGAGTTCGCCTTCCGTCCGGCCCTGTGCGGTCCCGGCTTGCGGCGATGTGGTTATCTTCACCGCTCAAGATCGGCCGGGCAATCCCCGTACTGTCACCGCTTCGCAACAGCGTCCGGAAGGCGAAAATCCGCCTCTGACCTGGGAGTTGGCTCCAGTCGTCGGGTCCGGCTACGCAGGGGGCAGCAACCGCGCGGCCCGCATCTGCAGGTAGCGCGTCTCCGGGACGCTGAGCGTGCGCTGTGCCGCCAACCGGTAGGCGGCTCGGGCGCCTTCGGCATCCCCGGCCTTCTCCAGCAGGTGTGCCCGTACGGCGTCGAGCCGATGGTGCCCCGCCAACCGGTCCTCCAGCTCGGCGACTTCGGCGAGCCCGGCCTCGGGGCCGTGCACCATGGCGACGGCCACGGCACGGCCGAGCTCGGCCATCGGCTCAGAGGCGCGGCGTACGAGGATGTCGTACAGAGCGAGGATCTGCGGCCAGTCGGTGTCCTCGGCACGAGCCGCCTCGTCGTGCAGCGCCGCGATCGCCGCCTGCAGCTGGTAGGCCCCGGCCGGCCCCTCGGACAGGGCCTCCTCCACCAGCGCGCTGCCCTCGGCGATCGCCTTCCCGTCCCAACGGCTGCGGTCCTGCTCGTCGAGCGGAACCAGTTCGCCGTGCGGTCCGGTGCGGGCCGCGCTGCGCGCGTCGGTGAGCAGCATCAGCGCCAGCAGCCCGGTCACCGCCCCCTCCTGCGGCAGGAGCCGGCGTACGGCCCGGGTCAGCCGGATCGCTTCGGCGGCGAGATCGGCGCGGTGCAGATCGCTGCCGGAGGTCGCCGTATAGCCCTCGTTGAAGATCAGGTAGAGCACCTGCAGCACGACCGCGAGCCGCTGATCGCGGTCCTCGCGCCCCGGCTGCCGGAACGGCACTCCCTTGACCTTCTGCTTGGCCCGGCTGATGCGCTGCGCCATGGTCGCCTCCGGCACAAGATGCGCACGGGCGATCTCGGCCGTGGTCAGCCCCCCGACGGCACGCAGGGTGAGCGCGACCTGCGCGGCCGGGGTCAGCTCGGGGTGACAGCACAGGAAGAGCAGGGTGAGGGTGTCGTCCTCGGACGGTGCGCGGCTCTCTCCGGGCGCGGGCGCCGTGAAGGCGTCTCGAGGCGTCAGCGCCGCGACCGTCTCCTCACGTCTGCGCCGGGCCTCGTCACTGCGCAGCGCTTCCGTGAGCCGACGGGACGCGACCTTGATCAGCCAACCGCGCGGATTGTCGGGCCGGCCCGCATCGGGCCACTGCTGCGCGGCCGCGAGCAGCGCCTCCTGTACGGAGTCCTCGGCCAGATCGAAGTGCCCGTACCGGCGCACCAGCGCGCCGAGGACCTGCGGCGCGTGCAGGCGCAGCAGGTCCTCGATGCCGGTCGTACCTCTCACACACAGCCTCCGCCGTCCTGGATCGGCCGGATGACCACCGGATAGGGAGGAGCCCCCTCGGGCGCCGGGCACGTCGCGACGCGCGCGGCGATCTCGGTGACCCGCTCCAGGCTCTCGCAGTCGAGTACCCAGTACCCGGCGAGCAGCTCCTTGGTCTCTCCGTACGGACCGTCCGTGATCACGGGCTTCCCGTCCTTGCCGGCACTGACGTAGCGGGTCTGCGCGGGCTCGGCCAGGCCGTTCCCGTCGACGAGCTCACCGGACTCGGAGAGGTCGTTGTTGACCTCGCCCATGAAGGCGAACATCGCCTGCAGATCCTTCTCGCTCCAGGCCGGGCTGTGCGCGGACGCCTGGCCGCGCATGGCCTCGTAGTCGGCCTGCGAGCCCTGGACCATCACCAGATACTTCATGGTTTCGCTCCCTCGGATGCGTTGCCGCCCCTTGCGGGCAACTCTCACAGGGGACGTCGCGGCCGGTGACGGATTCTCGACACCTCGCGGAGAAATTTTCCGGAACTACTCGTCAGGACCACTCGCCCGGAACGTCGTCCGGGGTGTGCGGGCGGCCCGGCCTGGGGGAGTCGTCCCGCAGGACCGGCCTGTGTCATCCCGCGTTTTCGTCCATTCGGCCCGGCCGGACGTGCCCTCTCCGTCGCCATGAGCGGAAATGGATCAGGAGGCAGCAGCCCTCGGCGGCTACCGAACTGACGCAGGAGCACGGATGACAGACTCGTCGGAACCGCGGCAGGAACCGTCACCGGAACCTGCGCCGGAGGGCTCGCCGGCGGGCGGTCGGCCGCAGGGGTCGCCGACGGGCGGTTCGGCGGCGGGTGGTTCGCCGGCGGGTGGTTCGGCGGCGGGTGGTTCGGCGGCAGCGCGGATCGCGAGGAAGGTGTCATCGGCAGTCCTCATCGTCCTCACGTGCATTCTCGTCCCGCTGTCCGTAGTGACGGTCTGGGTGCACGACATCGTGCTCGACACCGACCGGTACGTCGCCACAGTCGCTCCCCTGGCGAGCAATCCGGCGGTCCAGGACGCCGCGGTGAATCGCGCCGTCCAGGCGGTGGACGTCCGCTTCGACGCCAAGCAATTCACCACCAATGTGGCTGACTGGCTTCAGTCGCAGGGACTGCCGCCCCTCGCCGCGGAAGCAGTCAAGAGTTTCGCTCCGCAGGTGTCTTCCGCCGTCAACGAAGCGGTCGAGAAGGTTGCCCGCCGCTTCGTCGAGAGCGACCGGTTCAAGAAGGTGTGGACCACCGCCAACCGGATCGGCCACAACGCCGTCGACCACGCGCTCACCGGCAAGGGGCGCGGAGCGGTCGGCGTCGAAGAAGGAACCGTCACCCTCAATGTCGGCACTGCCGTGGAGACCATCAAGAAGGACCTCGTCGACGCGGGGCTGAAACCGGCCTCGAAGATTCCCAACGTCAACAAGCAACTGGTCCTCTTCAAGTCCGACGAGCTCGCCAAGTACCAGAACGCCGCGCATGCGCTCGATGTGATCGGCAACTGGATGCCGATCATCACCGTGCTCCTCGGTGCGGCCGGAGTGCTGCTCGCCCATCACCGCAGGCGCGCCCTGGCCAAGACCGCCCTCGGCGCCGCCCTGGCCTGCCTGATCGTTGTCATCGCCCTGGTCGTCGGCCGTAGCTACTACCTCAGCCACCTGCCGCCCCAGGTGCTGTCCCACGCCGCCGCCGGAGCGGTCTACGACACGCTTCTGCACTTCCTGCGCGTCACGCTCCGCACCGTGATCGTGCTTGGCGTGATCATCGCTGTCGGCGCGTACCTGATCGGACCCGGCAGACTGCCCCGCGCGGCGCGGGACAGGGCCGACCGCACCGCCGACTCCGTGGCGGGCTGGGGTCATTCGCACGGAGTGCACACCGGCGAGGTGGGCACCTGGACGGAGAGCCACCGCCGCTGGATCAACGTCGGCCTGCTTCTCGTACTGGCCCTGATCTTCGCCCTGTGGAACCACCCCACGGCGCTGACCGTACTGCTCCTGGTCCTGATCCTCCTCGCGGCGCTCGCCGTGACCTCTCTGCTGGCCGCGACGGGCCGCCGGACGCAAGCGCCGAAGGACACCGGCACCCACGGCGGGTGATGCGGCGCGGGCCGGAGCATCGCCTTCCACGGGTGAGCGCCGGACCACCGGAAGCGGCTTTTTCACCCGTTTCGGGTGATGCCCACTCACCCGCTTCAGTCGGAAGCACCAGTGCGCGAAACCCACCGCCGGCCGACCGCCCGACGCGCTGCCGCTCATCGGCACCCGGCGCCGCCTGCCTGGCGATCATGAACACGCGCGGTGAAGATTGACCTGTCGGTCCACGTGCCGTCGGCACGTTACCCACGGTTCGCACGATACGTACGGTTGGCAGGACAAGGCAGCCGACAGCCAGATGGTGGTCGCATGCCCCGGAGCACAACCTCCGCAGCGCTGGACGGCGGCGGAGCCCCCCGTACCGCCCGGACACCGTCAGTCCACATGTCCGGAATCGGCACCACGGCGTCGCAGCTGCAACTGGCTCCGACCGGTGACCCACTGCTGGCCGCGAAGTTCTCCGTACCGTCCGTTCCAGGGACGTTCGTACGCCGCAAGCGCCTGCTGGACCGCCTCACCGACGGAACGGCGGGACCGCTGACCCTGATCACGGGCCCGGCCGGCGCCGGTAAGACCATGCTCGCCGCCTCGTGGGCGGTGGGTTCGACGCCACCGCACCCGGCGGTCGTGTGGCTCACCCTCGAGGACGACGACGGCGCGCCCGGCGTGTTCTGGACGTACGTCCTCGAAGCCTTCCGTCACCACCACGTGACGCTGCCCGACACTGTCGGCTCCCCCACGCGCGCCGACTACGTCGACCGTTCCCTGCTGGTCCGGCTGGCTTCCGCGCTGGCACGGCTGGATCAGCCGGTGGTTCTCGTACTCGACGGCCTCGACCAGGTGCCCGACCGCGAGGTGGCTTCGGGCCTGGACTTCATCCTGAATCACGCGGGACCGCAGCTGCGCCTGGTGCTGATCAGCCGGGTCGACCCGCTGCTCCCTCTGCACCGCTACCGCGCGGAGGACAGCATCTGCGAGATCCGCGGGGCCGACCTGGCGTTCACCCGGCACGAGACCGCGACGCTGCTGCGGCGGCACGGCCTGGTTTCGTCGGCGGAGACCGTCGACGCCCTCACCCGGCGCAGCGAGGGCTGGGCCGCCGGACTGCGGCTGTGCGCCCTGGCCATGCAGCGGAGCGACGATCCGACCGGCTTCGCCCGGTCGTTCGCCCTTTCGCAGAGTGCCGTCGCCGACTATCTGCTTGCCGAGGTCGTCGAGGCCCAGCCCGCCGCCACCCAGGACCTGCTGGTGCGTACGAGCATCCTGAACCGGGTGCACCCACAGCTGGCGAACCTGCTGACCGGACGGGAGGACGCCGAGGGGATCCTGGCCGGGCTCACCCGCGCCAACACCTTCGTCGAACCGATCGGTGACACGCCCTGGTGCCGCTTCCATCCGCTGTTCACGGAGGTTCTCCACGCACATCTGCGCAGCCACCAGCCCGGCCTCGAACCGCAGCTGCATCGCCTCGCGGCCCGCTGGTTCGCCGACGCCGGGCTGGTCTCCGAAGCCATGGAACACGCGGCCGCGGCAGAGGACTGGGAGTGCGCCGCCGCTCTGATCGTCGAGCACCTGGCCCTCGGCGGCGGGCTCACCGGCCCGGACAACCACCGGCTGGAGCGGCTCTTCGCCGCCATGCCCGCCGACCTCCCGGGAGCCGCCCCCTGGCTGCGCCACCTGCTCGAGCAGCGGCCCGAACTCACCAGTGGCCACCCTTGGCGCATCGAGCGCACGGCATCCGCCGACGGGACACCGGCCCTGGACGGCACGGCGATCCTGAACGCCACGCCGCCCCTGGACGGCGGGGCGGCCCTGGACGGCGGGGCGGCGCAGGCGATTGTCGTCGAGTCGCTCAGCGACCGCGAATGCGACGTGCTGCGGCTTGCCGCGGAGATGATGTCGACCGAGGAGATCGCCGCGGAGCTGTATGTGTCCGTCAATACGGTGAAGACACATCTGAGGAGCATCTACCGCAAGCTTTCCGTTTCCCGGCGCAGCGACGCGGTCCGCCGTGCGAGGGAGCTCCACCTGCTCTGACGGCGGCGTGCACTCGGCGTGCCTGCTCAGCTTGCGGGCTCACCTCAACCGGGTGATGCCGCACCGGCCGCACGTCGGACACCATGCAGGGAGACGATTCCCCAGGAGCATCCAGGATCATTGGGAAGTGCGGGCCATGCGTTACGAGTTCCGCGTCACCGGCCTCCTGTCCACGCCGGTTGCAGAGGCCTTCCCCGAATTGGCGGAAGTGCCCGCCCCACAGCAGACACTCCTCTTCGGCCCCGTCACCGACGAGGCGCATCTGTACGGGCTCCTCATGCGCTTCCAGGACTTGGGCCTGCACGTGGTCGAGATGCGTCGGCTGCCGGACTGACCCCGTCCGAAGAGGCAAGGAGGCCTCGCGATGAGAGCGACGACCCCGGACGTACACCTGACCCCGCACGAGCGGGCTGCCCGCGGCAAGGCAGCCCGCGACCGGCTGCCACGCGCCGGCCATGCCCTGTTCGAACCGCCGGCGAACCGGACCGACCCTGTCGAGATCGTCGAACGCCAGTCCGCCGCTCGCGTGCCGGAGCTCGTACCCATCCGGTACGGCCGGATGCTGGAATCACCCTTCCGGTTCTACCGCGGCGCGGCCGCGATCATGGCCTCCGACCTGGGCGCCGCGCCCCACACCGGGATCGTCGCGCAGCTCTGCGGAGACGCCCATCTGCTGAACTTCCGGCTGCTCGCCTCCGCCGAACGGCATCTGGTCTTCGACATCAACGACTTCGACGAAACCCTGCCCGGCCCGTGGGAGTGGGACGTCAAACGGCTTGCGGCGAGCCTTGTGATCGCCGGTCGCGAGAACGGCTTCTCGCGGAAACAGCGCAGAGCCGTCGTACGGGGCGCCGTCGGGGCGTACCGGGACGCGATGCGCGGCTTCGCCGGGATGACCAACCTCGATGTCTGGTACACCCAGGCCGACGCCGACCAGCTCCGTGACCTCCTGCCGGAGCGGCTGGGCAAGGGCGCCCGCGACAGGGTGTCCCACGCGCTGTCCACCGCACGCACCCGCGACACCGAGCAGGCGTACAAGAAACTCACGAAGGTCGTCGACGGCGAACGGCGGATCGCGGCCGACCCGCCCTTGATCGTCCCGCTGAGCGACCTGCTCCCCCACGTCGCGCGCCATGAGCTCGAGCAGCAGATCCGTCTGCTCATCAAGGGATACAGCCGCAGCCTCCCGTCCGACCGGCGTCATCTGCTGGAACAGTTCCGGCTGGTCGACATCGCCCGCAAAGTGGTCGGTGTCGGCAGCGTGGGCACCCGCTGCTGGGTGCTCCTCCTGCTCGGCACGGACGACGAGGACCCGCTGCTGCTGCAGGCCAAGGAAGCCGACCAGTCCGTACTCGCCCCGTATGCCGGTGCCGGCGAGTACGAGAACCAGGGGCAGCGCGTCGTATCCGGGCAGCGACTCATGCAGGCGGCCGGTGACATCTTCCTCGGCTGGGAGCGGGTGACGGGGGGCATCGACGGCCTTCAGCGCGACTTCTACGTCCGCCAGCTGCGCGACTGGAAGGGCATCGCAGTACCGCACCTCATGCCCCCGGACCAGCTCGAATACTTCGGCAGCCTGTGCGGCACCACACTGGCCCGCGCCCACGCCCGCTCCGGCGACCGGATCGCCATCGCCGCCTACCTCGGCAGCAGCGACAGCTTCGACCGGGCGCTCGCGGAGTTCGCCGAGCTCTACGCCGACCAGAACGAGCGCGACCACCAGGCCCTCACCGACGCCGCGCGCACTGGACGGATCACCGCTGAGACTGCCTGACCCGGATGGGACCCGGATGGGACCCGGATGGGACCCGGATGGGACCCGGATGGCGACCGGTGAGCGACCGGGTGGCGGCCGATCACACACGATTCACCCGTGACGGGTGAGGGCTCGCGCCGGGAAACGAGGAGGCTGGAGGGGAGCGGACCTGGAGTCCGACTGTGAGTGGCAGGAGGAGAGCTATGGATGGAGATCTGGTCCTGGCGTACGACTATCCCGTGCTGGGCGCCTTCTGGACCGTGATGTGGATCTTCCTCTGGGTCATGTGGCTGATGCTGCTCTTCCGGATCATCATCGACATCTTCCGTGACCACGAGATGAGTGGATGGGCGAAGACGGGATGGCTGATCTTCGTCCTCATCATCCCCTTCCTGGGTGTCCTGGTGTACGTGATCGCCCGCGGCAAGGACATGGGCAAGCGCGAACTCGAACATGCACAGGCGCAGCGATCTGCCATGGACTCCTACATCCGTGAAACAGCCGGCGGTGCCGGCGCCGGGGTGGACCAGCTGGCCAAACTGTCCGAGCTCAAGGCCAAGGGCGACATTTCCGAGGCGGAGTTCGAGCGGGCCAAGGAAAAGCTCCTGCACTGAACCCGCGCACCGCTCTCGGTGTCGTGGGGTTCCCGGCAGGTCCGCCTGCCGGCAGCGGAGGTGGTGAAGAACCGGGTCGGACGCGAAACGGCCGACCCGCCGAAATCCGAAGCCGCCGCACCGGCAGGTGCGGGAACGGAGAACAACAGGGAGTAGAGGAAACACCATGTCGCAGACAACTCATCCACGGTCGACCCACGATCGCTCCGAGGCATCCCTGGCGGCTGCCGGCGGGCTCGTGGTGTTCGCCGCAGTAATGCTGATCATCGGCGGTGTCCTCGACGTCTTCCGAGGCATCATGGCCATCGCCAACGACGACATCTTCGTCTCAACACCGCGCTATGTCTTCAGGTTCGATCTGACCGGGTGGGGCTGGCTCCATCTGATCCTCGGAATCGTGGCCATCCTCGTGGGCGTCGCCCTGTTCAAGGCCCCGCTCTGGGCGCGGATCATCGGCATCGCCATCGCGGCACTGCTCATCATCACCAACTTCCTGTCCCTGCCGTACTACCCCTTCTGGTCGATCATCGCGATCGCGCTGTACGCGTTCATCATCTGGGCGCTGTGCGTGGTGCGGCCGGACGAAATGACCGGGTGACGGCTCGTCCGGCGGCACGTGCGGGGGGTGCCGATGGTCAGGCCGCGTACCGGTCGCGTACCGCAAAGCGCACGAGGTCCGCTCCTGGGAAGGCGCGGACCTCGCGCGCTGCTCCGGCTGCGGGCGGTGGTACCCGCAGCACAGCCACTGACAGAGGCACCGGTGACACGCAACTCACCGACCGGGACCATGAGTTCATGCCACCACTCTGGATATCCTTCACGTCCGAAAAATCCAATGGCGACGTAACGCTCGGCGAGCTCGAGGCCTTCGTCAAAGCGGCCCTGGAGGCGGGAGCGCCGCCAACGCAGCCGGTCGTGATCGAGCGGGAGAACCCCCGCAAGACGTTGAAGTGGGTCGGCGTGGTGAAACCCGGCAAGTAGGGCCTGACGCAGGGCGACCGATCCGACCACAACCTGCTGTCCTCGGGAGCCCTCGACCCGAAGCGCCGCCAATACCCGTGACGCGGGAAGGCCCCCCACCGCTTCGGCAGTGGGGGCCTCTTCTCGTCCCCGGCTACGGGCAGGTCTCGCTCAGCTTGACCGAGCCGAAGTCCAGCTCTGTGCCGGCCGGGATGGTCTTGCCTGCCGGGTAGTTCTGGTCGCACACCTTCCAGTTGCGGTCCAAGACCTGCATCCGCCCGGCGCCCGTGTTGTCGTGGGACTTGAGCAGGAAGAACCCCTTTGCCTGCGCCGCGTCCTGCGCTTCCTGCAGGCCCATGCCTACGAAGTCCGGTACGGCGATGGTCTCCTCGGCCGGCGCGTCGGCCGAGGAGTCGTCAGCGCTGCCCGCTGCCGGGGCCTGGGCCACCGTCTTCGTTGCGGTGGGCGTTGACGCGGTCGTGTCCTTGCATGCGGTGAGCGACAGGCAGGCGGCGGCGGTGACGAGTGCGGCGATGCGCCGGGTACGCATGATGGCCCCCAAGGTGATGGTTGAAGCCGCGACGGTAGCGGCGAATGTGGGGCATGCAGGGCACAGTTACCGGATCGCGACAAACAGGATGTGCGCCCTCACCTTGCCCCCTCTCAACTTCGGGGGCGCATTCGTGCGTCCGGTTCGCGCCCTTGTCCAACCCTGATGCCGATGCTGCAATTTCGAGAAATGTCAGCGAGAGGGGAAGCCGGGCAGCCGCGGCGAGAAGGGCGACCAGGGCGAGCCCGGTCCGGTCGGTCCGACCGGGCCCATTGGTCCGTCCGGCCTGCCGGGAGACGACGGCACGAACGCCATCAGCCAGACCGGAGCCCCCGGCAGTCCGGGCGCCGACGGCCAGTCGGTTGTCGGTCCGCAGGGCCCGCACGGTGAGACTGGCCCGGCTGGTCCGCAGGGCGAGCAGGGGGCGCCTGTCGCCGACGGTAAGGATGGCCGCGACGGGCAGGCCTGCCCCGACGGCTACTCCTGGCAGGCGCCGGCCGACGACCCGGACGCCCTGGTGTGCCGCAAGGAAGGGGCGCCACCGCCGAGTGAGAAGCCCGGCCTGCTCTCCTCCGGAGCCCTCGATCCGCAACGCCGCCAGTACCCGTAACGCAATGCGCCCCCTCCTTCGGGAGGGGGCGCATTCGTGCGTCCGGGGTCAGTCGTCGGGGTGCTCGATGCCGATCTCGTAGGCGATCTCCCACCGCACGTCAGCGACGGTGATGTCCGCTGTCTCGACCGGCCGCCCGTCGGTGTCGTAGTACGTGCGCTCAATCTCCGTGATCAGGTCACCCACCGAGATGCCGAGCAAGTTCGCCTGCTCCTGCGTCGCCCTCGACGGGCGCGGCACCTCGACGGCCGTCTCGATGCGGACGCCGATGGAGCGCATCCGCTCGACGACGCCGGCGCCTGCGTGCGGGCCCATCTCAGGCAGAACGATCGGAGTCTCGCCCGTGATGGCCATCGGCTCCCACGACTCGGACAGCTGGACCGGCATGCCGTCGGCGAGGAACTCGTATCGGGTGTGGACGCACGGGTCACCGGGCTCGATGGCGAGCCGCTCGGCGATGTGGTCCGGGGCTGGGGTGCGCGCCTCGGTGCGGGACTCCCATGTACCGGCGCGGCCCTGCTCCTTCATGTCCGCGCGGAAGGGCGAGCCGCCGCGGCGTTCACGGTGGCGGGAGCGGACCATGCGCAGTCGCTCGCGCGGCCGGCGGACGTAGGTGCCAGATCCTGCCCGGCCTTCGAGGAGTCCCTCGATGATGAGCCGCTCCATGGCGCGCTGGGCGACGCTCTGCCCGACGCCGTACTCCTCGGCGAACTTCGCGCGGCTGGGCAGCTTGTCACCCACGCTCCACTCGCCCGCCTTGATGCGGTCACGCAGTGCGTCGGCCACCTGCAGGAAGGGCGTTTCGCGTGGCATATGCGCAGCTCCGAGCGTTGTACGTCGACGTTGACAAAGTTAACCCATCAGGTCGAAGCTGAATACTCAGCCTCACGAAAAGTGACAGGCTGATCACCAGGGGAGAGCTATGTCCGCCGTGCCTCCACATGACGTCGCCCTCGCGGGCATGCTCGCCGCTGCCACCGAGAGCGAGCCGCGCATCGAGGAGACCGCGGACCACATCCGCATCGAGGCCGACCTCCCCGCCGCGATGAGCAACACCATCCGCGGCACCATCCTCACCACCCTTGGCGCTGCTGACCGGTACGGCTACAACCGCACCAGCGACGGCGACACCGTGTGGGCCGAGATCGACCGGAGGGCAGAGCAGTGATGCAGGCGTGTGACTGGTGCGGCTACGGGACGTACAAGCCGATCGCCGTGGGCATCGCCCACGCGAACTCCGGACCAGGCCGGACCCTGTACGCCTGCCCGGGCTGCCGGAAGACGCATCGGCTCCTGCCGCTCGACCAGCACCCCGCGGACAGCTTCGGCTTCCCGCGCTACGACTACGCGGCTACGGCCGCCCATTGAGCCCCCGTCCCGACCGGAGCACCTCGCCAGGAATCCCGGCCGGGACGGGTTACCACCCATCCGAAAACAGGAGGCATCATGCAGTGTTCCAAATGCGGAGGCGGGATGACCAGGACGCAAGACGGCTGGTGGATCTGCTACGCGTGCGGCACCAGCCAGCCCGGATAGGGGAATCGTGAAGTGTCCGCGGTGTCCTGCCCGCCTCGCCTCGGTCGGTTCTGACTGGTACCGGTGCGGCGCCTGCGGATACGAGATCTCGGAGGATGCGCACCAGTTGCACGTCAAGCTGGTCGCCGCGTTCGAGAGCGACCCGGACAAGTTCTTCAGCCGGGTCAGGGAACGACGCGATGCACTACGGGCCCTTGAGCCCGTATGGCAGCGCAACCGCTAGCCCCCTGCCTGCGCCCTGTACCCGTTCCGCGGGTGCGGGCAGGGCCTGAGCCCCGGTCCGCCCGCGCCCCCGTCGCGGACAGGCCGGGGCTCTTTCATGCCTTGATCGTTAGCACTTCGATTGAGCATTGCTGGAGCATTCGACCCCGAACCGCCCCTGAAACGCAGTCAGCCCCAGATCAGATGTGCTCTGACCTGGGGCTTAGCGGTAGGCCGTGTGGGACTCGAACCCACAACCAACGGATTAAAAGTCGGTGGAGTACCCGGACCGTTCGGTTCCGGCCAATGACGGCCCGTGCCGCGCGCTACCGGAACTCCCTGGTCAGAGCCGGTAGTTCGCCACTCCCGAGACTGTCATCATGCCGTCCCGTGTCGTTCCGTGCCGGATAGTTCCGGAGCATTCGGCCGAGCAGTGGCCGAGCAGAAAGGCCCCGCCACCTGCGGTGACGGAGCCTCGTGCGTTCCACTTCAGTCTACCGCTTACGGCACCACGGGCACTGATGCGTCGTCTGACTTTCTGGCGCGCGGCACCACGGCCGCCGCCTTCTCCGCAATCTCGAGGTCCACCTCGGCCAGCAGCGAGGTATAGGTGTCCGACGCCAGCTTGATCGTCGAATGCCGCAGCGTCTCCTTGATCGCATGCAGGTCCCCGCCGCCCGCGTGGATGAGCGTGGCCGCGCAGTGCCTCAAGTCGCGCAGATTGATGGGCGGCAGCCCGGCCGCCTCGTACAGCCGGCGGAACGCCTTGCTCACGACATCGGGGTGCAGCCACTCACCGGTCTCCGTCGTGAACACCTTGCCCGTGTCCACCCAGTCAGCCGTGCGCTTGCCCTCAGCTCTCTCCTGCGCCGCCCGCTCATTCCAGGCATCCCGCTCCGCCAGCTGTCGCGCACGGTGCTCGCGCAGGGCCTGCACCGTGGCCATGTCCAGGCCGATCGTGCCCGCGCTGCCATCCGTCTTCGGCTCGGTCTCCACCGGCGTCCAGCCGTCGACGACGATCTCCTTCGCCACAGTCAGGGACTGCCCGTCGAGGTCGACGTTCACCCAGTCCTGCCCGACACCCTCGCCGCGGCGCAGGCCCCGGAACGCGATCAGGTGGAAGAACGCATAGAGGCGATCCGAGTCGGCCGCGTCGAGGAACGCAACGAGCTGGGCGGGCGTCCACACCATCACGCCGGACGGCTTCTCTCCCGTCTCCTGCCAGCGGGCCACGTGCTGCTCGGACCAGAGCACAGCCTTGGGCCGGCGGCCGGAGGCGAGTTCCACGTGCGAGGCGGGATTGAACGTGATGAGCTGCCGCCGGATCGCGCCGTTCAGTGCGGCCCGCAGCGTCGACCGGATCCGCTGCTTCGTGGCCGCACCCGTGACGCGCCGGTACGGCTTCATCTCAGCCAGCTTGGCCCGCTCCGCCTCGAGCTGGGCACGCTCGGACACCTTCGGCACGCCGGGCCTGCCGCGCGTACAGCGCGCCTCCTGCTCCCGTCTGGCCGCGTTCTCGGCCGCGATGACCTCGTTGGCGTCGTCGATGTTGTCGAAGAACTCTTGCGCCTGGCCGACGTTGAATCGGTCGAGCCGGTAGTGGCCGACGCTCGGACGCAGGTGGACGCGGATGTGGGACTCATAGCCGGTGGTCGTCTTCTTCCTGGTCTTCTTCGAGGCGAGCCAGGTGTCGAGCCACTCGCCCACCGTCATCGCCCCGTCGAGCGGGACGCCGACGCCGAGCCGCCGGGATACCTCGGCCGCCTCGGGGATGGGCTTGCGGTCCCGCATGACGTTCTGCAGGAGGTCGCCGACGCGGCTTTGCGCATCCTCGTCATCGGCGGCCAGGTCGAGGATGGCGCGGATGCGGTCGAGGTCGGCCGTCGCTTCCTTGACCGAGGTGTAGCCGGTGCGGCGGAAGCGCCGGCGCCCGCCTTCGGCGTCTGGCGGCAGCTCCTGGTGCAACTCGTGGGCGCCATGAGACCGCTTCGCCAACTGCGGGCACTGCCCGGCCAGTCGCCTGCCGTCCGTACCGCGACATTCGCAGCGCTTACTGATGCCGCCAGCGCGGCGAGATGCGGGCATGAAGCCCCCCTCTGGCTTGCGTGTTCAGTTACTCTTCCCCGTTCTGCTCGGCCGCAGCCTCAGCCTTTTCCTTGGCCTCCTCGAGTAGCCGCTCCCAGGCCTTACGTCCATTCTCCTGGATTTCCTCCATGCGCGCGTCCAGGTTGAAGGACTCGTCAGACCAATGCTGCTGGATGCGCTCTTCCTCGTGATCGGTCCATAGGGCCGTCGCGCTGCGGAACTCGAGGAAGCGGAGAACGACCGGGTCCTCGATGCCCAGGTCGGCAGCCGTGCGGGCCATCTCCACGCCCGCCTTCAGCTCCTCCCTTGACGCCTCGATCCATGCCTCTTTGGCCAGTTCCACCTTCCGTTGGGCCTGCTTGTACTTGATGCGAGCACCAAGCATTACGAGGTGGTCGTCGTTTTCGTCGTCGCCTTTCGGGCCCCCTCGGAAGAATTCGTGCCATTCAACACCGAGTGCTTCAGCAATGGCGAACATCTCGTTGACGCGCCAGGGCCTCTCGCCGCGCTCGATCTTCGCAATCTGCGTCTGCGCCAGCCGGACCATCCCGCCGAACACGTCGGGCAGGCGGTCGGCGATCTGTTGCTGCGATACGCCCAGCTGCCTCCTGATGATTTTGAGGTTGTGACTCGCGAGGGACTCGCTGTCGACGTACCCGAGCGGATGCCGATGTCCGCCGGTCTCTTCGTCGAGCTCGGCCGAGGCCCTGATGTCTAGGTCCGTCTCGTCTACCGCGCGGGAGAGCTCGCTGCGGCCTTCTTCGTCATAGTCCGGCATGGACTGAACATACCAAGAACAGAATCGCTTGACACCCCCGGGGCGGGGTGTACTGTCGTCACATCAACCTGTTACGTGCTGGCGTTCTCCAGATCGGAACAGACTGACCCCCGATCGGAACAGATCGGAACTCGTCGGAACAGATCGGCACACCCACGCACGAAAGATGGATCTCGATGGCACACGCCTCAGTCGAACCGCCCACCAGGGGCATGCAGCTTCGCGAGCTGCTGGCCCTTCCCGTCGCCTTCGGGCTCGATGACGCGAACCGGGCCCTGCTGCTCGGCCGAACCAAGGGGTTCGAGCTCGCGAAGCAGGGTGAATATCCGTGCCGCGTGGTGAGGGTCGGCCGGACCTATCGGGTCATGCGCGCGGATCTGCTGCGCGCCCTCGGCATTAGCCCGGAAAACAGCGACGGCGCCGGACCTTGCACGTCCGACGCCGCCTGACGAAACGCCCGCTCCAACTAGCGCGAACCAGCAAAAGGCGCCGGGGGGTCTTGCACACCCCCACGGCGCCCGGAAAGGAACGTTCCAAATGAATCCTCCCACGACGTCAACGGCGCCGTCGACCCCGATCGCCCAGAGCGACAGCCCCAACTGGATCGGCGCTTTCCACGCGTCCGACCTGCTCAAGGCCTACGACCTCGGCGAGGCCATCGACGGAAGCAACGGCGGGAACGCGACCAGCCGCCTGACCGACGCGCGACACCTCACCCTCGACAAGGCACACGCCGACTTCTGGGGCACCGGCCACGGCCGCACCTCCGACGCCGAGTACGCCGACCGCGTCATGAGCACCGCGGTCTTCTACATGGGCGAGGCGGTCAAGGCCGCGCCCGACCCGGCCGCCGCACTCCGCGCCCTGCACGTCGCCCTCGGCATGACTACGACGGAGGGCTGACCCATGGCGACCACCATCAGCGCGGACGAAGCGCGCTCCGCTTTCCAGACCCTCGTCGCCAAGCACCAGTTGAACGTCCAGGAGATCGACGACAGCACCCTCTCTGCGGTCCCGCCCGGCTACCACATGGGGCACGTGCTGCGGATCGAAGGCAGCGACGACGTCCTCGTCCTGCCGCTCGGGCAGGAACCGGTCGACCGCCTCGTCGCCACCTACCACCTGCTCCGCTGCCTGGGGCTCGAGGGGCGGGGAGCATGAGCGACCACACAAAGCACCTCGAGAACGCGATGCGCGCCTTCAACGAGGCCGAGCGCGCCGAGTTCACCGCCACGAACAACCTGACATGGCTAGGGCTCGACGGGCCGACGTACCTCCTCGGCGACGTCCGCGCCAAGGCGTTCTACACCGGCGCCGACGGCCGCCACTGGGTCGACGCCTATCTCGTAGTCGAGTCCCTGAGCGGTCTCGTCACCAACGCCGGACACCTCGAGGGGTACCGGCAGCTCGCCGCAGAGATGGACGAGGGCGACGACCTGTGGGTGTGCACCGAGACCCGCGGCAAGTGGAACGCCGTCATGACACCCATCGACACCCTCGCCCGCGCCTGGGGCTACCCGCCGCCGGCGCTCATGCCCACCGGCAACTGGGCACGCACCTGGCTCGACATGCCCGAGCGCACCGACCAGATGGAGCTCGCCTGGATCGCGCACGGCGGCAAGCCCATCCACACCTACCGGCTCGGGGACACCCTGTGACCGCCCGCACGGGCGAGTGGCCCGTCACCGAACCGGTCGACCTCGAAGCCGCAGAGGCCAGTGACGTCCAAGGTGTGCTGCACCTCGAACTCACCCGCGTTCAGGCCCGCTTCGAGATGGCCATCGGTTCCGTCCGCGCCGACCTCCGCGAGCAGCCCAGTGAGGCGTGCGTCCGAAGCGCCGCCCGCCGCTGGTGCAACGACATCATCGCGGCCGCCGACGAGGTCGTGAACAACCTGCGAAGTACGACATAGCGGTGAGGCGGGCGTCACTGGGGGTGAGCCCGCCCACCACACGAACACCCTGACCCTGCTCGCAGAAGAGAGCCCCGTTCGTGAACGTCGGCATCAAGATTCCCGCGGTCCCCCTGGACGCCGCACTGGCCTACGCCGCCCTCGGCGTCAAGGTCTTCCGCGTCCGCCGCGACAAGGCGCCTTACGCCAACTGCCCGCGCTGCGACATGAAGAGCAGCATCTACATCAAGCACCGGCCCGAAGACTGCCGGTGCGGCGTACCCACCTGTCACGGCTTCTGGGCAGCCACCACCGACACGGGCCTCATCCGCAAGTGGTGGACCGAAGAGCCGGACGCCAACATCGGCGCGCCGTGCAAGCTCAACGGCTGGGCCGTCCTCGACATCGACCCCCGCCACGGCGGCGACGTCTCGCTCCGCAGGATCGAGGAGCGCGTCGGTCTCCTGCCCGGCACCTGCATGCAGATCACGGGGGGCGACGGCCTCCACATCCTGTACCTCTCGCCAGGCTTCGACCTCCCCGGAGAGCCCTTCCCCGGGGTGGAGTTCAAGCACAACAACTACATCGTGCTCGCCCCGTCGCTGCACGCCTCGGGCAACCGGTACAAGTGGTACGGCGATGGCCGGTTCTACAAGCCGGAGGTCGCCTGGCCCGCCACGCTGCTGCCCCGCAAGGAGCGGCCGCGGGTCCCGGGCCGACCGCGCACGCAGCAGTCCCTCTCGGGGATCCGCAGGCCCGGCAAGCACTGGACCGTCCAGACGCTCGTCCAGCACGTCATGGACGCGTCCGAAGGGAACCGCAACGCCAGCCTTTACTTCGCTGCATGCCGAGCGCAGGAGACCGCCGACCAGGGATTCATCGACCTGTACGAGGCCGAGACCGCGCTCGCTGCAGCCGGATCCGCCGTCGGTCTCGGCGACGGCGAGATCATCGCCACCATCCAGAGCGCGGCCAGCCGCCCCTCCGACAAGACATGGAGGGCGGCGTGACCACGACCGACTTCGACGAGGCAGCGGCCCGGTTCTGGGGCGAAGAGGAGGAACCCCCGCCGGACGACACCGCAGGCGAGCCGAGCGAGAACCCGACCCAGGTGCGGCTCGCCAAGCTGAAGGCCGCCCTAGTCGACACCGACGGCCTCGACGGCCTGCCCGACCCCGTGCCGCTGATCGACGGCATCCTCTTCCGCGACTCCCTCGCCTGGATCTACGGCAAGCCCGGCTCGGGTAAGTCGTTCGTCGGCATCGACTGGGCCGGCTGCGTCGCCAACGGCCTGCCCTGGGCGCTGCGCGAGGTCAGCCGCGGAACGGTCCTGTACCTCGTGGCCGAAGGAACGTCAGGCATCCGGCGCCGAGTTCGGGCGTGGGAGCGGAACACGGGCGTCGCAATGTCCGGCGTGACGTTCCTGCCCATCGCCGTACAGCTGCTGCACGGCACCGACATCGCCGCCCTCACCCTCCTCGCCGAGGAGATGCAGCCCACGCTGATCGTCATCGACACACAAGCCCGATGCACCGTCGGCTCCAACGAGAACGACAACGGCGAGATGGGCAACGTCGTCGCGGCGGCCGACCAGCTGCGCGAGGCCACCGGCTCCTGCGTCCTGATGATCCACCACTCCGGCCGCAACGGCGAGAACATGCGCGGCGCTTCAGCCTTCGACGGCGCCGCCACCTCGATCGTGAAGGTCATCAAGAACGACGACTACGTCGAAGTCCACTGCGACAAGCAGAAGGACGTCGAGGACTTCGAGACCGTCTTCCTGAAGATGCGCCCCGTCCTCGAGTCCGTCGTCCTCGACAACCGCCTCGGCCAGCTCGGCGACGACGACAAGCTGACCAAGAACGACGAGGCGATCCTCACCGTCATGCGCGAGGCCTTCGCCAACAGCCACGCGTCCCGGTCGCAGATCATCGCCGCGTCCGAGGTGCCCACGTCCAGCGGCTACCGCTCCATCGGGAAGCTCGAACGCCTCGGCCTGCTCCGCCAGGTGGGGACCGAGAAGCAACCGCGGTGGGCATTGCCGGGCGTCACCGTCCGCGAATCGGAGGGGGACGCAGCGTGAACGATCTTTCTCATTCTCGCCGTGAGAATCACCCCTCCGAGAACACCCTTGATTCTCACCCGCTCACGGCATTCTCACTGCCCCTAAACCTCTGACCTGCTGATTCTCAGATTCCCAAACCCTTCCCACTTCCCGGCCCACTTTCTCACCCACCCCCCCTCTCTTAGGGGGTGGGAAGTGAGAAACGAGAGGCCGGAGGGACGACAGAGGAGACCGAATGATCGCCGCGTCGCATGACCCCTACGAGGCCCGCTTCCGCCACGAGAACAACGGGCGCCCACACTTCAGCACCAAGCCCGTGATCGCCTGGGACGACGACGGCTGCGCCCTCGTGCCCGACGAGAAGACCGGCCGGCTGAGGGAAGCCAGCAGCTACAGCAACTTCGCCGGCCTCGCACCGGCCGACGCCCCCGTCATCGGCACGGCACCCGGCGGCGGCTGGTCCGCAGAGCACCGCACCGACAACGGAGACACCGAAGCCACGCCCGTCCTGGCCTGGCTCGTCCACGCCGACGGCTCGCTCACGCCGACCATCGCGGACATCGACGGATTGACCGACGACCCCACGACCGCGTCGAACTTCGTCCGCCTGCACCCGCCGACGGAGTTGCCGTGAACGTCGACGACATAGTCGCGGCCAAGATCGAGGCCGCCCGTGCCCGCGTCGAGGCGAACAAGCGCCGGCGCCTGGCCCTCGCCGCGGCACGCAAGCGCGGCCTCGCCCTCCGCCACGCACAGAAGCTCCGCAACCTCGCGGCCCGCCGCACCGAGGAGGCCCACACAGAGGTCCCCGAAGAACCTCAGTCGGGCGACGTCGACGACGTGGTGCTCGAGGTGACCGAGGCCGAGCTGCACGCGGCCGTGCGTACCTCCCTCGCCCGACTCGGCCTCACCTACGCCCAGCTCGAAGCCCAAGCCCGCCGCCGCGACTTCACCAGCGCACAGGCGCAGATCCTGTGGACGTCGGTGGGCGGCGCAGTCAACCCCGAACTCCTGGAACCCCAGGACAACCCCGTCACTACTGATGACGGGTCCGACACCACCGAGGAGAACTGACCCATGGATCTTGAGGCTCTCGCCGCAGACCTGATCGCCCGCACCCATACGGCAGTGGAACAGGTCGCCGGTCTCGCAGCGCACACCGGCATCACCTTCAAGGTCGGCGACATCGTCGACGCCGTCGAACGCGACCTTCCCTCCGGCTACCCCGCGTCCACCGCGGAGGGATCCCTCACCCGCCGGGACGTCATCGCGTCCATGGCGGAGGACATCCTCAGCGGCGCGATGTACGAGGACCACGCCTGACCCGCACGCAACCGGCCGGGCCCGCGGATATCGGGCCCGGCCACCCGACCAGCATCCCGCAACTGAACTCCTTCAAGGAGCTCAGTCATCGAGAAGGAGCACCACGTGTCCGGAGAGACCGCGAGGTTCTGGGCCAAGGTCAACAAGGACGGGGCAATGCCCGCGCAGAGTACGGCCGTCGGGCCCTGCTGGGAGTGGACCGCCGGCAAGACGGCGCAGGGGTACGGCGGCTTCCACCCCACCAAGGAGCGGATGGTCCTCGCGCACCGATACGCCTACGAGACGGGCGTCGGTCCGATACCCGCAGGCTTGGTGATTGACCACCTGTGCCGCAACCGCGCCTGCGTGAACCCCGCCCACCTGGAGCCGGTCACGTTGGCGGAGAACACCCGGCGGGGCTTCGGCATCTCGACCTTCAACCGCATCAAGACCCACTGCCCGAGCGGCCACGGCTACTCGGCAGAGAACACCTACGTGTCACCCAAGGGCAGCCGGATCTGCCGGGCATGCGCTCGCGAGCGCGACCGGCAGCCGCACCGCCTGTCCGCCTACCGCCGCAACAAGCAGAGGAGCGCAGCCTGATGGCTGGAGAAACGAGCATCACCATCGTGGGAAATCTGGTCGACGAAGTTGAGCTGAGGTTCACCCCGAGCGGCGCGGCGGTCGCGAAGTTCCGTATCGCCTCCACGCCGCGCGTCTTCGACAAGACGACGAACGAGTGGAAGGACGGCGAAGGCCTGTTCCTCACCTGCTCCGTGTGGCGCCAGGCAGCCGAGAACGCGGCCGAGACCCTGTCCCGCGGCATGCGCGTGATTGTCCAGGGCCGGCTGAAGCAGCGGTCGTATGAGGACCGCGAGCAGGTGAAGCGGACGGTCTACGAGATCGACGTCGAGGAAGTCGGCCCGTCCCTGCTCCGCGCCTCGGCGAAGGTCACCAAGAACGCGCCCGGCGGCGGGCAGCAGTCCAACGCCCCGGCCGCCAGCGACCCGTGGGCCGGCGCCCAGCCCGGACCCGCCGCTCAGACGCCCGCCTCGGACAACCCCCCGTTTTGATCAAGGAGTTCGCCATGAGCAACCACGACATCCAGCTGCTGTGCATCGGCTTCAACCTCGGCGCGCTGTTCATGCTCGCCGTGCACCTGATCGGCCAGGCCCGCGACGCCAAGCGCGACCGGCGCACCGACCAGGCCGCCCTCAACCAGGCCCGCAAGTCCCTGGCGACCAGCGACTGGCGCGACGCCCTCACCGTGCGGGAGCCCGCGTGAACCAGTGCGGCCTGTGTGAGCGGGACCTGCAGGACGGGTACCTCTGCAATGGAGATCTGCTCGCCCTGGCCCAGCGGCTCGATCGCATGCCCGCCCTCTACAGGGCACTCGGCGCCTTCCTCGCACCCGGCGGCCGCGCGGCAGGCGAGCGTGTCACCAGTCGGCAGACAGACCCGCCACTGCCGGTGAACGAGGCAGTCCTCGACCTCCGGTACGGCGGCATCGCCCTCGTCCTCGAAGGCTGGCGGTCCGACGTCCAGGCCGTCCGCGGCTGGGGCGAGCCCGCCGTCGAGGGCAGCGTCGAGCGCCGCGTCCTCGCCGCTGCCCGCAGCCTGTCCCTGAATCTTGAGTGGATCGCGTCCAGCTATCCGGCGGCCGGTGATCTCGCCCGCGAGGTGCGGGAGATGGAGGGCGCCGCCCTGTCGATCGTCGACCCGCAGGATCCGCGCGACCGTGCCGAGCGGATCGGCAACTGCCCGGCCGCATTCGAGGACGGCGTCATCTGCGGGGCCGTCCTGCGGCACCGCCTCGGCGAGGCGTCGATCACGTGCCGCTGGTGCGGAACGGACTGGCCGCAGGACACGTGGCTCGCCCTCAAGACGCTCATTGGCCACGACCTTGAGGAGGCGTCCTGATGGCGTCCCGCTACATCACGTGCCGCGTCCAGTCGGGACGCGGCGTCCAGTGCACGGCTGAGGCTGTGAACCCCGACGCCAAGCTCAAGATCTGCACCCGGCATCTCGCCGAGGCGATGGAGCTGATCGAGGACGCGCGCCGTCTCGGTGCCAACGCCCGGCGGACGCCCGCAAGTTGAAGGCGCTGATTCCGGGATAAAGGCTTACAGAACATCTGATCTTGTGTCAGAGTAGGCCCTACAACCAAAAACAGAACGGCCCCCGCCCGGTGGTGGAACACCGAACGAGGGCCTTGACCACAGGAGAACTGACCTCCCATGGCCCAGCTGAACACTATCGTGCGCCCTCGCGTCACGATCAACTTGGCGAACTCCTCGCCCGCCTGCGCGCACTGTGGCGCGAACTCCTCGACCCTGCGCAACCGCCTGCTCGACAAGGCCGTTGCTGGCTTCGGTGGCTGCCTGATCTGGACCGCCTACACCAATCGCGACGGATACGGGCACATCTACGACTCCGGGCGCATGCTCCTCGCGCACCGCGTGGCCTATGAAGTCCTGGTCGGCCCCATCCCGGACGGGCTCCAGCTTGATCACCTCTGCCGGGTGCGGCACTGCATCAACCCGCACCACCTGGAGCCGGTAACCGCACAGGAGAACCAGCTCCGCTCCGGCCTCACGATCGGCGGAGTGGCCGCACAGCTGACGCACTGCCTGCGCGGACACGAGTTCACGCCGGAGAACATCTACTCCCCGCCGAGCGCTCCCAACAAGCGGTTCTGCCGCGCATGCCTCCGCATCCGCAAGGCCGAGCAGCGGGCTCGCCGACGCTCCGCAATCGAGCCGTGCGGCCACGTCAGCCAGCGGGGCGGTGTCTGTCAGCGTCAGCAGGGCCACGCGGGCATCCACTCCGCGAAGGCGGGTGGGTCGCGATGAGCAACATCCCCGCGCCCCCGGCCCGTGAGCCGGCATACGCCCCTCTGCACGACCCGGCCAGCGACGCCGACCACTGGACGCCGCCGGTGGACATGGCCCGCAGGCTCGCCCGCAAGGCCCTGGCGAAGCACGAGGGCGCGAACATCCACGACGACGACGCCATGCTCCGCGCCGCCGTCGGCCTCGAGCTCGTACTGCGCGACCTCCTCGACGCCCTCGACGCCGGGGAGCGGAAGTGAAGCGCCTCGGCTCACTGGCCAGCCTCGCGGCCGGCGCCGCAGCGGTGACCGTAGCCCTGACCGGCACGGCGTTCTGGCTGTCCTTCGAGCACCTCCACGACGTCGCCGCGGCGAACGGGCTGACGGGCGCAAGGGCTTGGGCCTGGCCCGGCACGGTCGACATGTTCATCATCGCGGGCGAGCTGCTCATCCTGCGGGCTGCGCTGCTCCGCCGCGTCGACTGGTTCGCCTACCTGCTGACCGCGGTCGGCTCGATCGGCTCGATCGCCCTCAACGTGGCGGGCGTCGGAGCGGACGCGCAGCTGATGGAGTACATCGTTGCGGCCGTACCTCCGAGCGCCGCGCTGATCGCGTTCGGGGCGCTCATGCGGCAGGTGCACGAGCACCTCGTACCGCGAGCCGTACCCGCCGTCGTCGCCGTCCCGCCAAGGCCCGTCGAGGAGCCGGTCATCCTCGAGCGCACGGAGCAGCAGGACGCGGTCGGGACGCCGGAGCTGCCGCCCGTCCCGCCGCAGGACACCGAAGACAACGACACCAGCTGGCCCGCCCTGCTCACGTCCCGCGACGTCGCCGAGAAGTGCGGCGTCGACCCCTCCACCGTCCGTAGCTGGGTCGCCAACGGACGCCTTCCCGTCCACAGCAAGGACGCACGAGGACACAACCTGTTCCAGCCGGCCGCCCTCCTCGAGGCGGTGACCCGATGAGCGACGCCATCGAGAAGGCTGCCGCCGAGGCGGTGGAGGCTGCGCGCCAGTCCGACCAGTACGTGATGCTGCTCGCCGCCATGGCGGCTGCGAAGCAGGCCGAGCAGCCGGTGTGCCACCACCAGGCGCCCGTGCAGCAGCAGTCGGGCGGCGCCGGGAAGTGGATCAGCATCGGCGTGGGCGGATCCGTCCTGATGATCTCCGTGGCCGTATCCGCCGTCGCCGTGGCCATCTCCGCGGTGGCGCTGACCGCCTGCCTGATCATCCTGCGCTCCATGTGGCGCGACTACCAGAAAGGCCGCTGACAGTCCCTCCGTCCGACAGAGTGACCGGCCGTCACTCTGTCGGTGCGGTGGGGCCGGGACAGCCCCAGCCCTAGACAGGAGCCCGTCATGACCGCAGCCGAGTACCGCAAGAAGGCCGAGCAGCTGCTCACGCAGTGGAACGTCGGCGGAGTCCCGACTGAAGCCGCTGTACGCGCCGCTGAGGTGTGGTCCCGCCTCGCCATCGCCGCCGCCATCACTGAGGCGGCAGAGAAGAAGGACAGCTGATGCCCTACGCCGACGAGCCCCGGCTCACCGCCGGCGAGAAAACGAAGGTCGCCTGGCTGGTCGCACGGATGGCCAAGCGCGGCCTCGCCGCGAGCAACAGCCCCACCGGCGACGTCTATCAGGGCGACCTGCAGAAGAAGGTCGAGCGGGTCATCGAAGGCGCCCGCAAGCGCGAGGCCCGCGAAGCCAAGTACCGCAAGTAGCCCCGCCCCGGGACGGCTGTCCACCGCCAAGCAGCCGGCCGTCCCGGGCCCCATCACACCGGACAGGAAGCCCCATCATGACGGAACTCATCACCACACCACAGGACACCGCCCCCATCGCCTGGGACACCTTCGGGGACGCACCCGAGGACGCCGTCTCGCTCACCAAGACGGACCCCGAGGCCGCCGTCCTCGCCGACGCCGAAGGGATCGTCGAAGCGGTCGACCGCGACGACAACCCCCTCGCCGACTGGCTCACCGTCCCCGACGTCCCGATCCTCCCCGCGTGGGCCCGCAACTGGGCCAGCGTCCGCGCCAACTCCGGTGCGCTGTTCAAGCTCATGGGCTGGCACGCCGGCTATCACGCCATCCGCACACCCAAGTACGCGGTCCGCATCGTCGGCTACAGCAGCCGCGGCGCCTGGCGAGCAGGACGCCGCCTCTGGCCCGTCCTCACCGCCCAGGACCACACCCGCACCGTCAAGGCCCTCCGCGCCCAGTCGAAGGCCAAGCCCGACGACGAAGCCCTCGCCATCCGCTACCAGATGGCGCACCGCGCCCGCACCGAAGCCCGCCGCTGGCGCTGGGGCAGCGCCGCCTTCGCCCTCACGGCCCTCACAGCCACATACAAGGTCGACCTCGTCCCGTTCGGCCTCAAAGCCCTCGTGACCTGCGGCCTGTGCACCACCCTGTCTACCCTCGGCTGGGGTGATGAGGCCAAGGTCCTCGACCACGCCTGCGCGCCGCTGCGCATCGACATGTCCGGCCAGCAGCTCAACGACGCCCTGCGCGCCGTCGGCCTGCTCAAGCAGGGCAAGGGCGACGAGGACGGGCCCAAGGTCACCTGCATCATGGGGCCGCTCCGTGAGGGCAACGGCTGGGCCGTCGTCTTCGACCTGCCCCGAGGCGGCGGCAAGACGGCGGCCGACGTCCTCGCAAAGCGCACCGCCATCGCGGCCGAGCTCGGCGTCGACGAGATCCAGGTCATCATGGCCCGCGTCCGCGCCCACGGCGGCGGTCACGCAGGACGCGTCTCCATGTGGGTCGCCGACGACGACCCCTACCTCGCCCCGCCCGTCCCCTCGCCCCTCGAAGGCATGGAGGCGTTCTCCATCTGGGACGCCGTCCCGTTCGGGCAGGACGCCCGCGGCAACCGCGTCTCGGTGCCCGTCGTCTGGCAGAGCATGTTCTTCGGCGGCCTGCCGAGGCGAGGCAAGACCTTCACCCAGCGGCTCCTCACCGCGGCCGGCCTGCTGGACGCCTACGTCAAGCACTACGTCGCCGACTTCAAGGGCGGGCAGGACTGGATGGGGATGCGGCACGTCGCCCACCGCCTGGTCCTCGG
>NZ_JBHWWF010000047.1:0-48482 GCF_042736455.1 Streptomyces sp. NPDC060064
GGGACGCATGGCGTCACCGGGCCGCCTCTCTCTGTCTGTCGTAGGTCAGCGCTGCTTTCCGCCGCGCGGCATCCGCATGCCCTTCGGCATCGGCCCTTTCGGTCCAGTTCTCTCAGGTTGCCTATCCGTTCACTCTGTCTGTAGCGCCCTGACCTGGGGTAACAGGGGCCCTCTCCGCTCGGAGGGGCCTCTTCTGCTGTGTGGCGGTCTGTGGCAGACCCCAAACGCCTTGCATCCGATGATCGCGAAGCCGGAAGGCTGCAAGGACGAGAGCCAGCAGAATGAGGGGGGAGGAGTCTCCCTAAGAGATCAACAAGACTTCCGGCACCGCTGAAGCGGTGAGGGTTACCGACGAAATGCAGCGTGCGAGGTGATGGGATGCCTCTGGATATGGGGAAGCCCGTCACTGCTGGTGACGGGGCTCATGAGCGACGGACCAAGGTGAACCGGGCGGCCGGGCTGTGGCAGTCGTTCTTGATAATGCGTGCGCCGTCCTGGTGGCTCCCGCCCTGCACCTGAAGGCATCCGCTGGCGTTGGGAACATGTGGTACGTCCCGTCCCCGAAGGGTGGGCTTATCCGACCCTTCCAGGCGCTAGATGTGCATCTGCCGGAGCTGGGTTACACCCGGGTCTGGGTCTTCTGCTTGAGGCGTTCGTAGGGAGTTTGGCCACCGAGAGCGCCGTGCGGGCGATGGTAGTTGTAGTAGTCCTCCCACTCGCGGAGTTTGTCGTTGAAGACGCCGGTGTCATCGATGACGATGCCGGCGAGCATGCGGTAGAACTCCTCGGCATCGATGCGGTGGGAGCGTTCGACCTTGCCGTTGAGGTGCGGGGACGCCGGTTTGATGTAGGTGTGGGCGATGCCCTTGTCCAGCACGTGCCAGTGGAAGGCGGACTGGAACTCCGCGCCGTTGTCGGTCTGGATCACCTCGACCCGGAACGGCAAGCGCTCCAGGAGGTAGTCGAGGAACTGAATGGCGGCCTTCTGGTCGCACCGCGGGTAGATACGCAGCACCCGCAGCCGGGTGCAGTCGTCTATGGCGGTGAACTGGTAGTACTTGGCTCGGCGCCGTGCCTTCGGAAGCTTGCCGGTGACCGGGGCCGGGGCGGAGGTCTCGGCCGGGACGCCGACCGGTTCGATGAACTTGACATCGACCTGGACCCGGTTGCCGGGCAGCTGCTTCTCGTAGCGGGTGTAGCGCTTGTCGTGGCGCTTGTAGCGCTGGGAGGCAGGCAGCCGATTCATGCCCAGTTTTTTGAGGATGCGGTAGACCGCAGAGCAGGCGATCTCGATGTCGTGGTACCGCTTGAGGTACATCTTGATCTTCATTGGCCCGAAGTGGTAGTTCTGCCGCAGATAGACGATCTTGTTGACCACATCGGTCTGGGTGGCGTGGGGGCAGTGGTGGGGCCTGCTGGAGCGGTCGCGCAGGCCGTCAAGGCCTTCTTCCTGGTAACGCCGCTGCCACTTGTAGAAGCAATTGCGGCTGATCCCGTAGTACCGGCAGGTCAGTGAGACGTTTCCGGTGACTTCCTCGGCGTGACGCAGGACCGCCAGGCGTCGCTGGGCCTGACGGTCCTGCTGCAGTCTGACTGAAGGGGGCATGCCAGATCTCCGTAGTGGTAGGAGACCCAGGTGTCAACAACGTCCGGCAGTTTTATAGCTAGATCAGTGGGCGAACAGGCGCCGGGCGGCTGCCGTGGGCCACCCGTAGGCCCCGCTGCGGCCACTGGTACAGCCGAGACGTCACCGAGGTATCCCCGCGCAGGTCCACGGACACCTGATAGACCACCCTCCCGTCAGGCCAGTCCTGCCGAGCCTCCACCACTGCGTACCGCCACCTCCCGTGTGACCACACCCTCAGCGCCGGACGGTCGCCCTTCGGTCACACCGTCACCTTCGGCTCCGGCCCGTTCTGGGGGCGCACGGGCGCGCTTCCGTCGGCTCAGGGATCGTCTCGTCGCTCACACTCCGAGCGGTAGGCACAGACCTCCGCGTTGCTGCGCCCGGGCAGCCGCGGGGAGCCCCACGCGGGCCCCGCCCTCCTTGCGAGATCCTGTTGGTGAATCCGGGACTGCACTCTGTTCCACTGGCCATCGCGTGGAACAGAGCGCAGGCAGAACGAGGAAGGGGTTACAAGGGGCGGACCATTTCCGCTTGCGGCCCCTTCTGCCCCTGGGTGACCTCGAACTCCACCCGCTGGTTCTCTTCCAAGCTTCTGTATCCGTTGGTCTGGATGGCTGAGAAGTGCACGAACACGTCCGCGCCGCCATCGTCCTGGCTGATGTAGCCATACCCCTTGTCGGAGTTGAACCACTTCACAGTGCCTGTTGCCATCGGACCCTGTCCTTCATTCGGTGCCACGGCGCGATCTTGACGCCCCGGCCGCAGTCCGATCGAGCAGACTTCGGCACTTGATCATTTCCTTTCGCCGCGGCGAAATCCGCGATCCTCCCTGTACCTCACCCGTGGGGATGAACCCGCCGCGTCACGGTTCTCCCCCGAGGTGAGATGCGGTCGGCCAGCAGGTAGGCATCGCCAACGGCTGGTCGTCACCAGCCGGCACCTGGCAATGGAGGACGCGACATGGCGACGACAGAGCGCCGACGGATGGCAGCCGACACGATCAGTGAAGCTGAGCAGGTTCGTGACGAACTGACAGCGGCCCTCAAGGCTGCGGGCAACGTCCTCCCTTCGCTCCGGATCGATCCGGTGTCCTGTGTCGGCAAGGCACCGGCTCTCATTGAGCTGAGTCGCTGCAACTTGGAGACCGCCCGACTGCGGACGGCGGCGCTCACCAAGGACCCGACATGAGCCACCAGGAGCAGCCTCAGGCGATCTACAGGCCCCAACTTCACGAGATCGTAAAGGACGCCAAAGGCAACCTCGGCGAGTACATGGGCGAGACGCTCGGTAAGTGCCACCTCCGCCCCATTGGTTGAGGCACGGAATGGGACGTGAATCCGCCTCAAATCAGGGAGTGCCCTCCGCAAGAGCGGATGCAAGTGAAGTTGACAGTGCTCAACACGAGGAGCCGTGAGGAGCGATAATCAGTCGGTTAGCGGCCTTCACGAATCCCCTGTTAATCATGATGATTTCCGGCTCAGTCGGATTCGTCCTTGGCGTGACTCTAGCCAAGCCCCTATAGCCCCGTGGCCTCCTACCGGATGAGCCAATCGAAATGTTCCCCCGCGTTTCGAGCCTGGTAGGTGGCCGCGGTTCCAACCTCCCTTGTGGCTCAGTCAGGCAGAGCCCGAACACGCCGATCCAGGGCGGGGTGCTGGACTGGGGGCGAAGCCGTGAGCCAGGACCAGGGCGCAACGCCCCCCGACCTGCGCATATCTGAGACAGACTCAGAGGGAAGGACAGTCACATGGGTTGTGACTGAGGCGATTGGCTCCATGGGTCACACCGTCGCATGCTCTAACTGTTGTTCTCGCGAGAGCTGCGGGGTGCTGACGTATGATCAGGTGAGCCATACGACGACCCCGGGAGCGTTTCTCAGGCCCTCCCGGGGCCGCCTCGCCAGTCATGAAGGGACTGACATGGGTAAGTCTGTCATATCTGCAATCGGCGCCGCCGCTCGGGTAATGAATGCTTCGGCACTCCGAGCCGTTGACTATCTACGCGTTTCTACCGAGGACCAGACAAAGGGCTACGGCATTGCCTACACGGGGAAGCGAACCACCGCCCACATCTCGCGTAAGGGCTGGAACCACGTAGGCACCTACACGGATGAGGGCGAGTCGGGGACACTCCCTTGGGAGAAGCGGCCGGGCGCATCGGAGATCATGGATCTTGCCGTCCAGGAGCCGCGTCCGTTCGATCTGGTCTGCGTCTACGAGACACGGGCCATCGGCCGCCAGAACCGCGTCTTCTGGGAATGGGTCTGGAAGCTCCAAGACCTCGGAATCTTCGTCGCCGTTGTGGACGAAGACATCGACAACACCACTGAAGACGGCGAAGCGCGCATGCGCGAGAAGGCGAACGAGGCGTTCAAGGAGCTTGCCCGTATCCGGAAGCGCACTCAGGGCGGCATCCAGGAGAAGGCAGAGATGGGCGGCTTCCCTGGTGGGCAGGCCCGCTACGGGTACCGGATCGCGAACAAGGGACTCAAGGGTGAGCAGCAGCTAGTCATTGACGACTGTGACGGCGGGGACGCGTGCTCACGCACCGACCCGTGCGAAACCCTGCATGAGGCTCCGGTCCTCCGTTCTGCTCGACAGATTGCAGTGAGGGAGAAGGGCAATTGGCGGAAGGTCGCCCTCTACCTCAACGCCGAGGGCTTCGCGACGCGCTCCGGAATTCCCTGGACTCACGCCAACATCCGAGCTCGCCTCACGGATGAGGACCTGCTGAACGCCCGGTACATCTTCCGTAGCGCAAAGAACGCTCAACTCCGCGCGGACGGCACTCCTGTTTGGGGGGCGTCAACCACGCTCGAACTGCCGAGGATCTTCACTGAGGCGGAGGTGGCAGAGCTGCGAGCGGCTACCGCTAAGCCACAGCGGAAGTCTCCTGTCGTGGGTCGGACGTACACCCTCTCTGGCCGACTCGTCAGCCCCTGCGGACAGCGCTACGTGGGCGGCAGCCCTGCCGACTCCGAGACACTGCACTACCGCTGTAGCGGCAAGGCTGAGGACTATGCCGGCGGCGGGTCGTGCTCCTGCCCGCAGATCTACGCGCAGGGAGTCGAAGAGTGGGCTTGGAAGAGCATTTGCGATCTGCTCGGCGACGGTGACCGGCTCAGGACATTGGCCGATGAGTGGGTCGGAACGACCGCTAAGCAGCAGGTTGATTACTCCTCCCGCCTGGCGTCCTTGGACCAGAAGATTGCCGAGAAGGACGACACGATTGATCTCATGATGGCGGTCGCTGCGAAGAAGGTGACAAGACAAGGTCTCACAGGTGCTGCGGCCGAGGAGGCTGTAGAGAAAGAGCTCAAGCCTCTCTATGAGGAGCTTGATCAGCTTCGACGCGAGCGGGCCGAAATTGAGGTCTGGCAGTCGGAGGCAACAAAGGCTGATCAGCGTGCGAAGGATCTTCAAGCGCTGGCTCAGACAGCCTCTGAGCGTCTGGACACCTTCACGAAGGAGCAGCAAGCGGAGTGGGTTGCGCTGCTCGACATTGAAGTGAAGGTTCTCGAAACCCCACCCCACATGCATCGCGGCTTGGCCTGCCCCATCGGTACGTGGTTCAGGGCAAACGAGCGGCAGGTACCGACCCTCTGTGACTGCACCTGGGAGCAGGTTGTTGAGCTGGAGGGGTTCCCGAACGGTGGGGTTGCGCCTCGCCAGCGGGGCGGGCTCGCCCCCAGGACGGTCCTGGAGGCGTTCCTGAAGAAGGCCCGCACCGGCGTTGCCTGGCCGGAGTTGGACGCGGAGAACGGTTCGACGGGCCTGATTGGCCACTGGAAGCGTTGGAGTGCGTCAGGTCGGTGGGAGCGCGTCATGGACGCCATGAAGGGCTGTGACGGGGGGCCTGTCGCCCCCCGTCATCCGCTTCCCAAGTTGGAGATGACAGGGAAGGTGCGGCCTGGCGTCATCCTCGCGGTGGGCGGGACTGTCCGCGAGCACCACGCCCAGGAATCGGACCCTTCGGAAGCGGCATATTGCTCATCAGGTCGCCCATCGCCCGCAGCCGGTCGTTGGCCGCCGTGACCTGCGGTCCGCTGAGCACCCGCGGCAGCTTCAGCATCGTGGTGCGCACCTTCTTCAGCGGCACCTGGCCTTCGCCGTCGCCGACGATGATGTCGTGCACCGGTACGTCCACGACAATGCGCGCCATCTTCTTCTTCTCGGCCGCCAGCAGCGTCTTCAACCGGTTCGGGTTGCCTTCCGCCACCAGCACGATGCCGGCCTTGCCGACCGCCCGGTGCACCACGTCCTGGCTGCGGTTCATCGCCACCGCCGGGGTCGTGCTCCAGCCGCGTCCCACGTTCTGCAGCACCGCGGCCGCCGCGCCCGGCTGGCCCTCCATCTGCCCGAAGGCCGCTCGCTCGGCGCGGCGTCCGAAGACGATCGCCATCGCGAGGAAGGCCAGCAGGAAGCCAAGGATGCCCAGATAGATGGGGTGATCGATCAAGAAGCCGATCGCGAGGAAGACACCGAAGGTGACAATTCCCACAGCCGCGACGACAAGGCCGACCTTGGAGTCGGCCTTCCGGGTCATCTTGTACGTCAGAGCGATCTGCTTCAGTCGCCCAGTGTTCGCAGCAGCGTCAGTGCTGTCTGAGTTTGCCTTCCTCGCCATGTCTGGAAGTTTACGTGGCCTAGGAAGTGCGGTCGGCCACGGCCTCCAGTACGTGCTGCGCCTCGACCCTGTCCTTGGCTCGGCGCCGGTCTTCGAGGACCGCCGTCCATGCGTTCCGGCGGGCGGTGCGCTGTCCACTGCCCAGGAGCAGCGACTCCATGGCGCGCAGAGCATCGGTGACGGACGGAAGGGCGGTAGCGAGTACGGGGCGTACCGGCGCGGCCTGCATGGTTGAGGTCCCCCTAAGGGAGCGTCGACGACGAGTGGGAGCGGTGCGCAGTGCAGTGCGGGGCGGTGCGGTGGAGCGTGCGGTGCGGTGAGCTTTGAGAGCTGTGCGTAGACCCAATGTCACTGATTGGTGTTACCAGTGCATGACCGAGCGGTCAAACACCGATGAAACCTTTATGCGCCGCCCGCAAACGTTGACGCGGCCCGTACGCCGCCCCGACCTGCGGGGAGGGTGCGAGCCGCGTCAAACCGGCCATTACTCAGCGGTAATTACTTGTGCCTGAATTCACACAGTCTGCGGGGTGGCCGCGGCACCCCGTCGCTCCATCGCCTGCTGGTACAGCCGGCCCGCGCGGTACGAGGAACGGACCAGCGGTCCCGACATCACACCGGAGAAGCCGATCTCCTCGGCCTCCTCCTTCAGCTCCACGAACTCGTGCGGCTTCACCCAGCGCTCGACCGGGTGGTGGCGTACCGAAGGACGCAGATACTGCGTGATCGTGATCAGCTCGCAGCCCGCGTCGTACAGGTGCTGCAGCGCCTCGCTGACCTCTTCGCGCTCCTCGCCCATGCCCAGGATGAGGTTCGACTTGGTGACCAGGCCCGCCTCGCGGGCGCGTGTGATGACCTCGAGCGAGCGCTCGTAACGGAAACCGGGGCGGATCCGCTTGAAGATCCGCGGCACGGTCTCGACGTTGTGCGCGAGCACCTCGGGACGCGAGGAGAAGACCTCGGCCAGCTGCTCGGGCACCGCGTTGAAGTCGGGGATGAGGAGCTCGACCTTGGTACGGCCCGCCTCGCGCTCCGACGTCATCGTGTGGATCTGGCGCACCGTCTCCGCGTACAGCCAGGCGCCGCCGTCCTCCAGGTCGTCGCGCGCGACGCCGGTGATGGTGGCGTAGTTCAGGTCCATCGTGACGACCGACTCGCCCACACGGCGCGGCTCGTCCAGATCGAGCGCGGCAGGCTTACCGGTGTCGATCTGGCAGAAGTCACAGCGCCGGGTGCACTGGTCGCCGCCGATGAGGAAGGTCGCCTCGCGGTCCTCCCAGCACTCGTAGATATTCGGACAGCCGGCCTCCTGGCACACCGTGTGCAGACCCTCGCTCTTCACGAGCTTCTGCATCTGGGTGTACTCGGGGCCCATCTTCGCCCGGGTCTTGATCCACTCGGGCTTGCGCTCGATGGGGGTCTGGCTGTTCCGGACCTCAAGGCGCAGCATCTTGCGTCCGTCGGGTGCGACTGCGGACACGTCCGGCTCCCTACGACTTCGATTCTTCGGCGGACACCAGGGTACGCCCGTTATTTGTGTGGCCTTACGTCTGGCCAACCCTTGGCCAGAGGGCCGCATTCCCTAGACGGCGGCCTCGACGGCCCGCGGCCGCAGTTCGGCGTTCTCCAGGACGTCCCGCAGATGCTTCTCGATGACCGGGAGCACCTCGGCGATGGTGATCTCGCGGCCCAGTTCGTACGAGAGCGAGGTCACACCCGCGTCCCGGATGCCGCAGGGCACGATCCGGTCGAACCAGGTGTTGTCCGGGTTCACATTGATCGCGAAGCCGTGCATCGAGACGCCCTTGGCGATACGGATGCCGATCGCGGCGAGCTTGCGGTCCTCGCGGCGCTGGCCGGCATTGGAGGGAGCGTACTCCGGGCCGTTCAGCCGTGGGTCGAACTCCTCGTCCTGCAGCCGCGGGTCGAAGTCGAGCGAAAGACCGCCGATCGCCGGACGCTGTTCGACCGGGTCGCCGAGCACCCACACACCGCTGCGGCCCTCGACCCGGCTGGTCTCCAGGCCGAACTCCGCGCAGGTGAGGATCAGCGCGTCCTCGAGCCGGCGCACATGTGCGATGACGTCCACCGGGCGCGGCAGCTTCAGGATCGGGTAGCCGACCAGCTGGCCGGGGCCGTGCCAGGTGATCTTGCCGCCGCGGTCGACGTCGACGACGGGAGTGCCGTCCAGGGGGCGTTCGCTGTCTGCCGTGCGCCGGCCCGCCGTATAGACGGGCGGGTGCTCAAGGAGCAGGCAGGTGTCATCGATCTCGTCGGCGAAGCGGGCGGCGTGGACCTCGCGCTGCTTCTGCCACGCCTCCTGGTACTCGACGGCTTGCTCGCCGAACCCCAGTTGGACGAACCGCAGCTCACTCACGGCTGTGCCTCCCTAGAACCTTCACCCTGCACTCATCGCGCCCTTGCCACTGTACGGCGGCTCCGGAAAAGGCGGCCGGGCAGGTGCTGGGCAGGTGCCGGGCGGGTGCCGGGGGCAGTTCCGGGTCACGCGTCGCCCGTCAGCGACGTCCCCAATCCTCACACGATCGGATGAATGTGGGGCGAAGCTCGCGGTTCGAGCGGTAGGGGCAGCTAAATTCGCGCCGTTCCATGAGGGCTGCTCCCGGCCCGGAAGGCAGGAGACCGCACAGCTGATGACGGAACGACCCTCGCAGCGCATCCCCAACCGACAGCTCGCCGCGCTCATCGCAGAAGCCGGATTCTCCAACGCAGGCCTTGCCCGCCGAGTGGACCAGCTCGGCCTCGAGCACGGCCTGGATCTGCGCTACGACAAGACCTCCGTGACCCGCTGGCTGCGCGGTCAGCAGCCGCGCGGCACGACCCCCGCCCTGATCGCCGAGGTGTTCACACGGCGGCTCGGCCGGCGGCTCTCGGCGCAGGACCTCGGTCTGGACGCCTGTGCGCCCGTCTACGCCGGTCTGGAGTTCGCCGCCACGCCCGAGGAGGCCGTGGACATCGTGAGCGGGCTGTGGCGCAAGGACTCCGGCAGCCATGCGGAGCTGCGCAAGATCGCCTTCACTCCGGCCGGGCTCGTGGTGCCCAGCAGGGACTGGCTGATCGGGCGGGCCGACGAGCGGGTGAGCCGGGCGGACGCGGTCCAGAACGGGACCGCCCGTATCCCGGCCCAGGGCCGGGCCGCCCTCCCGCGCCAGCGTGGCACGGACCGGGGTCCCGGCCAGAGGGTCACCGGCGGCGACATCGCGGCACTGCGCTCGGTCGGTGAGCTGTTCCGCACCCTCGACCACGCCTATGGCGGCGGGCACGCCAGGCAGGCGCTGGTGCGCTATCTCGAGCACGAGGCCGAGCCGATGCTGCGCGGCACCTACGGGGAGGTGGCCGGGCGGCGGCTGTTCGCCGCGGCGGCCGATCTGACCCGGCTGGCCGGCTGGACGTCGTACGACATCGCGGCCCACGGCCTCGCCCAGCGTTACTTCGTCCAGGCCCTGCGGCTCTCCCAGGCGGCGGGCGACCGGGCGTACGGCGCGTATGTGCTGGTGACCATGAGCCGGCAGGCGGTCTATCTGGGGCATGGACGTGAGGCGGTGCAGCTGACGCGCGTCGCCCAGCAGGGGGTCGGCTCGTCGGCTCCGCCCGTGGTGCAGGCGATGCTGCATTCCGTCGAGGCGCGCGGGCACGGCGTGCTGGGCGAGGTACGGGCGTGCACGGCCTCGCTCGTACGGGCCGAGCGGGCGCTCGAGACGGCGCGGCCCGGCGACGATGTGCCGCACTGGGCGCGCTTCTTCGACGAGGCGCAGCTCGCCGACGAGTTCGGGCACTGCCACCGGGATCTCCAGCAGTACCGGCCGGCGGTGCAGCACGCGGAGCGCTCGCTCCAGCTGCGCGCCCCGGCGTACGCGCGCAGCCGCCTCTTCTGCCGGGTGGTGCTGGCCTCCGCCCGGCTCGGACTGGGCGAGCTCGACCAGGCATGCGCGCTGGGGGCGGAGGCGGCCCTGCAGGTGTCGGAGATGCGGTCGGCGCGGGCGGTGGAGTACGTACGCGAATTCGAGCGGCGGCTGGAGCCGTACCGGGACGCAGCGGCGGTACGGAACTATCGCGACCGGGTGGCCGCGCTGGGCTGAACCCGGGGCCCGGGTGGACCTATGACCCGGACCCCGGACCTGACTCCGGGACCCCTGACCCAGGGATCCCGGGGCCCCTGACTCCGGGACCTCAATCGCCCTAGGCCACCGCCGAGAGCGCGACGGTTTCGTACCCGGGCTGCTGGAGGCCGAAGTCGCGCAGGATCGCGTCCGCGGCCCGGCGGCCCGAGAAGAGCGCGCCCTGGACCGTACTCGTGTCGCGGTGGTCGCCGCAGACATAGAGGCCGGACAGCAGCCGCACCGGACGGCGCAGATCGTGCGGCGGGGGCATCGCGGGCACCGCCTCCGGGTCGTGGTGGACGGCGAGCAGCTCCCAGTCGTCCGTGGGCGTGCCGTACAGCGTGGCGAGGTGGGTACGGACGCTGCGGTCCAGATCCGGCGGAGGAGTCCCGAGCACGGTCGACGAGATCAGTACGCGGCCGTTCGGAGCGCGCGACGGATCGACCTCGCTCATCACCGCCGTGTGCGAGACGGGGCCGCCGCGGTCCGCGTCCAGCAGGAGCGCCGGGTCCGTCAGCGGCGGCGCGGACGCCGTGTGGTGAAGGACCGTCACGGGGTGGAAGGACGGTACGCGCAGGCCCGGCAGGAGCTCCGCGGCCGCGCGGGCACCGGTGGCCAGCACCAGGGCGCGGCAGCCGATGTCGCCGTACTCCTTGGTCGTGACCCGGGTGATCGAGGCGTCGGTGACCCGCACCCCGGTGTGCACGGTGCCGGACGGCAGCGAGGCTGCCAACTGCTCGGGCAGCGCCGCCGCACCGCCCGCAGGGACGCACAGTCGGCCGCGCGCGAAGCCGCGCAGCGCCAGATCGGCGCACCGGCTCGAGGTGGCCAGCGCCGGGTCGCAGAGCAGCGCCGACAGCAGCGGGCGCAGGAAGCCGTGGACCGTACGCGCCGGAAGGCCGCGGGCGCAGAGCGAGCCCGCGGTGGGCCGCTCGGGGCGGGTGAGGAGCCGCTCCACCGGAGTGGCGGCGAGGCGGGCGAGAGATGCGCCGAGCCGGGCCTGGTCGAGCGGCCGGGGGGCGCTCGCGAGGGCGCGCGCCACGGTAAATGCGCCCCGTGCGCTCCCCGCTTCACCGGTCCGCCGGACTGCTTCGCCGGTCCGCTGGAGCCGTCCTTGGCTGTGCACGAGTACACCGGGCGAGAAGGGCCGCAGGACGACATCACCGAGCCCTGCCGTGCGACGCAGCTCCGGATACGAGGTGTTGAGCAACTGGCCTATGCGGTCGAGCCGGAAACCGTCGATCTGCTGGGTGGCCATCCGGCCGCCCACATGAGGGGCGGCCTCCAGAACGCTGACCGAGACGCCTGCGCTGGTCAGTTGATGAGCCGCCGAGAGACCGGCGATCCCGGCCCCGACGATGACGACATCCGCATGGTGAGCGCTGCTGAGCACGTGCCCCTCCCCGAGGTCGGCGCGGCTGGTGGGAGGCTCATGCCCCCAACAGGCCCCGGGAATACCCGAGTGCGGACCGAGACTAGGGAGCCGTCGCCGTACCGCCAGTCGCGCATGCCGTGGAGCACCGGAGCGCGGGGGCGCACACGGCCCCCGGCCGTCCGCCGGGCGGCGGGGCTTCTCAGACGCGCCCTACCGCAGAGCCGCGCCGACCGCCTCGTTGACGCTCGGAAAGGCGAACGAGAAGCCCGACTCCAGCAGTCGGGCCGGCAGCACCCGCTGGCTGCTCAGAATGTCCCCGGCCAGCTCGCCCAGCGCGATCCGCAGCGCGGGCGCCGGGACCGCGAACACCGTCGGACGGTGCAGCGCCCGGCCCATCGCCGCGGTTACCTCGCGATTGGTGACCGGGTCCGGCGCCGTGAGGTTCACCGGCCCCGCCAGCGACTCCGTGTCGAGGATGTGCCGCAGCGCCGCGACCTCGTCGTGCAGGGCGATGAAGCTCCAGTACTGCCGGCCGTTGCCCAGGCGCCCGCCGAGGCCCGCCTTGAAGAGCGGGAACATCCGGCCCCACGCACCGCCCTTGCGGGCCACCACAAGTCCGGTACGCGCGAAAGCGGTCCGCACGCCCGCCTCCTCGGCCGGGGCCGCCGCCTCCTCCCACTCCACGCACATCTTCGCCAGGAACCCGTCCCCGGGCGGCGCACCCTCGTCCACCGCACGCTCCCCGGTGTCGCCGTAGTAGCCGATGGCACTCCCGCAGACCAGCACCCGCGGCGGTACGTCGAGGCCGGCGACGGCCTCCGCGATCGCCGCCGTGCCGAGCACCCGGCTGTCCCGGATCTCCTTGCGGTACGCATCCGTCCAGCGGCGCGCACCGACCCCGGCGCCGGCGAGATTCACCACGCCCTCGCAGCCGACCAGTCCGGCCACGTCGACGTACTGCCGGTGCGGGTCCCACTCCACCTCGTCGCCGGCCCGCGCGGGCCGCCGCACCAGGCGCACCACCTCGTGCCCGTCGGTGCGCAGCGAGCGCACGAGTGCCGTACCGATGAGTCCGGTGGAACCGGTGACCGCGATCCGCATGGCCCCCATCCTGCCCCCGCGCGGCCCCGTGGCACAGTGACGACCATGCCCCGGTCGCACATACGCCCCGCACGTCACACCGACGAAGCAGCGCTCGGTGCGCTCGACCGGGACACCTGGTCGCCGCTGCATGCCGTGCAGCCGAGGCCGAAGCCGCCGTACGACCCCTTTTTCGACGCGAACCACCGGCCCGAGGACTTCCTGGTCGCCGAGGACATCTCCGAGGACATAGCCGAGGACGGTGACGGCACGATCACCGGCTTCATCCGGCTGATCCCGCCCACCCCGCTCGCCTGCAACCAGCATGTGCGGCAGATCCAGGGCCTCGCCGTGGCCGACCGGGCGCGCGGCCGCGGGATCGCACGAGCGCTGCTGCGGGCGTCGTTCGACGAGGCGCGCCGCCAGGGCGCGGTCCGGATGACGCTGCGGGTGCTCGGACACAACCTGCCGGCCCGCACGCTGTACGAGTCGGAGGGCTTCGCGGTCGAGGGCGTACTGCCGGGGGAGTTCTGTCTGGACGGGCGGTACGTCGACGACGTGATGATGGGCCGCAGCCTCACCGTCTGAGAACCACCTCTCGTGAGAGCCGGTCTCGTGAGGAACCTTCTCGTGAGGACCGTTCTCACACGTTTCCGAAGCGCTCCCAGAGCCTGGGGAAACGTTGCGCCAGAGCCGCGTCGTCGTCGAAGTCGAACGGCGTGCCCAGCGGCTCGGCGGTCTGCGGCGGGATTCCCAGATCCGGTGCCACCACGCCGGTGAGCTGCTCGTACGCCTCGTCCGCCGCGTACCCCAGCTCCTCGCCGTCCCCGTCGATGTCCTCGTCGAACTCGTCCAGCAGCTCGGCGAGCGAGTCCGGGTCGTGCAGCGCGCCCTCGAAGATCTCCCGGCCCTGCCCGATCAGCCAGCAGCGGAAGTAGTCGAAGGCGTCGTCGCTGGCACCGCCGAGCAGCACGGCAGCCGCACCCCACAGATCCCAGTGGTACGCGCGGTTGTAGCGGGCCTCGAAGTGCCGGGCGAAGTCCAGCACGGAGTCGGGGTCGAGCTGCAGCAGCCGCTCGACCATCAGATCGGCATGATCCTCGGGGTCACCCTCGGCAGCCTCGCGGGTGCTGTCGATGATCTCCCAGAACTCCGTCTCGTCCATCACGGGACAAGCATCGTGGTTGGCGGGGGGCGGCGCACGCGGAGCCGCCGAAATGCTGACTCTTTTGAATGGCGGACAGAGGATGTCGGGTATCCGTGCGACGGTCGGCGTATGACGGACACACCACCGGCAGGGAAGCCACTGGCAGGGAAGATCGCACTGGTCGCGGGCGCGACCCGGGGCGCGGGCCGCGCCATCGCCGTACGGCTGGGCGCCGCAGGCGCGACCGTGTATGTGACGGGACGGACCACCCGAGCGCAGGTCAGCGAGGTCGGCCGGGCGACCGAGACCATCGAGGAGACGGCGGAACTGGTCACGGCGGCGGGCGGCGAGGCCATCGCCGTACCGACGGACCATCTGGAGCCGGAGCAGGTGCGGGCGCTCGTCGGGCGGATCGAGAGGGACCACAGCCGGCTCGACATCCTGGTCAACGACATCTGGGGCGGCAATCATCTGCTCGACTTCAACACAAAGATGTGGGACGTCGACCTGGACCGCGGGCTGCGGATGCTCGAACTCGGCGCGAAGAGCCACATCATCACCAGCAGCATCGCGCTTCCCCTGCTGGTGCGGGAGCCCGGCGGCCTGGTCATCGAGGTCACGGACGGCACGGCCGAGACGAACAAGGGCTTCCGCGAGAACTTCTACTACGACCTCGCCAAGAACGCCCCGATCCGGATGGCCTTCATTCTGGGCGAGGAGCTGAAGAGCGTGGGCTGCACGGCGGTGGCGGTCACCCCGGGCTTCATCCGTTCCGAGGAGATGCTCGACATCTTCGGCCTCACCGAAGTGACCTGGCGCGACGGGATCGAGAAGCAGCCGCACTGGGCGCTCTCCGAGTCGCCGGTCTATCTCGGCCGGGGAGTCGCGGCGCTCGCCTCCGACCCGGAGCGGGCCCGCTGGAACGGACAGTCGCTCTCCAGCGGAGCGCTGGCCAAGGAGTACGGCGTCACGGACACGGACGGCAGTCGGCCGGACGTCTGGGCCTTCATGCTCCAGGAGACGGCGGGGGCGGAGCCCTCCTTGGCTGATTACAGGTAGCGCGGCTATCTGTAGAGCTGGGCCGCCCGCTCCGCCGACTCGGCGAACAGAGCACGCAGCTCCGGCGGCTCCAGCAGCTCCACCTCCGGTCCCAGCGCGAACAACTGCCCGTACGCGACCTCATGGGACTCCACCGGCAGAGTGAGCGTCATCCGGCCCTGCCCGTCCGGCCCTTCCGCCGCCGCCAGCGCCTCGCGGGCCGCCGCCCGGTCCGTGACGTACGGCAGCCGCCGCGCGCCCACCTCCGTGACCCGGACCACCACTTCGGCACGGAGGATGGAGCGTACGAACTGGGCCGCGCGCTCCTCCCAGAAGGCGGGCAGGTCGAAGTCCTCGTCGCGGTCGAAGAGTTCGCCCTCCACGTCCACCGCCGTGAACCGGTCGATCCGGTACACCCGGTAGGCCGTGCGGGCGCGGGCGCACAGGTACCAGACGCCCGCCTTGAGCACGAGTCCGTACGGCTCCAACTCCCGCTCCACCTCGGCGTCCCGGCGTCGATAGCGGGCCTTGATACGGCGGTCGTCCCACACCGCCTCGGCGACCGCGGGCAGCAGCTCCGGCGTCTCGGGCTCCTGGTACCAGCCGGGCGCGTCCAGATGGAACCGCTGCGCCGCCGAATCGGAAGCGCCCCTCAGCGAGGGCAACAGCGCCGCGGACACCTTCAGGCGTGCCGCGGACGCCGCGTCCTCGAGCCCCATCTCCCGCAGCGCGCCCGGGAGCCCGGAGAGGAAGAGGGCCTCGGCCTCACTGCGCCCGAGCCCGGTGAGCCGGGTGCGGTAGCCGCCGACCAGCCGGTAGCCGCCGGCCCGGCCCCGGTCGGCGTAGACCGGGACACCGGCCTCAGACAGCGCGAGGGCGTCCCGGGTGATGGTCCGCTCCGACACTTCCAGTTCCCGCGCCAGCTCGGCGCCGGTCATGGAGGGCCTGGCCTGGAGGAGCAGCACCATCTTGATCAGCCGGGCAGCACGCATGCCCCCATGATGACGGAGGCACTCGGGCCACGGGCGCCGACAGAGGTCAGGCCAGCGGCTCCTGCAGCTCGGTCACCCACTTCTCGCGGTCCGCCGGGCATTCGAGGTTGACCTCGCGCGCATACCCCGCCGAGCGGTGGTCGCCCGCGTCGATCCAGCGGGCCAGGTTCTGGGCCGTCGGCACGATCGCGTCCATCGGGCCGCGGTGCACGATCGTCGCGGCCCGCTCGATGGCCGGCAGATCGACGATCTCGAAGTCCTGGCCGGGCTGCGGACCCGCCGCGACCGTCACTCCCGCGTGCACCAGGATCGCGCCGTCGCCCTCGGGCGCGTCCTCGTAGTAGGCGATGCCGGGTCCCGTCGGAGTCACGCCGGCCGCCTCCAGACGCTTGAACAGCTCGTCGTAGAGAGGGCTGATGACCGGGCTGATGTGCTCGGGTTCGTAACCTGCCGCGGTGGCGGTCAGCTCGGCCACCCGTACCGCGGGGATGCTCTTGACGATGACGTCCTGACTGGGCATGTGCCCCTCGCTCTCGATCGACCGGAGCCTCGCCTCGACCTGGGCCAGCCGCGCGGCCGACGCGGCCATCGCCGCTTCCAGCTCCGCCTGCCGCAGGGTGAGCATCCCGCGCAGCTCCTCCGTACTCACCCGGTCCTCCAGGATCTCCTGCACCTGTTGCAGCGTGAAGCCGAGATCCTTCAGGGCGATGATGCGGTTGAGCTGCGCGAGCTGGGCCGCCGCGTAGTGGCGGTAGCCGCTGAACGGATCAGTACGCGCGGGACGCAGCAGCCCGATCGCGTCGTAGTGACGCAGCATGCGGGCCGACACACGGCCGTGCCTGGCGAAATCTCCGATGGTGAACATGACGCCCCCTAGTGCACGGCTTCACACGGTGTCAGGGTCAAGGATCACCTACGACAGAACCCCCGGCGGCCGAGCGGCCACCGGGGGTTCGTCGTACGTCGGCAGAGGTCAGAGGCCGTAGCGCTCGCGTGCTTCCTTCACAGCCGAGGCCGGGACCTCGCCGCGCCTGGCCAGCTGGGCCAGCGCCGCGACCGTGATCGACGGGGCGTCGACGCCGAAGTGACGGCGGGCCGCGTCACGCGTGTCCGAGAGACCGAAACCGTCCGTGCCGAGCGAGGAGTAGTCCTGCTCGACCCACTGGCTGATCTGGTCCGGAACCTGGCGCATCCAGTCGCTGACCGCGAGCACCGGGCCCGGAGCCCCCTCCAGCGCCTGGGTGACGTACGGAATGCGCTGCTCGCCGCGCAGCAGTGCCTCGTCGCACTCCAGCGCGTCACGGCGCAGCTCGCCCCACGAGGTCGCGGACCAGACATCGGCCGTAACTCCCCAGTCGGAGCTGAGCAGTCGCTGCGCCTCGAGGGCCCAGTGGATCGCCGTGCCGGAGGCCAGCAGCTGCAGCCGCGGGGAGTCCGCGGCCTGGGCCACACCCTCCTTGAAGCGGTAGAGACCGCGCAGGATCCCCTCCTCGACACCCTCCGGCATCGCGGGCTGCGGCTTCGGCTCGTTGTAGACGGTCAAGTAGTAGAAGACGTTCTCGGCCTCGGGGCCGTACATCCGGCGCAGACCGTCCTTGACGATGACGGCGATCTCGTACGCGAAGGCCGGGTCGTAGTTGAGCGACGCCGGGTTCGTGGCCGCGATCAGCTGCGAGTGGCCGTCCGCGTGCTGCAGGCCCTCGCCGGTCAGCGTCGTACGGCCGGCGGTCGCGCCGACGATGAAGCCCTTGCCGAGCTGGTCGGCGAGCTGCCACATCTGGTCGGCCGTGCGCTGCCAGCCGAACATCGAGTAGAAGATGTAGAACGGGATCATCGGCTCGCCGTGCGTCGCGTACGACGTGGCGGCGGCGATGAAGTCGGCCATGGCGCCGGCCTCGGTGATCCCCTCGTTGAGGATCTGGCCGTCCTTGGCCTCCTTGTAGTACATCAACTGGTCGCGGTCGACCGGCTCGTACGTCTGGCCCAGCGGGGAGTAGATGCCGGCCGAGGGGAAGAGCGACTCCATACCGAAGGTGCGGGCCTCGTCAGGGACGATGGGAACCCAGCGCTTGCCGGTCTCCTTGTCCCGCATCAGGTCCTTCACCAGGCGCACGAAGGCCATGGTGGTGGCCATCTCCTGCTTGCCGGAGCCCTTTTCGAGAGCCTTGAACGCACGCTCCTCGGGCGCGGGCAGCGCCACCGCCTGTACGCGGCGGGCCGGGGCCGGGCCACCGAGGGCCGCGCGGCGCTCCTGGAGGTAGCGGACCTCGGGGGAGTCGGCGCCGGGGTGGCCGTAGGGCACCAGGCCGTCGGCGAAGGCACTGTCCGGGATCGGGAGTCCGAGCAGGTCACGCATGCCCTTGAACTCGTCGATGGTCAGCTTCTTCATCTGGTGGTTGGCGTTCTTCGACTCGAAGCCCTTGCCGAGCGTGTAGCCCTTCACCGTCTGCGCGAGGATCACGGTCGGCGCGCCCTTGTGCTCGACGGCCGCCTTGTACGCCGCGTACACCTTCCGGGCCTCGTGGCCGCCGCGGGAGGCGTAGAAGCACTCGGCGATCTTCGCGTCGCTGATCAGCTTCGCCAGCTCGACGAGCGCGGGCTCGGCGCCGAAGAAGTGCTCGCGGATGTACGCCACATCACGCGTCGCATACGTCTGGAACTGGGCGTCCGGCACCTCGCGCAGCCGGCGTACCAGCGCGCCCGTGGTGTCGAGCTGGAACAGCTCGTCCCAGGCGGAGCCCCACAGCGTCTTGATGACATTCCAGCCCGCGCCGCGGAACTGGGCCTCCAGCTCCTGCACCACACGGAAGTTGGCGCGGACCGGACCGTCGAGGCGCTGCAGATTGCAGTTGATGACGAAGGTCAGGTTGTCGAGACGCTCACGGGCCGCGAGGGCGAGTGCGGCGGTCGACTCGGGCTCGTCCATCTCGCCGTCGCCGAGGAAGGCCCAGACGTGCGAGCCCGCGGTGTCCTTGATGCTGCGGTTGGCCAGGTAGCGGTTGAAGCGCGCCTGGTAGATCGCGGAGAGCGGGCCGAGGCCCATGGAGACGGTGGGGAACTCCCACAGCCAGGGCAGCCGGCGCGGGTGCGGGTAGGACGGCAGTCCGTTGCCGGCCGCCTCCTGCCGGAAGTTGTCGAGCTGCTGCTCGGACAGGCGGCCGTCGAGGAAGGCGCGGGCGTAGATGCCGGGCGAGGCGTGGCCCTGGATGTAGAGCTGGTCGCCGGAGCCGTCACCCTCCTTGCCGCGGAAGAAGTGGTTGAAGCCGGTCTCGTAGAGCCAGGCGGCGGAGGCGAAGGTGGCGATGTGGCCGCCGACGCCGAAGCGGGAGCCACGGGTGACCATGGCGGCCGCGTTCCAGCGGTTCCACGCGGTGATGCGGGCTTCCATCGCCTCGTCGCCGTCGAAGGCGGGCTCGGCGGAGGTGGGGATGGTGTTGACGTAGTCCGTCTCCAGCAGCCGGGGCACGGGAACTCCGGCCGTCTCGGCGTGCTGAAGGGTACGGCGCATCAGATACGCGGCGCGGTGCGGTCCTGCGTGCTCGGTGACGGCGTCGAGGGACGCCGCCCACTCGGCGGTTTCCTCGGCATCACGGTCCGGGAGCTGGTCGAGCTCGCTCGGAAGCTTGCCTACGGGGTCGGTCATGATCGCCGCCTTCCGGACAGGAGGGGGGTGGAGAAAGGAGCCTTGTCTGGCAGGACAGGGCGAGGGGTTGGTGAACCCGGCGACAACTGTAAGTCGCTGATCGATGATCGATCAAAGCTTGGAGCGGGAAACTTCTCAATCTGAAGAAATTGGCATTCGGTGCCGCGAAAAGGGGCACGGGGTGCCGGGCTAAAGTGGGGTGAATCGGGCGCCGCGTGCACCTCGGAGCGGGGGCGACGTCACCTGTGCGCGTCGGGATCGAGCCCGGGTGGTGCCCGGATCCGTGTGCGCGTCGGGATCGAGCCCGGGTGGTGCCCGGATCCGCCGCAGCCGGGCCGCGGGTCAGCAGAGTTCCGGGTCAGGCGCGGGGGGCGCAGCCCAGGACGTGGGCCTTCACCAGCGGGCCGATCTCCGGGTCCTGGCGCCGGAACGCCTCGACCAGAGCCTGGTGCTCCTCGGCGTACGACTTCTGCACCGTGCCGAGCCAGCGGATCGAGAGCGCCGTGAACACCTCGATGCCGAGCCCCTCCCAGGTGTGCAGCAGCACGCTGTTCCCGGCGGCCCGCACCAGCTCCCGGTGGAAGCCGACGGTGTGCCGCACCTGTGCGGCCGAGTCCCCGGCCAGGTCCGCCTCGTACAGCGCCGTCACATGCGGCTCCAGCGCGGAACAGTCCTGGGCCAGCCGCGCGGCCGCCAGTTCGGCGGCGATCTGCTCGAGACCGGCCCGCACCGGATAGCTCTCCTCGAGATCGGCGGCGGTGAGATTCCGTACGCGTACGCCCTTGTTGGGCGCCGACTCGATCAGCCGCAGACTCTCCAGCTCGCGCAGCGCCTCGCGCACCGGCGTCTGGGAGACCTCCAGCTCGGTCGCGATCCGCCGCTCGACGATCCGCTCGCCGGGCTTCCAGCGGCCGCTGACGATCCCCTCCACGATGTGCTCGCGGATCTGTTCGCGCAGCGAGTGGATGACGGGCGGGGTCATGAGGGCTCCTCCGGGGCGACAGGCACCCCTGACAATACGGCGACCGGTCTCGGCAGGCTGCCCAAGGGTGCGCCGGAGCAGGCCTGATGAGTCCGGTGAGTCCTGCTGAGCACGGCAGTGCCCCGCCCGGAGTGTTCCGGACGGGGCACTGCCGTACTGCTGGTGAGCCTTACAGGCCGAGCTCGACCTCGAACTCGCCCGCCTCCAGGATCGCCTTGACGGCCGTCAGGTAGCGGGCCGCGTCGGCGCCGTCCACCAGACGGTGGTCGTAGGAGAGAGCCAGGTACGTCATGTCGCGGATGCCGATGACGGTGCCCTCGGCGGTCTCGATGACCGCCGGGCGCTTGACGGTGGCGCCGATGCCCAGGATGGCGACCTGGTTCGGCGGCACGATGACCGTGTCGAACAGCGCACCGCGCGAACCGGTGTTGCTGATGGTGAAGGTCGCACCGGAGAGCTCGTCCGGAGTGATCTTGTTGCTGCGGACCTTGCCCGCCAGCTCCGCGGTCTTCTTGGAGATACCGGCGAGGTTGAGGTCACCGGCACCCTTGATGACCGGTGTCATCAGACCCTTTTCGGAGTCCACCGCGATACCGATGTTCTCGGTGTCGAAGTAGGTGATGGTGCCCTCGTCCTCGTTGATCCGGGCGTTGACGACCGGGTAGGCCTTCAGCGCCTGGGCCGCGGCCTTCACGAAGAACGGCATCGGGGAGAGCTTGACGCCCTCGCGGGCGGCGAACGCGTCCTTGGCCTGGTTGCGCAGCTTCATCAGCTTGGTGATGTCGACCTCGACGACCGAGGTCAGCTGGGCCTGCGAGTGCAGCGCCTTCATCATGTTGTCGCCGATGACCTTGCGCATGCGGGTCATCTTGACCGTCTGACCGCGCAGCGGCGACGTCTCGAGGGCCGGGGCCTTCGAGACGGCGGCCGGAGCGGCGGCGGCCGGGGCCGGGGTGGTGGCCTTGGCGGCCTCCGCGGCGGCGATGACGTCCTGCTTGCGGATACGGCCACCGACGCCGGTGCCCTTGACCGCGGACAGGTCCACGCCGTTCTCGGCGGCGAGCTTACGGACCAGGGGGGTCACGTAGGCGCCGTCGTCACCGGCGGGGGCGGCCGGAGCCACCGGAGCCGGAGCGACGGGGGCCGGGGCGGGAGCGGCAGCCGGAGCCGGAGCCGGAGCGACCGGAGCGGGCGCCGGAGCCGGAGCAGCAGGCGCGGCCGCAGCCGGGGCCGCGGGAGCAGGCGCGGCCGGAGCCGGGGCCGGAGCGGCGGCGGGGGCCGGGGCGGCCGGAGCGGGCGCGGCGGCAGGCGCGGCACCCGGGGCGCCGATCACTGCCAGCTTGGCGCCGACCTCGGCGGTCTCGTCCTCGCCCACCACGATCTCCAGCAGCACGCCGGACGTCGGGGCCGGGATCTCGGTGTCGACCTTGTCCGTGGAGACCTCGAGCAGTGGCTCGTCGGCCTCGACGGACTCGCCGACCTCCTTGAGCCAGCGGGTGACGGTGCCCTCGGTGACGCTCTCGCCGAGCGCGGGAAGGACGACGTCGGTACCGGTGGCGCCGCCCGCGGGAGCAGGGGCCGGAGCGGGCTCGGCGGCCGGAGCCGGAGCCGCGGGGGCCTCCGCGGCCGGCGCCGGAGCGGCGGGGGTCTCGGCCACCGCGGTCTCGGCAGCAGCCGGGGCCGGGGCGGCAGCGGGCGCGCCCGAGCCGTCGTCGATGATGGCCAGCTCGGCGCCGACCTCAACGGTCTCGTCCTCGGCGACCTTGATGGACGCGAGGATGCCGGCAGCCGGGGCGGGGATCTCGGTGTCGACCTTGTCGGTCGACACCTCGAGCAGTGGCTCGTCGGCCTCGACGCGCTCTCCCTCGGCCTTCAGCCAGCGGGTGACAGTGCCCTCGGTGACGCTCTCGCCGAGCGCCGGAAGGGTTACGGAAACCGCCATGGTTTCAGTTGCTCCTTACGAATGTGCGGAAGTGGTCGTCGCGCCCGGGACTACTAGTCGTGGGAGTGCAGGGGCTTGCCGGCCAGGGCCAGGTGGGCCTCGCCGAGCGCCTCGCTCTGCGTCGGGTGCGCGTGGATGAGCTGCGCGACCTCGGCCGGCAGAGCCTCCCAGTTGTAGATCAGCTGAGCCTCGCCGACCTGCTCGCCCATACGGTCACCGACCATGTGGACGCCGACCACGGCACCGTCCTTGACCTGGACGAGCTTGATCTCGCCCGCGGTCTTGAGGATCTTGCTCTTGCCGTTGCCCGCGAGGTTGTACTTCAGAGCGACGACCTTGTCGGCGCCGTAGATCTCCTTGGCCTTGGCCTCGGTGATACCGACGGAGGCGACCTCCGGGTGGCAGTACGTCACCCGCGGCACACCGTCGTAGTCGATCGGAACGGTCTTCAGACCGGCGAGCCGCTCTGCGACCAGGATGCCCTCGGCGAAGCCGACGTGCGCGAGCTGGAGCGTCGGGACGAGGTCGCCGACCGCCGAGATCGTCGGCACGTTGGTCTGCATGTACTCGTCGACCAGGACATAGCCGCGGTCGATCGCGACGCCCTGCTCCTCGTAACCGAGACCGGCGGAGACCGGGCCGCGGCCGACGGCGACGAGCAGCACCTCGGCCTCGAAGGTCTTGCCGTCGGCGAGGGTGACGCGGATACCGTCCTGGGTGTACTCGGCCTTCTCGAAGAAGGTGCCCAGGTTGAACTTGATGCCGCGCTTGCGGAACGCGCGCTCAAGAAGCTTTGAGCTGCTCTCGTCCTCGACCGGGACGAGGTGCTTCAGACCCTCGATGACGGTCACGTCGGAGCCGAAGGACTTCCACGCCGAGGCGAACTCGACGCCGATGACGCCGCCGCCCAGCACGATCGCGGACTGCGGGACGCGGTCCAGCACCAGCGCGTGGTCCGAGGAGATGATGCGGTTGCCGTCGATCTCCAGACCGGGCAGCGACTTCGGTACCGAGCCGGTGGCGAGGAGGACATGGCGGCCCTGCACACGCTGGCCGTTGACGTCGACGGAGGTGGGGGAGGACAGCTGTCCCTCACCCGCGATGTAGGTGACCTTGCGGGAGGCGATCAGACCCTGGAGACCCTTGTACAGGCCCGAGATCACCTCGTCCTTGTACTTGTGGACGGCCGCCATGTCGATGCCCTCGAAGGTGGCCTTGACACCGAACTGGTCGGCCTCACGTGCCTGGTCGGCGATCTCGCCGGCGTGCAGCAGTGCCTTCGTCGGGATGCATCCGTTGTGCAGGCAGGTACCGCCGACCTTGCCCTTCTCGATCAGGGCGACGTCCAGGCCCAGCTGAGCTCCACGCAGCGCCGCAGCGTAACCGCCGCTACCACCGCCGAGGATCACTAGGTCGAAAACGGTGCTGGCGTCGTTCGCCACGTCACGTCCTCCATGCATGTGCGCCGTTCGCCGGTCGTCGACGACCGGGCGGCGGCTGGTGTTCGGCCGCTGTTTTTTCGGCCCTGTGGTGGGGGCCCTGTCCTGCCGAGAACCCATCTTCGCACTTGTTGACGGAAGGCGGGACGCGGGGCCTGGGTCTGGGACGGACGAACGACCGCCCCAAGGGGTTACTGGCCCGTACGAATGTACGGATTTCGTTGAGAGCCAAGGGGGCAAGCAACGACGGCCCCGGGCGTATGCCCGGGGCCGTCGAAGGCCCGTCCTCAGCCCAGGTCGCCGGCGGCGGTGCGCTCGGCGAGCTTGACCAGGGTGCGGATGGCGGAGCCGGTGCCGCCCTTGGGGGTGTAGCCGTACGGCGCACCCTCGTGGAAGGCCGGGCCCGCGATGTCCAGGTGTGCCCAGGTGATGCCCTCGCCCACGAACTCCTGCAGGAACAGACCGGCCACCAGGCCGCCGCCCATCCGCTCGCCCATGTTGGCGATGTCGGCGGTCGGGGAGTCCATGCCCTTGCGCAGCTCGCTGGGGAGCGGCATCGGCCAGGACTGCTCGCCGACCTCCTCCGCGATCTCGTGGATCGAGGTACGGAACGCGTCGTCGTTCGACATGATGCCGAAGGTGCGGTTGCCCAGCGCCATCACCATCGCGCCGGTGAGAGTCGCCACATCGACGATCGCGTCCGGGTTCTCCTCGGACGCCTTGGTGAGCGCGTCGCCGAGCACCAGGCGGCCCTCGGCGTCGGTGTTGAGCACCTCGACCGTCTTGCCGCTGTACATGCGAAGTACGTCACCCGGGCGGGTGGCCGAACCGGACGGCATGTTCTCGGCGAGCGCCAGCCAGCCGGTGACATTGACCGCGAGGCCCAGCCGGGCGGCCGCGACGACGGCGGCGAAGACGGCGGCCGCGCCGCTCATGTCGCACTTCATCGTCTCGTTGTGGCCGGCCGGCTTCAGGGAGATGCCGCCCGAGTCGTAGGTGATGCCCTTGCCCACCAGCGCCAGGTTCTTGGCCGCCTTGGAGTGGGTGTAGGAGAGCTTCACCAGACGCGGCGGGTTCTGCGAACCCTGGCCGACGCCGAGGATGCCGCCGAAGCCGCCCTTGGCCAGCGCCTTCTCGTCGAAGACCTGCACCTTGATGCCGTGCTCCTTGCCGGCGGCGGTGGCCACGGCGGCGAAGGACTCGGGGTAGAGGTCGTTCGGCGGGGTGTTGACCAGGTCGCGGGCGCGGTTGATCTCCTCGGTCAGCGCGATCGCTCGGTCGGCCGCGGCCTTGTACGCCTTGTCGCGCGGCTTCGCGCCGAGCAGGGCGATCTCGGCGAGCGGCAGCTTCGCGCCATTGCCGTTCTTCGCGTCCTTCTCGCCGCCCTGGTACGCGGTGAAGGCGTAGGCGCCGAGCAGAGCGCCCTCCGCGATGGCCTCCGCGTCCTCGGCCGCCTCGACCGGCAGGGCGAAGGCGGCCTTCTTCGAACCGGTCAGCGCACGGGCCGCGGCACCCGCGGCACGGCGCAGGGTCTCGGCGTCGTACGTCTCGTCCTTCTCCGGGACCGCGCCGAGCCCGACCGCGAGGACGACCGGGGTCTTCAGGCCGGACGGCGCGGGGACCTTGGTCACTTCGCCCTCGGCACCGGTGGCGCCGAGGGTCTCCAGGACGGAGGCGAGCTTTCCGTCGAACGCTTTGTCCACGGCCTCGGCGCCCGGCGCGACGACCGGCCCCTTGGCGCCCTTCGCGACGCCGACGACGAGGGCGTCCGCGCGCAGCGTCGCCGCTCCGGCAGTGCTGAGAGTGAGAGCAGTCACGGTGGTGAAATCTCGCTTCCGTTAAGTTCCAGGGCCGTAGAAGGGGATGGATCGACATCCCACGCCGGACAAGAGCCTACGCGCGGTCACATGTTTCGCTCACGGCGGCGGCAATTCACTCGTACGTGGCGTCTCTTTCACGTTTTCCGCCAACTCTGGCGAGACCTCAGTCACACTCACGTCGTTCAGGCAAGGGAGCGAGGGGCTTCTTTGCATCATCTCCACAGGTCCTCCGCATGCTTTCTGTGTGCCGAGGGATCGTGCGAGGGGGGAAGCCATGGGGTTCTACAGACTGCGCGCGGGCAGATCGGCCGCGCTGGCGCTGGCCGCCGGAGTGCTGGCGACGGCCGTACCGTCGTCGGTCGCGGCTGCTGCCGAGACGGCTGCCGAGGCGACGGCGCCGCGCATCGATCTGACGGTACTCGTCGTGGACGACGGAGGCGGCGCGGTCGGCGCGATCGTCTCGGAGCTGAAGGACACCGGGGTGCCGTACCGGACGGTGCGCCTCGACGACCCGGGGCGTCCTGTCGTCAACGCCGCGTTCCTCAGCGACACCGTGAGCGGCCGGCCGCGCGCCAAGTACCAGGGCATCGTGGTCCCCGACGAGGACCCGTTCGGCGCGGACCAGGCCGCCGGAGCCGCCGAGAACGCCGCGCTCTTCGCGTACGAGCAGACCTTCGGCATCCGCCAGGTCGACGCCTACACCTGGTCCCATCCGGGCGTCGGCCTCGAGTACGTCGACAACGGCGGCTACGCGGGTGTGCTGGACGGCGCGCAGAGCGCGGTCACCGCCGCCGGGCGTACAGGTCCCTTCGGCTATCTCGACGGGCCGGTCCAGTTCGAGGACAACTCCGCGCTGGTCGCCGAGAGTTACGGCTTCGCGGGCAAGCCGAGAGCAGGTTTCACCAGCTATCTCGACACCCCGGTCGGCGACGGCGGCGCCCGCGGCAGCCTGGTCGGCGAGTACACCCACGACGGACGCAGCGAGCTGGTCGTCACCTTCGCCTACAACCAGTACCAGCGGCAGTTCCGGGTACTGGCCCGCGGCATCGTCGAATGGCTCACCCAGGGCATCCACCTCGGCCAGAGCCGCAGTTACTTCGCCGTGCACGTCGACGACGTCTTCGCGCCCGACGCCCGCTGGGACAAGGACCGCAACTGCACGCCCGGCGACATCGACTGCGGCGACGGGGGCGAGGAGACCACCACCGACATCCGGATGACCGCCGCCGACGCGCAGTACGCCAGGCAGTGGCAGCAGACAAGCGGCTTCACTCTCGACATGGTCTACAACGCGGGCGCCGGCGAGGAGTGGAAGACCGAGCACGGCGGCTCCGACGCGCTCGCCGCACAGCTGCTGGCCGACCGCGCGCAGTACCGCTGGGTCAACCACACCTACACCCACCTCTTCCTCGGCTGTGTCCAGAACGTCTCGGTCGTGCCGTGGGAGTGCGCCGAGGACACCGCCGGCAACACCAGGTGGACGAGCCGCGCCGACATCTCCGCGCAGATCCGCGACAACTACAACTGGGCCGTCGGCAAGGGCGTCTCGACCGACCGCACCGAACTGGTCACCGGCGAGCACTCCGGTCTGAAGACCCTGCCGCAGCAGCCCGAGGACAATCCGAACCTCGCCGGCGCGCTGGCCGACAACGGCGTGAAGTGGGTCGCCGGCGACAACTCCCGCGAGCCGCAGCAGCGGAAGGCCGGAGCGGCGCTGACCGTGCCGCGCCACCCGATGAACGTGTACTACAACGTCGGCACCGCCGCCGAGATGGCCGACGAGTACAACTGGCTCTACACCGCCGAGGGCGACGGCGGCAGCGGCATCTGCGAGTCCAACCCCGCATCCACCTGCCTGGCCGAGCCGCTCGACACCGCCACCGGCTACGGGTCGTACATCGTGCCGCAGGAGGCCCGCACCGCGCTCAGCCATGTCGTCGCCAACGACCCGCGGCCGCACTACGTCCACCAGTCCAACCTCGCCGAGGAGCGCATCCTCTACCCGGTGCTCGACAAGGTGCTGGCCGACTACCGCGCCCTGTTCGCCGACAGCACCCCGCTCGTCAACCCCCGCCAGCGCGACATCGGTACGGAACTTCAGCGCCGCGCAGCCTGGAACAAGGCGCTCGCGGACGGCAAGGTGACCGCGTACCGCATCGGCACCACCGTCACCGTCCAGGCGCCCTCTGGAGTGACCGCACCGGTCACCGCGCCCGAAGGCACCCGTAAGCAACTGTTCCTGGGCACCGCCGTGTTCGGGACTCCGTACGCGGGAGCCCGCTCGACCTGGACCTCGCCCGAGCTGCTCCAGTCGGCGGTCACGCTCAAGCTCCCGGCCTGAGCGCCGCCGACCGTCATCGCAGTCCAGGGGGGACACCATGCTGAGCCGCGGGCGTCATGTCACCATGCTCACCGAGGGCACCTATCCACATGTCCACGGTGGTGTGTCGACCTGGTGCGACCAGCTCGTCCGCGGCATGCCGGAGGTCGACTTCAATGTGGTCGCCCTCACCGGCACCGGCCGTGAGCCGGTCACCTGGGAGCTGCCGTCCAACGTCTACCGGCACTCGGCCTTCCCGCTCTGGGGGCCGGTGCCGGGGCGGCGGCGGCCCCTCCTCGGGCGGAAGCGGCGCCGCTTCACCGACATCTACGAACGCCTTCTGCTGTCGGTACTCGACCCGTCGGCGGGCTGCGACTTCGGCGAGGGGCTCTACGAACTGGCGCTGATGGCCCGCGCGGGACAACTGTCGGCGGCACTGCGCTCGGAGTCCGTACTGCGTTCGCTGATGTGGATCTGGACCATGCCGCATCTGGAGATATCCGCGTCCCGACCGACCGTGCACGACGCGCTGACCGCCACCGACCTGCTGGAGCACGCGCTGCGGCCGCTGGCGGTACGGATACCGGACGACTCGATCGCGCACGCCGTCAGTGCGGGGCTCGCCACGCTGCCCGCGCTGGCCGCCCAGCGCTTCGAGGGCGTGCCGTTCCTGCTCACCGAGCACGGCATCTATCTGCGCGAGCGCTACCTCGGCTACCGCGCCGAGGCACAGCGCGCCCCGGTCAAGGCGCTGATGCTGGGCTTCTACCGGGAGCTCAACTCGCTGGGCTACCGGCGCGCCGATCTGATCACGCCCTGCAATCAGTACAACCGGCGGTGGGAAGAGCGGGGTGGGGCGCCCGCGGACCGTATCCGCACCGTCTACAACGGCGTCGACCCGCACGCCTTCCCGCAGGCAGGCCCGGAACCGGACGTACCGACGATCTCCTGGGCCGGACGGATCGACCCGATCAAGGACCTTCAGACGCTGATCCGTGCCTACGCCATGGTCCGTGCCGAACTGCCCGAGGTGCGGCTGCGGTTGTTCGGCGGGGTGCCCGCGGGCGGCGAGGCGTACCGGACGCGGCTGGAGAAACTCGCCGCGGAACTGGGCGTCGTGGACGGCATCAGCTGGGAGGGGCGCGTCAGCGATGTGTCGCGCGCCTATGCCTCGGGGAGCGTGGTGCTGCTCTCCAGTATCAGCGAAGGCTTCCCCTTCTCACTGATCGAGGCGATGTCGTGCGGCCGCGCCACCGTCTCCACGGACGTGGGCGGCGTACGGGAAGCGGTCGGCGACACAGGGCTTGTGGTGCCGCCCCGCGAGCCCGCGCTGATGGCGGAGGCGACGCTGGGGCTGCTGCGGGACCCGGAACGGCGGACAAATCTGGGCGGGCGGGCGCGGCAGCGGGTCGTGGACCAGTTCACGCTGCGCCGCTCGGTGGATGGTTTCCGGGGTATCTACCTCGAGCTGGCGGGCCTGCCCGAGGCTGAGGACACGGACGTCCGGCCGGCCACCGAGTTGGCGGCCGGATGAGCGGGCCGCTCTGGCAGGGGCCCGGGCAGAAGGTCGACACGCTGCCGCTGCTGCCCCGGCAGCGGGACGGCCGTGCCGCCGATCCGCTGGACGAACTCGCGGTCCGACTCGAGGAGGTGGTCGCGGCGGCCGTCCATCCGGACGAGATCGCCGCGATCCTCGAGTCGGACGGTATGACGGACGACCACATCCGCCTCACGTACGGCCGCGAGGACTCCTTCACGCTCGCCGAAGAGCTGTACGCCCGGATCCCGCGCCGCCACCCCGAGCCGCCGGGCCCGCCCGTCGACCCCTGGCACGTGGGCCTGCTCGGCTGCCTGCTGCGCGGCCTCGTCTTCGCGCTGCCCGGCCTTGCCTACGTGCTGGGAGCGCCGCTGCTGCGGGGCGCGGGCCTGGCCCCGCTGCTCGCGGGCGCGCTGACCGGCTGGGTGTGGAACCAGGCGCTCTCGCACCGCGCCTACTCCTGGCTGGGCCTGGGCGACCGTGAGGCGGCCACCCGCGCACTGCTGAAGGGCGCTCCGGCGGGCGCGCTGCTGGGCGCGGCGACGGCGGCCGCCGCGGCGACGGTGTCATCAGGTCCCGGCCAGTGGCCCGCGGCGGCGTTCGCGTCGGCCCAGGCGCTCTATCTGTCGGCAGCGACGGTCCTGCTGGTCCTGGACCGCGAACGGGCGCTGCTCTGCGCGCTGTTACCGATGACGGCGGGTGCGGTGCTGGCAATCCCGTACGACCTCGTGGTGCCGCTGCGGGCGGGCCTGCTGGTGGCTTCGCCGGCGGTGGCGGTGTGCCTGGCGGCGGGCACGCTGGTGCCGGGCGTCCCGGGTCTGCGCAAGCGCCTTGTCGGGGCTCTGCCCCGAACCCCGCTCCTCCGTCGCCGGAAGGGCTTGTTCTCCCGCCGTCCGAGCCGGGACACGCGGGCCGCTCCGCGCGTCGCCGCCTCCCTCCCGTACGGGCTCTTCGGGCTCGGAACCGGCGTCCTCGTCCTCTACACCGCCCTCGGCGACGTCCTCGCCGGCGGCTCCGGCGCGGTCGTCTCCGCGCCCTCCGCCGTCGCGCTGACGCTCAGCATGGGGCCCGCCGAATGGCTGCTGCACCGCTTCCGCAGCGGGAGCCTCGCCGGGCTGCGCGCGAGCACCACGTCACGCGCCTTCTGGCGCGGCGCCGCCGCCGTACTCGCCGAATGCCTCGCCGGATATCTCACGGTCCTGTTCGTCCTCGCCAACGCGGGGACGCTGCTGTGGCCCGACGCCCCCGCGCTCGGCGGCGTGCGCCTCGCCACCCTGCTGCTCATCGGGACCGTGCTGTGGACCGGATTGCTGCTCCAGTCGTTCGGCGCAGTGCTCAGCGCGGCCGCGGTGTGCGCGGCGGCGGCCCTCGCGCAGACCCTGGCCCTGCTCACCGGCACGGGCGCCCCGCGGCTCGTCGGTCTCGGTGTCGCGGCCGTGGCGGCCGGGCTGCTGGCCGGGCTGGTCTGTGTTCTGCTGGGCCGTGCGACCGCCCACCGCGTTTGAGGAACGGTTCCGTGAAGACACTGCTGGTGCCGTATTACGAGCATCCCGCCGAGCAGCCCGAAGCCTGGGACGCGCTCGTCGCCGCCGCGTCCCGGCTCCACGGCGTGGTGCTCAACCCCGCCGACGGCCCCGGCCCGGCCCCCGACCCGGACTTCGCGGCGGTCGCGGAGCGGCTGCGCGGGGCCGGGGTCCGGGTCCTCGGCTACGTCGACACCGACTACGCACGCCGCCCGCACGCCGCCGTCGTGCGGGATCTGCTGCGCCACCGCGACTGGTACGGCGCCGACGGTGCCTTCCTCGACCAGGTGTCCGCGGACCCCGACGCGCTGCCCCACTACCGCCGCCTCGCGGTCGCCGCCCGCGCGGCAGGCGCCCGCACGCTCGTCCTCAACCACGGCGTCCACCCCGACCCGGCCTACGCTGAACTCGCCGAGCTGCTGGTCACGTTCGAGGGGCCCTGGGACACCTATCGCAGCCTGGTCGTCCCGCTCTGGACGGCCGCCCACCCGCCGGAGCGGTTCTGCCATCTGGTGTACGCGGCCCCGCCCGAAGCCCGCGCCACTGCTGCCGTCCACTGCCTCGTCCCGGGAGCCGGGGCCCACCCCTGGGGCACCCTCCCGTACGCCCTGGAAACGGCCCGATGAGACGGGCACCCCTGCTGCTCGCGCTGCTCCTGCTCGTACTGGCGGGCTGCACGACCCGGCCGGAAACGACCGATCCGAAGCCGACCGGTCCGAAGCCGACCGCCGGGCGCTGGCAGCCGCAGCCGGGACTGGCCTGGCAGTGGCAGCTCAGCGGCCGGCTCGACCCGACCGTGGACGTACCGGTGTACGACATCGACGGCTTCGAGAACCCGAAGTCAGCCGTCGCCGATCTGCACCACCGCGGCCGCAAATTGATCTGCTACATCTCCACCGGCGCCTGGGAGGACTTCCGCCCGGACGCCGCGAAATTCCCCAAGGGGGTCCTCGGCCGGGGCAATGGCTGGGACGGCGAGCGCTGGCTCGACATCCGGCGTACGGATGTCCTCGGACCGCTCATGGCGAAGCGCATGGACATGTGCCGGGACAAGGGCTTCCAAGCCGTCGAGCCCGACAACATGGACGGGTACGCCAACCGCACCGGCTTCCCTCTCACCGCCGCCGACCAGCTCCGCTACAACCGCCTGATCGCCCGCCTGGCCCACGACCGGGGCCTGGCCGTCGGACTCAAGAACGACCTCGACCAGATTCCGCAGCTGGTGGGGGACTTCGACTTCGCGGTCAACGAGCAGTGTGCGCAGTACGACGAGTGCGAGGCGCTGACGCCGTTCATCCACGCGGGCAAAGCGGTCTTCCATGTCGAGTACGAGCTGGAGACCAGAGACTTCTGTCCTCAGTCCCGGCGGCTGAAGTTCAGCTCGATGCTGAAGAAGTACGACCTGGGGGTGTGGCGCAAGCCCTGCTAGCGGCCCTGGCCGAGCACCAGCGCGACGAGTGAGGCCGTCGCCGCCGTTTCGGCCAGCGCGCCGAACACATCGCCGCTCACCCCGCCGAAGCGGCGTACGCAGTGGCGCAGCAGCAGGTGCGCCACTGCGAGTCCGGCCGCCACCGCCAGCGCGTGATGCACTGCGCCGTACGCGCCGAAGAGCGCACCCGCCGCCGCGCAGACCGCGGTGACCACGGCGGCCACGGCCAGTCCGATGCGTACCGGAACGACTTCCGCGACCGCCGCGCCGAGACCTTCCGGGCGGGCCGCCGGGACGCCCGTGAGGGATGCGAGGGTGAGGGCGAGGCGGGCGGCGACCCCGGAGACCACGGCCGCGACCGCGCCCTGCGCCCAGCCCTGCCCGTACAGCTCGGTCAGCGCCGCGACCTGGGCGAGCAGCACGAACAGCAGGGTGATGACCCCGAACGGCCCGATGTCCGACTGCTTCATGATCCGCAGTGCGTCATCGGCCGGCTTGCCGCTGCCGAGGCCGTCGGCGGTGTCCGCGAGACCGTCCAGATGGAGGCCGCGGGTGAGTGCGGCGGGGACGGCGGCCGTGGCCACCGCGGCGAGCAGCGGGCCCGAGCCCAGCAGCATCAGCACCCCGCCGAGTGCCGCCGCGAACAGGCCGACGACCAGTCCGGCCAGCGGCGCGCAGAGCATTCCGGCGCGTGCCGCCGCACGGTCCCAGCGGGTGACGCGGACCGGGAGCACGGTCAGCGTGCCGAAGGCGAAACGTATGCCGTCCATGGAGTCCTTGGGCCGGGTCCGGCGGTTGTCCACCGGGTGAGCGCAGTATCGCGCGAAGGGTAGCCCGGCCGGACTGACGGTAAATTGCGCATTACGTGCGAATCGGGAGCGGGTGGCATGAGTCACTGGTTTTACCGGAACATCGTGGAGCCGGGGAAGCTCCCCATGCTGCTCGCGCTGGTCTCCTTCATGCTCACCTTTCTGGTGACGCGCACGGTCACCCGGCTGATCAGGGCGGGCCGGGGGCCGTTCAAGAACATCACGCCCGGCGGCATGCACATCCACCATGTGGTCCCCGGCGTCATCCTGATCGTCATCGGCGGCTTCGGGGCGGTCGGCAACGGCAGGGAGGGCCCCGCCGCCGCGGTCTGCGCGATCCTCTTCGGGATCGGCGCGGGCCTCGTACTCGACGAGTTCGCGCTCATCCTGCATCTCGACGACGTCTACTGGACCGAGCAGGGCCGACAGAGCGTGGAGGTCGTGGTGATCGCCTCGGCCCTGGCGCTGCTGGTACTCGGCGGCTTCTCGCCACTCGGCGTGGACCAGCTCACCCCCGACGAACGCCAGGACCGCGCCTCGCTGATCCTGACGCTGGTCTTCAACTTCCTCTTCGTGCTCATCGCGCTCTTCAAAGGCAAGCTGCGGATGGCGCTCCTCGGCACGCTGATCCCGTTCGTGGCGCTCTTCGGTGCCATGCGGCTGGCCCGGCCCGGCTCGCCCTGGGCCCGCCGCTTCTACCGCAACCGGCCCAAGGCGCGCGCCAGGGCCGGGCTGCGCTCCTTCCACCACGACCGCCGCTGGGACCGGCCACGCCGCAAACTTCAGGATCTGATCGGCGGGGCGCCCGACCGGCTGCCGGTACGCAAACGCTGACGCCTGAGCCGCGACCGCCACCGCCGGCGCAGCGCCGAGAGCCCGCACACCGCCAGCACCGCCGCGATCGCCGCCAGATGCTCCTTGCCCGCGAGATTGTTCTTGAAGAGCACCTCGCCGACCATCAACAAGGCCACCAGCGCCGCCGTGCACCAGGCCCGGTAGCGCCAGCAGACGAAGACCGCGAGGCCGACGACCGCCGCCGACGGGCCGGTGTCGACGACCACGGCGTCCGACGCGGGCAGCCCGAAGAGGCTCTCAGGGTCGAGTGAGACACCGATCCGTGCGTACGTCGTGCCGGCCAGCGTCGACACATACGCGATCACCAGCGTCCGCCACCGGCCCAGACAGATCTCCGCGATCCCGAAGACCAGCAGGACCTGCGCCAGCGCACCCCACACCGGCAGATCCAGCGCCGGGACGAACAGCGACAGCGGGGTACGCAGCAGCGCCACCCAGAGCGGGTCCTCGGCCTTCACGAAGCCGACGTTGCGCACGAGGCCGAAGCCCCAGGACTGGTTCTGCACCAGCTGGAACAGTGCCGTGAGGCAGACCGCCCCGAGCGTCATCGGGATCGCCCGCCACTTCTTGGTGACGAGTGCCCTCCGCAGGGTCGCGTACAGAGGCCCCCACTCACGGCGCGCGAACGCGATCACCGTCTTCAACGCTTGGACTCCAGGTGCCTGCGGTGCAGCCACTTGGGCAGTCCCGGCGCCTCGAGGAAGCCCTCGGCGCGGCCCGCCGCCAGGCCGATGCGCAGCAGGTCGGCGCTCTTTTCGAAGAGCATGAAACGTGGCTCCCAGATAGGTCGGTACTTGGCGTTGGCGCGGTACAGCGACTCGATCTGCCACCAGCGGGAGAAGAAGCTGAGGAGTGAGCGCCACAGTCTCAGCACCGGACCGGCGCCGAGCTTCGAGCCACGTTCGAAGACCGATCTGAACATCGCGAAGTTCAATGACACCTGCGTGATCCCGATCTCCTTCGCGCGCTGCAGGAGCTCGATGACCATGAATTCCATCAGGCCGTTCTCGGAGTCCCGGTCACGCCGCATCAGATCGAGCGAGAGCCCCTTGGGGCCCCACGGCGCAAAGCTCAGCACCGCCCGCAACTCGCCCTGGCCGTCCGTGCATTCGAGCATCACGCAGCGGCCGTCCCCGGGATCGCCGAGCCGCCCCAGCGCCATCGAGAAGCCGCGCTCGGTGGCCCCGTCGCGCCAGTCGTCGGCGCGCCCGACCAGTACGGCCATCTCCTCGGGCGGGATGTCCTCGTGGCGGCGGATCCGCACCTCGTAGCCGGCGCGCCCGACCCGGTTGTAGGCCTGGCGCACGGTCCGCATCGCGCGGCCGTCCAGAGTGAAGTCGTCGGTCTCCACGATCGCCTCGTCGCCGAGTTCCAGGGCGTCCAGGCCGTGCCGCGCGTAGATCGTCCCGGCCTCCTCGCTCGCGCCCATCACCGCCGGGATCCAGCCGTGTTCACGCGCCTCGGCCAGCCAGGGGTCGATCGCGCCGGGCCAGGCCTCCGGGTCGCCGATCGGGTCGCCCGAGGCGAGCGAGACGCCGCCCACCACGCGGTAGACGACGGCGGCCTTCCCGGTCGGTGACCAGACGACGCTCTTCTCGCGGCGCAGTGAGAAGTAGCCGAGCGAGTCCCGGTCGCCGTGGCGCTGCAGCAGGACGCGCAGCCTCTCCTCGTCGTCCTCGGTGAGCGCGTCGACGGCCCGGCGGGAGCGGAAGGCCGCGTACAGCACGGCGAACAGCAGCAGTGTCGACAGCACGTTGATGGTGACGTTGACCCAGCCGGGCGTGCTGATGCCGGCGAGGCGGGAGTCGTCCGGGGCGAGCGAGATCAGCCGCAGCAGGCCGTAGTACCAGCGCTGCAGAAAGGTGGACTGACCGGCCGCGGTATTGGTGACGGTGACGAGTGTCGCGGCGAGCAGCGAGGTGACCAGCAGCCCGCCGACCGCGACGGCCGCGGCCAGCCTGGGGTTGGAGCGGTCGCCCTTCGCGTAGAACTCCCGTCGGCCGAGCGCCAGCGCGAGTACGAAGGCGGCGGTCAGGACGAGCGAGATCCAGTTCTGCGCATGTTCACGGACCTCGGGGTCGACGCCGATCGCGAGGACGAAGAGCAGCAGAAAGAGTCCGGCCAGTACGAAATTGAGGATCCAGGCGGCGCGCTTGCGGCGGCGCATGGTGATCGCCAGGAAGAGCGTGAAAGCTCCGGAGGCGAAGCCCGCGGTGAGCAGATACGGCGTGAAGTAGTCATCGACGTTGTGCCGCCGGAGGTCCTGGAGGAGGGAGACCCACACAGCACTCAGGAGGTTGATGAACGCCACGGCACGCAGATACCAGACGGCGAACGCCGCACTGCGCCGCGAACGGACGGCGCTTCGGCTCGTACTACGGCTCGCCTCTTCGCTGGACAAGCGGACCTCTCCCATGAAACGCGATGATATGGGGCATCGCGCATCAAGGTGGGCGAGAGTGCGGCCGCCCATTGGTGGCGGGCCGCACCGACGCGTCAGTCCGTGTCGCTCTCCACCGACTCCGTACGCTCCGGCAGTTCGGCCGCGAGCACGGCCGAAGCCTGCACGAGGGGGAGTGCGAGCAATGCCCCGGTTCCTTCGCCCACAGTGACGCCATGGTCGAGCAGAGGGTTGAGCGCCATCCGGTCCAGCGCCTTCGTCTGCGCGGGTTCGCCGCTCACCTGACCCGCGAGCCACCAGTCCGGGGCCCGGAATGCCGCCCGCTGGCCGACCAGCGCACACGCCGCCGAGACCACTCCATCGAGGATCACCGGCATGCGCCGTACGGCACTCTGCAGCAGGAATCCGGTTGTCGCGGCCAGATCCGCGCCGCCCACCGTCGCCAGCAGCTCCAGCTGATCGCCGAGCACCGGCCGGGCGCGCCGCAACGCGTCCCGGATCGCCGCGCACTTGCGCATCCAGGCCAGATCGTCGATGCCTGCGCCGCCGCGGCCGGTGACCACGGAGGCGTCGGTGCCGCACAGTGCGGCGATCAGCGTGGCGGCGGGCGTGGTGCCGCCGACACTCAGATCGCCGAGTACGACCAGATCGGTGCCGGAGTCGGCCTCCTCGTCGGCGATCGCCATACCGAGGCGTACGGCCTGCTCGGCCTCCTCGATCGTCAGCGCGTCCTCGACGTCGATACGTCCGCTGCCGCGGCGCACCCGGTGACGTACGACCTCGTCCGGCAGCAGCTCCGGCTCGCAGTCCAGACCGGCGTCGACGATCCGTACCGGCACACCCATCCGGCGGGCCAGTACGGCGACGGGGCTCGCGCCCTCCAGCGCGGCACGTACCAGCTGGTGCGCGGAGCCGGACTCCCGGCCGGAGACGCCCAGTTCGGCGACCCCGTGATCACCGGCGAACAGTACGACGCGCGGCTGGTCGATGGCCTTGACCGGCACGGCGGCCTGCGCGGCCGAAAGCCACTCGCCCAGCTCGTCGAGACGGCCGAGGGAACCGGGCGGAACGATCAGCCGCTCCCGGCGTTCTTCGGCGTCACGCCGCATACCGTTGTCGGGGCGCTCGATCAGGTCGGAGAAGTCATCGAGATTCAGCCTGCTCATTCGCCGAACAGTACCGTTACCCGGTCTTGGGGTGCGGGTGGGCCGGTGGCGTTGGTTACCCGGTCATGTGGCTCAGGTGGGCCGGTGGCGTTGGTTACCCGGTCATGTGGCTCAGGTGGGCCGGTGGCGTGGGTGGTTGCTGTCCGTGGTGGGTTTCCTCGTGGGCACCCGGGAGGCGCCTGGGGACGTGGTGGTGGGTTCCTCGTGGGCATCCGGGAGGCGCCGCGGCACCTGGTGGTGGGTTTCCTCGTGGGCATCCGGGGGGCGCCCCGACGACCGGGGTGAGGGCTTGCCGAGTTGGGGTGGTCAGCCGCGGAGGACCAGGGCCTGGCCGGCGACGACCAGCAGGACGTGTTCGCACTCGGCGGCGAAGGCGGCGTTGAGACGGCCCAGTTCGTCGCGGAAGCGGCGGCCCGACGCGGTGGCCGGGACGACGCCGCTGCCGACCTCGTTCGTCACGGCGACGACCGTGCGCGGGGTCTGCCGTACCGCGGCGACCAGTTCGGCCACGCGCGCGTGCAGCGCGTGCTCACCGTCCGCCGCCCACTTCGCGTCGTCCCACGCGTCCACCCGGTCCATCGCGTCGGTGAGCCAGAGCGAGAGACAGTCGATCAGCATCGGCGGCCCGTCCTCGGCCAGCAGCGGTACGAGATCGCAGGTCTCGGCGGTGTCCCAGGCCCCGGGGCGGCGCTCGCGGTGCAGGGAGACCCGGGACGCCCATTCCGGGTCGCCGTCCCTGCTCCCGCTTGTCGCGACGTACAGCACCTCGGCGAAGGTCTCGAGCCGGCGCTCGGCCTCCAGGGACTTGCCGGAGCGGGCGCCGCCGGTGACGAGGGTGCGGCGGGGCACATCCGGTACGGCGTGGTACTCGCCGATGGTCAGCGTCGTCCCGTCGGGCACGGCACGCGCGCCCGCGGCCGCGAGCCGCCGGGCCAGTTCGGGGCCGCCGGGTACGTCGTGGTCGAGGTGGACGGCGATGACGTCAGTGGTCGACCCGATCGCCCCGGCGGCGCGCAGCCGGGCGATCGCGTCGGGCCGCCCCACCACGTCGGCGACGACCATGTCGTACGCGGCCAGCCCTTCGGCGAGACCGGCAGGCGCTCCGCCGGGCGGCAGATAGAGAAGCCGCTCGCCCTCCGGAGAGGTCACCTCGTACCCCGTACCGGGGTTGTCCATCGACACGGCACGCACCCGGTGCCCGCTGATCAGCGTCAACTCCTGTCCGTCCGGGACCCGCCCCGCCGTCGGCAGCCCGGCGGGCAGATCCACGGGGGGCCCGTCGTGCGGATGCGTCAGCAGCACCTGCCGTACGCCGACGAGCGAGTGCCCGGCCCGCGCGGCGGCCATGGCGGCGCCCGGGGTGAGGTCGAGCAGCAGCGCGCTGTCGACGAGCAGCGCGGTGGCCGCGCGGGCGAGCGGGCCGCGAGCGGTGGCGCAGACGGCGCACGGGCAGTCGGGCCGGGGGAGTCCGGCGGGGGCGCCGGTGCCGAGCAGAGTGAGTTCCACGCTCACGATCCTCCCGCGTCACCGCGGGGCGTGCGCGCCCGGCTACGCTGCGGGCAGCAACGAGATCACTGGTGGGCCCTGGGAGGCGGACATGGCATGGACGTGGCGTTTCGAGAAGTCCGACGGGACGGAGGTCCAGCCGGCGGTGCAGCCGGAGGAGTTCACGACGCAGGGGGACGCGGAGTCGTGGATCGGTGAGTTCTGGAAGGACCTGCTGGAGGGCGGGGCGGACCAGGTGATCCTTTCGGAGGACTCGACGAAGATCTACGGTCCGATGAGCCTGCACGCGAACGAGGCGTAGCCCGCGGGTCTCCTGCGGGGGGCGGGTCGGGTCCTGGGCCCGGGGTGCGGGTCCTCGAGGGGCGGGTCCCTTGACGGGGGCGCCGTGGTCCCGGGGCGCAGGTCCCCTGCGGGGTGCGGGTTTTGGGTGCTTGGGCGTGCCCGGTCTTGGGCCGGTGGCCGTCCGGGGTCCGCTCCGGGGCTCGTGTCCTGGACCGCGCTGCATCCGATATGCGGCCCGCCGCGTGGTCACCGCGCTTCGCGCGAGTTGCGATGCTTTACGTCCCGAACGACCCCCGCGCGTCCGCCTGCCAGGCCCGGGCACCGGGCCTCTCGGGCGCCCGGTGCCGGGGGCGTGAAGGGCCGCGACGCGGAGCCGGTGCTCTGGGGGCAGCCCGCAACGCTCTCGCCCGCTGCCTGGGGCTGGGCCCCAGCGCTTGTGGTTTGCGGTGCTGCCGCCCGGGTGGGCCGCCTGCGCCTGTGGCGCGGAGCTGTCGGCTCGGGGAGTGGGCTCCGCGAGTGTTGTTTGCGGCGCGGAGCTGCCGCTCGGGTGGTGTGGGGGCGTCGGCCCCCACGTGCCCCAGGGGCCTGGGGCCACGGCTCAGCCGCGTACGCCGCACAGATGCAGCAGCGCGGCCACACCGCGGTACGGCTCCGTACGTCCCGCGCGGTCCTCCGCCGCCAGCAACCGCTCCAGCTCCTCGGCGGCCGGCAGCTCGGCCTCATTGGGGACGTTGTCGGTGAAGACCCGCACCCCGTACCAGGCGTGCAGCGGCGCCGCGATCCCCGCCAGCGTCGCCGTCAGCGCCTCGAGCCGGTCCGCGCGCACCGGAAGCCCGAGCCGGTTGGTGTACGCATCGGTGTCGAACGCGGTCAGCGCGGCCGACCAGTCCCCGGCCAGCCCCGACCGCATGGCCAGCGCGTCCGCGTTCCGTACGAGCAGCGAGAGAAGACCGCCCGGCGCCAGCATCCTGGCCATGCCGGCCAGCATTGCGTCCGGCTCCGTGACGTACATCAGCACCCCGTGGCAGAGCACCACGTCGAAGCTGCCGGGCAGGAAATGCACCCCGGTGTCCCGGCCGTCGCCCTCGATCAGCCGGACCCGCTCACGGATTCCGGCCGGCTCGGTGGCCAGCGAGTTGTGTGCCGCCTTCAGCATCGCGGGATCGGACTCCAGACCGGTCACCGTGTGCCCGGCCCGGGCGAGACGCAGCGCCTGGGTGCCCTGCCCCATCCCCACATCGAGGATGCGCAGCCGCTGCCCGACCGGGTAGCGGGCGGCGATCTGTTCGTCGAGCTGACGGGCGACAAGCTCCTGGCGGACGGTGTTGCGCAGTCCGCCGAGCCCGGCCAACCAGTCGGCCGAAGCGCCTCCGAAGCCGGAGACCTCCGTGCTCAGGGCCGCTCTCCGCGCTTGACCTGCGGCTTCGGCAGACGCAGTCGGCGCATCTGGAGCGTACGCATCAGGCCATAGGCGATCGCGCCGCGCTTGGACGCGTTCGGGAAGCGCTCGTTCAGCTGCTTCCTCAGGCGGATCGCCAGACCGATCGAGTCGATGACGATCAGCACGATGACGCCGAGCCAGAGCAGCAGCGCGATGTTCTGCAGCGAGCCGATCCTGACCATGCTCAGCACCAGGATCACCACCGCGAGCGGCAGGAAGAACTCGGCGATGCAGAAGCGGGAGTCGACGAAGTCGCGCACAAAGCGGCGGACCGGTCCCTTGTCACGGGCCGGCAGATAGCGCTCGTCGCCACTGGCGAGGGCCTCGCGCTGCTTGGCCATGTCCACGCGGCGGGCCTCACGCTGGCGCTTCGCGGCCTCCTTGCGGTCGGTCGGCGCCGTGCTGGAGGCACGGCGACGCTGGGTCTGGGCCTCACTCCGCTTGGGCGTGGGGCGGCCCTTCGGGGCCTCGGGGTCGCGGGGCTGCTTGGAGAGGTCTGCCTGCACCTTGCCGGTGGGGGACTTCTCTTCCTTGGAACGGCTACCAAACACAAAGCCCAAGGGTACGGGGTGAAAATGCGGGGACCGAACGCCGGTGGGGAACGATCCCGCAACACCGTGCGTCTGTAGGGGACAGAAGCCGGCCACAAGCCGGACAGAGCGGACGTCGCCCGTGGTTTCCCTGACGGCCACCTACTCCTTGCGCCGGATCGAAGCCGTACGCAGTCGTCCTTGGGGAGGAGCGTATCCGCGCTGGAACAGTGCGGTAATGGATGCAGGGCCCGTAATGTGGGTTCTGTTGGAGTGCTGAAGCTGAGTCCGTCAGAAGGGGGCGCGCGAAGCCCATGAGCGGTGTCATGAAGCGTATGGGGATGATCTTCCGCGCGAAGGCAAACAAGGCCCTCGACAGGGCCGAGGATCCGCGCGAGACCCTCGATTACTCGTACCAGAAGCAGCTCGAACTGCTGCAGAAGGTGCGCCGCGGAGTCGCCGATGTGGCGACCTCCCGCAAGCGGCTCGAGCTGCAGCTGAACCAGTTGCAGGGACAGTCGTCCAAGCTGGAGGACCAGGGCCGCAAGGCGCTGGCGCTCGGCCGCGAGGACCTGGCACGCGAGGCGCTGTCCCGCCGCGCGTCCCTGCAGCAGCAGGTCAGCGACCTGGAGACACAGCACACCACGCTGCAGGGCGAGGAGGAGAAGCTCACTCTCGCCGCCCAGCGGCTGCAGGCCAAGGTCGACGCCTTCCGTACGAAGAAGGAGACCATCAAGGCCACCTACACCGCGGCCCAGGCGCAGACCAGGATCGGCGAGGCCTTCTCCGGCATCTCCGAGGAGATGGGCGACGTCGGCCTGGCGATCCAGCGGGCCGAGGACAAGACCGCGCAGTTGCAGGCACGGGCCGGCGCGATCGACGAGCTGCTCGCCTCCGGCGCCCTGGACGACCAGTCCGGGATGGCGAAGGACGACATCGCCGCCGAGCTGGACCGGATTTCCGGTGGTACAGATGTAGAGCTGGAACTGCAGCGGATGAAGGCCGAGCTCGCGGGCGGCTCAAGTTCGCAGCAGGCGATCGAAGGCGGTTCGGGCAAGCAGGACGCCGCGCCGCAGCAGAACACCCCGAACAAGTTCGACAAGCAGTAGGGACTCGTCATGATCGTACGGATCATGGGGGAGGGCCAGGTGAAGCTGGCGGACAGCCACTTCGCCGAACTCAACAAGCTCGACGACGAGCTGATGGCCGAAATGGTGCGTGGTGACGACGAGGGCTTCCGCAGGACTCTCAACGCGCTCCTGGACCGGGTCCGCGAGCTCGGCGAACCCCTGCCGGACGACGCGCTGGAGCCGTCCGAGCTGATCCTGCCGGCTTCGGACGCCACTCTTGAGGACGTACGGGAGATGCTCAGCGACGACGGTCTCATCCCCGGCTGACCGCTCGCACTCCAACAGCCGAACGCCCCGCCCCGGATCGATCCGGGGCGGGGCATTCTGCTCTCTTCCGCTGTGCCCGCGGGTGTTCGCGGCTGTCGCGGCACGCCGTACCGTTGCTGGATGTGACCTCACTCGCCACCGGGTTCGCCCGTACCCGGCGCTGGCTTCGCGCGCATCCGCTGGCGTTCGACGGAGCGCTCGCCCTGGCCGTACTGATCTGCATGGTCGTCGGCTCCTTCGCCGATCCGAACGGGCCGCACGGTCCGGCCTTCGGCAGCCGTACGCCCGAGCCGCGCAGCCTGGTGCTGATGGTCCTGGTCGCGGGGGCTCTCGTCTTCCGCCGGCGCAACCCGATGCCCGTGCTCGTGTTCACCACCGCGGTCTCGGTCGTCGAGCTCGTCGTGGGCGATCCGGCCGCACCGGTCGCGATGAGTGCCGTGATCGCCCTCTACACCGTCGCCTCCCGCACCGACCGCCCCACCACCTGGCGCGTCGGCCTGTTGACCATGGCCGTGCTGACCGGCGCCGCGATGTTCTTCGGCTCGACCCCCTGGTACACGCAGGAGAACCTCGGCATCTTCGCCTGGACCGGGATGGCGGGCGCCGCGGGAGACGCCGTACGCAGCCGTCGGGCCTTCGTTGACGCGATACGTGAGCGGGCCGAGCGCGCCGAACGCACCCGCGAAGAGGAGGCCCGCCGCCGGGTCGCGGAGGAGCGCCTGCGGATCGCCCGCGATCTCCACGATGTGGTCGCGCACCACATCGCCCTGGTCAACGTCCAGGCCGGCGTCGCCGCGCATGTCATGGACAGACGGCCGGACCAGGCCAAGGAGGCCCTCGCCCATGTGCGCGAGGCCAGCCGCTCCGCACTCAACGAACTGCGCGCCACGGTCGGTCTGCTCCGCCAGTCCGGCGATCCGGAGGCCCCCACCGAACCGGCTCCCGGCCTCGATGTCCTCGATGAGCTGGTCATCACCTTCCGGCAGGCCGGTCTGCCGGTCGAAGTGGCCCGTGCCGACGACGGGATCCGGCTGCCCGCGGCCGTCGACCTCGCGGTGTACCGGATCATCCAGGAGGCGCTGACCAATGTGCGCAAGCACGCGGGCACGGATGCGAAGGCCGAGGTGAGCGTGGTGCGGGTCGGCCACACCGTGGAGGTCACCGTGCTGGACAACGGCGCCGGGGCCGAAGGGCCGGCGGACGGCGGCGGCCACGGTCTGCTCGGTATGCGCGAGCGGGTCACCGCACTCGGCGGCACCCTCACCGCGGCCCCCCGCTACGGCGGCGGCTTCCGGGTGCAGGCCATACTGCCGGTCAAGACCGGCACGGGGGAGGACAGATGACGATCAGGGTGCTGCTCGCCGACGACCAGGCGCTGCTGCGCAGCGCGTTCCGGGTCCTGGTGGACTCCGAACCCGACATGAATGTTGTCGCGGAGGCGGCGGACGGCGCCGAGGCGGTGGCACTCGCCCGTTCCGCCAAGGCCGATGTCGTCCTGATGGACATCCGGATGCCCGGGACGGACGGGCTCGCCGCCACCCGAATGATCAGCGCCGACCCCGAACTCGCGAACGTACGCGTCGTCATGCTCACCACCTTCGAGGTGGACGAGTACGTCGTGCAGTCGCTGCGGGCAGGCGCATCGGGCTTCCTCGGCAAGGGAGCGGAACCGGACGAACTGCTCAATGCCATCCGTATCGCCGCTGCGGGGGAGGCGCTGCTCTCGCCGGTCGCCACCAAGGGCCTGATCGCCAAGTTCCTCGCGCAGGGCGGCACTTCGGACGACGGGCAGGAGTCCCGGGCGCACTCCGAGCGGCTCTCGGCGCTCACCGTGCGCGAGCGCGAAGTCCTCGTCCTGGTCGCCGGCGGCCACTCCAACGACGAGATCGCCGAACGGCTCGAGGTCAGCCCGCTGACCGTCAAGACGCATGTGAACCGTGCGATGGCGAAACTCGGCGCCCGCGACCGTGCCCAATTGGTGGTAATCGCATACGAATCGGGCCTGGTACGTCCAAGGGTGGAGTGAGCCGGAGTCTCGCGTACTCCAGCTGCGGTATGCGCGCGACAAGGAACTGGACCTGGGGTCGAGGGTTGGGCCTCCTCGATGGCTGATCGTATAAACGGGCAGCCCGGCTGTGCCCTCTTGTCCTTCCTGCCGCGTAAGCCACAGAAGAGAGACCCCATGTCCTGGCTGTCCAGATTCAGCCTGTCGCAACGAGCCCTGATCGGCCTGATGTCGATCGTCGCGATCGCCTTCGGAGCGATCGCCATTCCGCAGCTCAAGCAGCAGCTGCTGCCCTCCATCGAACTGCCGATGGTGTCGGTGCTGGCCCCGTACCAGGGCGCGTCCCCCGATGTGGTCGAGAAGCAGGTCGTCGAACCGCTCGAGAGCACCATCAAGGCCGTCGACGGAATCAAGGGCATCACCTCCACGGCGAGCGAGGGCAACGCCGTGATCATGGCCAGCTTCGACTACGGGGACGGCACCAAGCAACTCGTCGCCGATGTGCAGCAGGCCGTGAACCGGGCCCGTACCCAGCTGCCCGACGACGTCGACCCGCAGGTCGTCGCCGGTTCGACGGACGACATCCCGACCGTCGTCCTCGCCATCACCTCCGACAAGGACCAGCAGGCGCTCAACGACCAGCTGGAGCGCACCGTCGTCCCGGCGATCGAGGACATCGACGGCGTCGGCCAGGTCACCGTCGACGGCGTCCAGGACCTCCAGGTCTCCGTCACCCCCGACGACAAGAAGCTCGCCTCGGCCGGGCTGAACAGCATGGCGCTCGCCGAGGCGCTCAAGGCGGGCGGCGCGACGCTGCCGGCCGGCTCCTTCTCCGAGGACGGCAAGAGCCGTACGGTCCAGGTCGGCGGCGGTTTCACCACGCTGAAGCAGATCGAGGACCTGCGCGTGTCCCCCGAGAAGGGCAAGCCGGTACGCCTCGGTGACATCGCCACGGTGAAGCAGGAGGAGTCCCAGCGGGTCTCCATCACCCGTACGGACGGCAAGCCGAGCCTCGCCGTCCTCGCCACCATGGACAAGGACGGCAGTGCCGTCGCCATCTCCGACGCGGTCAAGGACAAGCTGCCCGAGCTCCGCAAGGACCTCGGCTCCGGGGCTCAGCTGACCGTCGTCTCCGACCAGGGCCCTGCCGTCTCCAAGTCGATCTCCGGTCTGACCACCGAGGGCGCGCTCGGACTGCTCTTCGCGGTCATCGTGATCCTGGTCTTCCTGGCCTCGCTCCGCTCCACGCTGGTCACGGCGGTCTCCATCCCGCTCTCGGTCGTCCTCGCGCTGATCGTGCTGTGGACGCGTGACCTGTCGCTCAACATGCTCACCCTGGGCGCGCTGACCATCGCGATCGGCCGGGTCGTCGACGACTCGATCGTGGTTCTGGAGAACATCAAGCGGCACCTCGGCTACGGCGAGGAGCGGCAGGCGGCGATCATCACCGCGGTGAAGGAAGTGGCGGGCGCCGTCACCTCCTCGACGCTGACGACCGTCGCCGTGTTCCTGCCCATCGGCCTGGTGGGCGGCATGGTCGGCGAGCTCTTCGGCTCGTTCTCGCTGACCATCACCGCGGCCCTGCTGGCCTCACTGCTGGTCTCGCTGACCGTCGTCCCCGTCCTGTCGTACTGGTTCCTGCGCGCCCCGAAGGCCGTACGGGGCATCGACCCGGACGAGGCCCGGCGCAAGGCGGAGGAGAAGGAGGCGCGCAGCCCGCTGCAGCGGATGTACGTCCCGGTGCTGCGTTTCGCGACCCGCCGCCGCCTCACCAGCGTCGTCCTCGCGCTCGTCGTGCTCTTCGGCACCTTCGGCATGGCCGGGCTGCTGAAGACGAACTTCTTCGACCAGGGCGAGCAGGAGGTCATGTCCGTCAAGCAGGAGCTGGCCCCCGGCACCAGCCTGGAGGCGGCGGACGCCTCCGCGAAGAAGGTCGAGAAGGTCCTCGACGGAATCGACGAGATCAAGGACTACCAGGTCACGGTCGGCTCCTCCGGCTTCATGGCGGCCTTCGGCGGCGGTACGGGTGCCAACCAGGCTTCCTACCAGCTGACCCTGAAGGACGCGTCGTCGTACGAGAAGACCCGCGACCGTATCGACGAGGAGCTCGGCAAGCTCGACGGCATCGGCGACACGACGATCGCGGCGGGCGACGGCTTCGGCAACCAGAACCTGAGCGTCGTGGTGAAGGCGTCCGACGCGGACACGCTGAAGAAGGCGTCCGAGGCGGTACGGGCCGAGGTGGCGAAGCTTGACGACGTCACCGACGTACAGAGCGACCTGGCGCAGAGCATCCCGCGGATCTCGGTCAAGGCGAACGAGAAGGCGGCGGAAGCGGGCTTCAACGAGACCACGCTGGGTCTGGCCGTCGGCCAGGCGGTGCGCGGCACTCCGTCGGCCAAGGCGATCCTGGACGACACCGAGCGCGATGTCGTGATCACCTCGGCGAAGCCGGCGAAGACGCTGTCGGACCTTCGTAACCTCGCCCTGGGTCCGGTCAAGCTCGGTGACATCGCCGATGTGAAGCTGGTCCCGGGACCGGTCTCGATGACGCGGATCGACGGCTCGCGGGCCGCGACGATCACGGCGAAGCCGACCGGTGACAACACGGGCGCGGTGAGCGCGTCGCTCCAGAGCAAGCTCAAGTCGCTGGACCTCCCGGACGGTGCCACGGCCACCATCGGTGGTGTCTCCTCCGACCAGGACGATGCCTTCGCCTCGCTGGGCCTGGCGATGCTGGCGGCGATCGCGATCGTCTTCATGCTGCTGGTCGCGACGTTCCGCTCGCTGGTCCAGCCGCTGATCCTGCTCGTCTCGATCCCCTTCGCGGCGACGGGCGCGATCGGCCTGCTGATCGTCACGGGTACACCGATGGGTGTCCCGGCGATGATCGGCATGCTGATGCTCATCGGCATCGTGGTCACCAACGCGATCGTGCTGATCGACCTGATCAACCAGTACCGGGCCCAGGGCCTGGGCGTGGTGGAAGCGGTCGTCGAGGGCGGCCGCCACCGGCTGCGCCCGATCCTGATGACGGCCCTGGCGACGATCTTCGCGCTGCTCCCGATGGCCCTGGGCGTCACGGGAGAGGGCGGCTTCATCGCCAAGCCGCTGGCGGTGGTGGTGATCGGTGGTCTGATCACCTCGACGCTGCTGACGCTGCTGCTGGTCCCGACGCTGTACGCGATGGTGGAACTCCGCAAGGAGCGCCGCGCCAAGAAGAAGGCAGCGAAGCGCGCGTCCAAGTTCCCCGCCCCGCAGAGCGAGGCGGACTCGGAGCACGCGGCCCAGGAGCCGGCCCAGGTCTGAGCCGTTCCGGACGCGACACAGGGGTGGGGCCCCCCCCCCCGCCCCGGGGGCCCCCCGGGGGTGGTGGGGGGCCCCCCCCACCGCCGCCCCCCCCGGCACCACCGCCCCCCCCTCACCGCCACAACCCACAACCAAGAGAGAAG
>NZ_JBHWWF010000048.1:0-47461 GCF_042736455.1 Streptomyces sp. NPDC060064
CACGCCAACCGGCCCCCACAGTCCCCAACCGGGTGGGAGCAATGGCTCCGCACCACCCGGAAAGCGATAAAGGCACGACACATCGCCTACCAGGGGACGAAGACGCCGGACGGGGTTCAACTCCGCCTAGCTCATGCCTCGTGCCTCCGACGCCGGAAGGCGTCAGGCAACGGGAATTCTGCATAGTCCCAAGAGCCTTCAGGACTTGCTTGAGCCGTATGCGCGGATAACGTGCACGTACGGTTCTGAGGGGGCGAGGGCGCCGAAATGCGCCCTCGCTACCCGACAACAGTTACGGGTCGTGTCCGCGTGTCCGCGTTGCGGGCGGCGGTCGTGGGGTGGTCATCAACTGCTTGGCGTTGTTTGGTCGGAAGCTACGGATGGGGCTTCTCGGTGTGGTCGGTCAAGGCAGGATCTCGACGTACCCGTCGGTTCCGTGCACGCGGATCCGCTGCCCGTCCCGGATCAGCCGGGTGGCCTGCTCCACGCCCACGACGGCCGGCAAGCCGTACTCCCGGGCGATCACTGCGCCATGGGTCATCAGACCGCCCACCTCCGTCACCAGGCCCGCGATTCCGACGAACAGCGGCGACCAGCTGGGGTCCGTGAAGGTCGTGACCAGGATGTCGCCCGCTTCGAGATCGGCCTCCGCCATGTCAAGGATGACGCGGGCCCTCCCCTCGATGGTCCCGGCGGAAACCGGTAGGCCGATCAGAGCGCCGGCCGGCACGTCGTCGCGCCGGTACGCCCCCGTGACGGCCTCACCATCCGATGTGAGCACCCGAGGCGGTGTGAGCGCGTGGTACGAGCGGAACGCGTCCTTGCGCTGCTGGATGAGCTGGTCATCCACCTGGTTCGAGCGCACGACCTCGTGGAGTTCCTGGAACGTGAGGTAGAAGATGTCCTCCTTCTCAGGAAGCACGTGGGCCCGCACGAGGCGCTCGGCCTCCTCCAGCAGGGCCCGCTTGTAGACGAAGGAGCGGCTGACGATGCCGTACTTCGGGTACTCCCGGTACCCGATGAAGGTTCTGACCCGGTCGATCATCCGCTTGGCCTCGTCGGCTTTCTGGTCCCCGTCCGGCAGGGCCCGCAGGCGTGACAGCACGTCCTGTTCCTTCTTCTGCGCCTTCTGCCGCCCTTGTTCGAAGCGCCGCTCGGCGGCGCCCGGTTCGAAATTCCTGACGTTGTCGAGGATCGCGGGCACGAGGGTGGTGGGGCGCTCGCGCCAACGTGGCCTCGTGATGTCGATCTCGCCGACGCAGCGCATGCCGTACCGGTCGAGATAGGCCTCGATGGCGTCGCGCGCTTCGGTCCCGCCCGCGAGCTTCGCCAGCTCGTCCAGGAAGGCCGTGTCCTCGACGTACTCGACGCCCTGCAGGAACGCCACCACCTCCGACTGCGGGCGGATCACGTCGGCGACGTCGAGGAGCGCCAGTCCCATTTCCGAGGTGATGTTGTCGGGGGCGGACAGCGTGAGCGTGTCAGCCGCGTTCTTCTCGCCCAGCCACTCCTGCAGCTTGTCGTTGAGCCACCATGTGGCCTCCATCCCCGCCATGATCGCCTGCATGCTCAGCGGATCACTGAGGACTTGCTTGTGCTCCTTGAAGGCTTCCAGCAGGAAGTCGAACAGCGCCGGTCCGGTTTTCGTCCGGATGTCGCGCTCCAGGGCGGCGATGGACGCCTGGCTGCGCTCGATCAGCTCGGTGACGATGGCCGGATCGGTCTCGATCGGGGCGGACGCACCGCCGGCCGGCGGCCCGCCGGGACCCGCGTCCGGGAGCGGCGGGACGAAATCGTCGCGTTCGAGGACGGTCTCCAGAGCGTCCCTGACCAGCGGATCGCCCCTCCCCATGACGTCCAGCAGGCCGGCGCGGCTCGCGGGCGAGGCCAGGCGCCGGGTGACATCGACGAACAGCCTCCCGCCGGCCTCGTGCATCGCCACCATGGCCGTCAGCTGCCACATGGAGAACCCCAGGGGCTTCATGGGGTCGGTCATCATCTGCTGATGGCCGACGGAGACGTAGACGTGATTCTCCTGGTCGCCGCTCTCGGGGATGGGGAACAGCGTCGTGATCGGCCGGCTCTGAACGATCTGGAAGCCGTCATCGACCAGGCACCATTCGATGTCCTGCGGGCGGCCGAAGTGCGCTTCGATCCGCCGCCCGAGCTGCACGAGCCGCACGACCTGCGCATCCGTCAGCGCCGGCTGCTCCTGCCGCTGCGAGTCGATCGCCACTTCCTGCGTACCGCCGGCCGGCAGGGCGTGAACGGCACGCTCTTTGGCGGCGATCGCCTTGGCGACGACTTCGCCGTCGCGCACCTTGAAGACGTCCGGGTTCACCAAGCCGGAGACCAGGGCCTCGCCGAGGCCGAAGCCGGCGTCCACGGTGGCGACCTTCCGGTTGCCCGTGACAGGGTCGGCCGTGAACAGGATGCCGGCCGCATGCGGGAAGACCATCTGCTGCACGACCACGGCCATGTGGACCGTACGGTGGTCGATACCGTTCCGCTGGCGGTAGGTCACGGCCCGCTCGGTGAACAGCGAGGCCCAGCACCGGCTGACGTGCTGGAGGATCGCCGTCGGCCCCACGACGTTCAGATACGTGTCCTGCTGGCCGGCAAAGGAGGCCGTCGGCAGGTCCTCTGCCGTCGCGCTGGATCGGACGGCGTAGGCGGCTTGCTCGCCGAGCTGGGCGAGCGCGCGGGTGATCGCCGCCGCGAGATCGCCCGGGATGGCAATCCCTTCGATGGTCCGGCGAATCTGCGCGCTGAGCGTGCGGATCGCCTCCCGGTCGTCCGGGTTCAAGCGCGACAACTGATCGAGCCGATCGTCGATCGACGGCGCTTCCGCCATGATCCGCCGGAAGGCGTCCGTCGTCACGCAAAAGCCACCCGGCACGCGGATGCCTTCGATCCGCGACAGCTCCCCCAGGTGCGCGCCCTTGCCGCCAACGACCGCGACCTGCATCTCGTCAACCTCTTGAAGATCCAACACGTACTGCTCGATCATTGCGATACCTCCGAGGCAGCCGTGCTCCGTTGCACTGCGGTGGCCGATCGAATCACCGGCGCCTCCAACTCTGTCGAACCTCTTGTCGAGCACGTCCTCATCCCTGGTTGCCTTCCCTCTGACGAGTCGGCCGGCCGCTCCGCCCAGTCGGGCGACGCGCACCCCCGCACCCCCGCGCCGAGCACCCACAACTGCACCGCCGGTCCCACCACTGGTTCGACGTCACCGCGTCCCCCATACGTCGACAACAACACACGCACGTCGTGCCCCCATTTCCGCAGGTTGTGGCATCGGCCGACGATTCTGCGCCGTGAACCGGGTCTTGCGGCAAGCCCCCCAGCGCGCTATACGTTGAGAGTGGCAAGGAGAGAGCTCTCCTTGCCTTTGCCTTTTGCCGTCCAATGGAACTGACAAGCTTCTCGCGAAGCGGTGGCGCGTCGCGTACGGGTACGCGTCGTTGGCCCAGGCGGATGTCCCATCGGCCTACGGATGCAGCCGCGGAAGCCTCGCCCGTTTGGCGCCTGGCCTGCGCGTCGACACTCTGCCTCTCCCGCAGGGGAGTTGGGGTAGTCGTGGAGGTATTCGACCAGGGTGACGTGGCGGGTCTCGGGACCGCCGGCCAGTTAGCGTGGCGCGGTGATGTCGGCCTTGAAGGGGCTGCCGTGGCCGGGCACGATCAGGTCCGCGGCAGCCAGCACGCGGAGCCGGGAGGCGCGCAGTACCTCGCGATCCGGGGCCACGGGGTCGTCCGCGGGGCCGTCCGAGTGCCACCACAGGTCGCCGGCGAACGCCACCACGCCCGTGTCCGTGCCGGCCAGCAGGGTGATGTCCTCGAGGCTGTGTCCCGGTGTGCGGATCAGCCGCAGCGACGGGGTCAGTTCGTAGCCCTCCGCGTCCCGGTTCCTCCACTGGTCGCCCAGGTACTCCACCTTGTGGTCGTGGACCCTGGCCCGTCCGAACAGGCCCACGTTCATGGTGTTGTCCGGGTGGTGGTGGCTGAGCACCACGTCGGTGATGTCGTCGGGGCCGAGGCCCAACTCCGCGAGCGGGCCGAGGATGTGGTCGCGGCTCGCCACCATGCCCGGGTCGAAGACCACATGCCGGTCGCCGTCGGTGACGTAGGAGACGGTGGCGGCGACACCGGGACCGGTGGAGCCGACGTAGCCGGTGGTGAGGATCGTGTACACGGCGCTGCGGCCGAGCGGTGCGTCTGTCATGTCCCCCATCGTTCCGGGCAGGCCGGGCCGCTGACGAGTGGCACTCCTGCCGCTCATCGCAGGATTCGTGCCACTCGTGCCACACTGCTCCCGTGCCGCCTTTCGTGACCGTTGCCGCGTACGTTCCCCCTGGTGTCGGCATGCTCGCCGTGGGCATCGTCGCCGAGGTGTTCGGCCCTCACGGGGAGGGGCTGCCCGGCTTCGACTTCGTGCTGTGCACCGACCGGCCCGGGCCGGTCCCCACCGACCTCGGCGTGCCGCTCATGGTCGCGCATGGCCTGGACCGGCTGGCTGCCGCTGATCTGGTGATCGCCTTGCCATGGGCCGGCTTCCGTACGCCACCCGGTCCCGCTGTGCTTGACGCGCTGTCGGCCGCACACGAGAGCGGCTCACTGGTCGCGGCCCACTGTGTCGGCACGTTCGCGCTCGCCGCCGCCGGGCTGCTCGACGGCCGACGGGCCACCACGCACTGGCGGTTCGCCGAACTGCTGGCCCACCGCCACCCGGACGTCGATGTGGACCCCGACGCCCTGTACATCGACGAAGGGCGGATCACCACGGGTGCGGGAGCCGCCGCGGGCTTCGATCTGTGCCTGCATCTGCTGAGGCGGGAGTACGGGGCCGCGATGGCCAACGCCGTCGCCCGCGACATGGTGCTGCCCTCCCACCGGGACGGCGGTCAGGCCCAGTATCTGACCTCCCCCGTCCCCGAGGACTGCCAGGACGAGCGTCTCGCCGAGGTGCTCGCCTGGGCCCGCGAGCACCTCCACGAACCGCTTCCCGTCGCGGAACTGGCCCGACGCGCCGTGATGAGCAAACGGTCCTTCGCCCGCCGCTTCGCCGCCGCGACCGGCACCACCCCGCACGCCTGGCTCCGGAGCCTGCGACTGAGCAGCGCCGAGGAACTCCTGGAAACCACGGACCTGCCGATCGAGGAGATCGCCCACCGGGTCGGATACGGAAGCGCGGCCGTCCTGCGCGAACAGTTCGTGCGCCGCCGGGGTGTGCCGCCCCGTTCCTACCGCCGCTCCTTCACCAACGCGCCGTAGCGAGCCGGGCGAGCCGACGCCGTTCTGAGCAGGCCGCTCTCCCACACCGACAGTCACCTGGATGCGAGGTAGCTGCGGATCCCTGTCCAGTCAATGTTGGCCGGCACGAACTGCCCGGTCGTCGGACTTCGGTGGCAATCGGTCAAGGTTCGCTGTCGCAGGACACCAGCCGAACCTCTTCATAGGGGCGTGCTTCTGTGCTGCGCGACCATCCCAGTGCCATGGTGCAAGGCAAGCCGGCCGGGCGACCTCGCAGGCCTCCCCATCCACCACACACAGCGGCTTCGCATCCAGCGCTTCCTGGAGCACCGGGGACCGGCCCTACCTGGGCTGACGCCCTTTGGGGTCAGCACTCCGCAGTCGCGACGCCGATCGGGCAGAAGACGCCCGTGCCGCCGATCCCGTGCGGCCGTGTGACCCAGGGGCGACAGTTGGTCGTTCGGCGGGGGGCCCGCCAGGTCATGGACGCAGGTGGGTCAGCAGTTCGTCCCCGGCGGGGTATGGACGCTCCTGGGGCAGCAGTTGGGCCGCGGAGTCCAGGTCGCCGTCGCTTACGAGCGTGTGGATGGCACGGGCGAGCGGAGTCACGTCGCTGATGGCGACCGTCCACTCGTCCGCGTAGCGTCGTACGGCCTCACTGGAGAGCCCGAGTTGCAGCGAGCGGTACGGCAGGGGCCGCAGGTGCAGATCGCGCTCGGGGTCCCATTGGACGCGGGCGGGTGCGCGCTTCACCTGACGTTGCCAGGTGCTGCGGTCGGTATGCACCCCGCGCACGTAGCTCGACAGGCACGCGTGGCGCAACGCCCACTCGAAGCCGCTGCGGGAGATCTCGACGGCGAGGACTGTCTCCTGGCCGGCCTTCGTGCCCCATCCGCAGCGGTACATCATCCACAGGAACGACGGCTTGATCCATGTCAAGCCGCGTTCGCAGACCTTTTGGCTCGAGTGGTTCTGGGCACGCGTCGCGGGCTGGTCAGCGCCGAGCGTCGCTGCCATTGCCGTGCTCAGGGTGGCGGGTCCACAGAGATACATCACTGCTCGTCGCGACTGCGATGGTCTCCCCGGAGGGAGAGAAGCCGAAGGCTCGAAGTTCCGAGTATGTGGAGTGGAAGATGTGCCACCACTGCTCTCCGTACGGGCCGGAGTGGGGGAGTCCGCCGTCGACTGAGAGCAGCACGGGGTCGTTGGGCCAGGCCGGGGTGACGGTCTCCAGGGTCCAGCCGTCCTCGGTCGTGGTGTGCAACCCTCCGCCGAAGAGCCCTGCGATGTGTACGCGGCTGCCGGTGATCGGTCCCAGTCCGGGGCAGGTCAGGTCAGCGACCGCGTCGGGGGTGCTGTCCTCGGGGTCGGGGTCGCGGTCCCTGGCGATCTTCTCCCCGGTGACGGCGTCGAAGAGGCCATGACCGTCGTGGGAGACGACCATCACCAGGTCTCAGCTGCTCTCGGGGTGCGACGCGAAGCCGATCCCGAGAAGTCCTCCGACAGGGACGCCGTACTCGTACTCGAAGACGGGCCGCCAGGGTTCGGGCGCAGGCATCACAGGGGCGGCGAGGAGCCGATCCCGCAGGGCCTGCTGGTACGCGGAAAGTGCCTGTTCACGAACGAGTTGCTCCACCGGTTCTGCCCTCTTGAGCCGCTTGATCACCTCTCCATGATCCGCGTCGGTGACTACCCTGCCCACGCAACCCGGCAGTTGAGAAGATCACGGCATGGCGGCTTCGAACGAACATCCCCCCGATGGCTGGGCATTTCTCGGGATCGGCGACCCGCTCTTGGCCGTCCACGACGAGCGGCGCGGCCTTCTGGCGGCGGCAGGCACGGATGTGCACGGCAGAACCACTCCGGTCGCGGTCTACAAAAGCCGCTCCTTCGTCCGCAGCGCGCTCATCCGCTCACGCTTCCCCGTGCACGCGATGGCGTTCCATCCCAGGCGTTCGCTGCTTGCGGTAGGCACCGGAAGGTACGACGGTGGCTACTTCTTCGCTGGCGAGCTACTACTTCTGCACCTCAAGACGGGCGCGGTCCTTTCTCTCATCGAGCACGAACTCGGCCGTCAGGTTCTGGGCCTGGAGTGGCTCGACGAACAGTCACTCCGTGTCCTCATGGCGCCGCCCGACGACTGGCACGACGAAGCGGCGCACGAGCACGGCCACGTCGCCGTCGTAGGCCGGCCAGACTGGACCGCCGTCCCAGCGCAGTCGCTCACCGGTGGGGACCTGGCCGGCCCCCGGATCCCCGCCCCGCGCCCGGACCCCCGTGAGGCAGCGCAACGAGCGGTCGCCACACTGCGATCTGTCTGGGAAGCCCAGCGTGCCGCCCCGTCGGAGGGCGTCTGAGGAGGCATCTGCCTCAACGGGATGGAACGAAGCTTCTCGGTTGCCGATGGAGTCTGTGGCAGTCCTCTTTGCGGCCGACGCACCTCGCGGGATCAAGGCTGTGAAGGGCGACCATCTGGGCGCTGCAGGCCGGTACAGCCTTGGAGGCCATCTCATGTGGCCGGCCCAACGCTGTCATGCGGAAGCCACCACCTCGCCGGCCATGACCTGGGGAGGGTTGGGGAGCAGTGACGCAAGGTTGTCCCGCACGAAGTCCGCAGCCCTTGAGATCGATTCGTCGGCACCGGCCTGGTCCCGGAAGACGCTGGTCGAGACCATCACTCCGTCTCCGGTATCGATCCAGTAGTAGGCCACGAAGCCGGAGACCTGGCGCATGAGTGGCACGAACCCCTCGTTCACGAGACGTGCGGCTTCGGCCGAATCGGTCACCCCTTCGTACCGCCGGACTGCTGCGTACATCGCCAAGCTCCTCACGGCGTTCTGGGTTCGTCCTCTGCTGAGACGTCATACCCCTGCGACGGCTGCGTGGTTCATGAGGCGTCTGGCAATCACCTGAAGGGCCGCCTTGGGTGATCCGAACGGCGGCCGCCGGCCCGGACGCACGGTCCTGCGTACGTCTGCCACGAGAAGGCCGACGTGGAGTAGAGCAGCCTAAGCCGGTGGCTGCCCGCAACACGGAAGAGGCTGTGAACGCGGCTTGATGACTCATGTCATCCGGTCCCGCTTCCACGTGGCGGGGAAGCGGCCCTCGCGGACGGCCGGCAGGCCGATGTCCGGGGAGTACGCCTGGTAGACGGTGACTGTGGATGCCGTGTAGTGCGCACGGATCCTGCGTTGCGGTTCTTCCATGGCGTACAGGGTGGTGCCGGCCGGGTCTGTCTGCCATTGATTTTCGATCGCCCCTTACGGGGCAGCGCCCCCGCTGCGACTGTGTGGGCGGGACCCTCCACGTGGACGGGCCCGTCCGAAACCGCAGAGCGAAGTGTCCCTCCCACGGAGCAGTTCCCTCAGTCCTCAACAGGCGAGTTTCCTCAGTTCCCGACGGGCGCGATGCCGGTTGCGCAGGAGCGGCCCCAGTTGTTCTCCGAAGGGGCACTTAGGTGGACGCCGGTACCGCCGATCCCGCAGTACCCCGCCGGGTTTTTGTCCAGGCACTGCTGGTGTTAGAGGCCCAGCGGGGTGATGAGTGACGTAATACGACGGGAGTCAGCCGCCCGCATCCCAATGCGCGCCCACGAGCGGAAGGCCCGACATGGCAGGCATCGAGCGCCCCGGACCGCTGTACCAGCAGGTCGGCGCCGCCATCCGGCAGGGCATCGCGGACGGTGAATTCCCGCCCGGCACCCCACTCCCCTCAGAGGCCCAGCTCATCGAGCGCTACGAAGTCAGTCGGCCGACTATGCGCAACGCGATCGCGGCCCTGCGGTCCGAAGGGCTCATCGAGGTACGGCACGACAAGGGCAGCTTCGTGAAGGGCGCGCCGACGCCGCCACTCACGATCGACCCGTCGATCACTCGCACTGGCAAGACCTACGCCCCCGATGCCACCCCGTGGGAACAGGCGCAGGAACCGACCGTCTACCGGACCGCGACGACCGTCACCACGGGCCCGCTGCTCGAACTCGGCGAGGGAGAAGCGCTGTTCGGCGTCGACCGCGTCTTGATTGACCCGGCCACAGGCGCTCGCGCACTGCACCGCGTGCTGATCCCGTTCGCCGCTGCCGAGAACACGCCACCCCTCGCCGACGTCCCGGACACCGCGCCGGAGGGGGTCTACGCCGCTCTCACCGCGGCCGGGCACAAGCTCACCTGGTCCGAGACCGTACGAGCCCGCATGCCCCGGGCCGACGAACGCAGTGGCCTCGCACTCCCCGATGCCACACCGGTCATCCACACCCTGCGCGTCACCCACGGCACCGACCACCAGCCCCTCATCATCGAAGAGCTCCGCGCCAGCGGCAGCCAGGCCCAACTCACCTACCGCATCACCGCCGACAGCCCCCGCACACTTCGCACCGTCCGCAACTGACAGACCGCCGACAGGCCGGATCGGTCCAAATCGTCGTCACTTACTTCAGGGGCCCGCGCACGGCGCGGGCTGGCCCCTGGGCTAGCTACGGCCCTGAGTTGAGACCTGGACACATACTGCCCACAGTCAGAACGAGCCTCCGGCGGGGCGCTCAGGCTCCGAGATGGAGGGGGCGCCGGCTGCGAGTGCTGGCCGATAGTGGCGTGCGCGGGGAGCTCCCATCCCGTCTGCCATGCAGACGCGGCCCCTGGCGCTCACTGGCCCTGACAGAAGCCGTTGATCATGTGACTGGCCTGGGCGTTTTCCGTTGGGTCTCCAATGCCGGGGAAGCCGTCCCCGCCCTCTCCCGATGTTGCGCCGATTCGCCACTGAGAGACGATGGAAATGGCTCGGCGCTGTCCGCTGTCCCCAAATCCGCCGAGACAGGAGGCGTACCATGCCCGCGATCCCGTCGTTCCCGACCCCTGTCCTGGAACCCGCGGCCAAGGAGCTGGCGGACGCCACCTCACAGCACCCGCGCATCTACGAAGTCCCACCGGAGAACGGCCGCGAGATCCTCGATGACCTGCAGACCGGCGAGGGCGTGGCCAAGCCCGCCGTGAACGAGGACTGGGTGAGCGTGGATGCAGGAGAGTACGGCCACGTCCGCGCCCGTATCATCCGCCCCGAAGGAGCGACGAAAACCCTCCCGGTGGTGTTGTACATCCACGGCGCCGGATGGGTATTCGGTGACGAGAACACCCACGACCGACTGGTACGTGAACTCGCGGTCGAATCGAACGCCGCGGTGGTCTTCCCGATCTACGACCTGGCCCCCGAGGCGAAATACCCCACGCAGATCGAGCAGAACTACGCGATCGGAAAGTGGATCGTCCAAAACGGCGAGGAGCAAAACCTTGATGCCTCCCGGATCGCGGTCTGCGGCGATTCGGTCGGCGGCAATATGTCGGCCGTCTTCGCGCTGATGGCCAAGGAACGCGGCGATGTCAGCCTGGCGGCCCAGGTGTTGCTCTACCCCGTCACCGACGCCAACTTCGACACCCCCTCGTACCAGCAGTTCGCCGAGGGCTACTACCTCACCCGCGACGGGATGAAGTGGTTCTGGGACGCCTACACGAGCGAGCCCGGGCAGCGCGAAGAGATCTACGCCTCCCCTCTGCGGGCCGACATCGAGCAACTGCGCGGCCTTCCCACCACCTTGGTCATCACCGATGAGGCCGACGTACTGCGCGACGAGGGTGAGGCGTACGCATCCAAGCTGCGCGAGGCCGGTGTGGACGTCACCGCGGTGCGAGTGTTGGGGATGGTCCACGATTTCCTCATGCTCGACAGCCTCCGCGACTCCAAGGCGACCGTTGTCGCACGCACGCTGGCCGTCGAAGCACTGCGCCGAGCACTCCACTCCTGAAGATGATCGGTGATTCCCAAGCTCAGGTCTTGCCCGTCCAAGACCCGGACCGTAGGCACACCTCGGAATCACCTTGCCTTGCCCAACCCGAGCGACCTCGTCCGGGCAATCTTCGCCAACGCAAGGGCAGTTTCGACGTGCAGGGACAGCCAGAGGACACCTGAACCGTCAGGGCCGGCGTCCGCCTTCGCTGTCACCCTTGACGTGTCGATGCCTGCTTCAGCCATGGCGATGGTTGGCTCAGCCGCCGCGTCTGTAGCGCTCCGCCAGCCAGCCACGTAGTCCACTCCTCGCTCCCCTATCCAGCCGTCCGGTTCCAGCACGCTCGGCCGTGGTGCCGTCCTGAGTTCTGGACGCTGCCACGGCCGATTGGATCAAGTGTCAGTTCAGGACTACTTCTCCGTGGTTTCAGGTGCCGGAGCGATGCCCGTCGGGCACGACGCCCCCCAGTTCGTCTCGAACGGGTCACTTAGCTTGACGCCTGTCCCGCCGATGCCACAGCACCCCGCCGGGTTCTTGTCGAGGTACTGCTGGTGGCCCAGCTCGCTTGTACCGTTGCTTCCTTGACCCAAGTCAGGCGACCGGACGCGTCTCGCAGCGCTGCGGGGGGTGGCCGATGTCTCGCTTCCACCACTGGCCATCCGCGTCGCGGAAACCGAAGGTGATCACAAGCCTCATGCCCGGCGTGGGTGAAAGTGGTACGCCCCCTGCATCGAGCAGTTGTACACGCGACGTCAGAGATTCTCCAGGCTGCAAGATGCACGCCTCTGCAGTGTTATGCGAGATGTTCGGATTGAGGCACCAGGTTGCTTCTGGGTCTGCCGCTGCTGCGCGCACACTGAGCAGGTCCACATCGGCGATGGCGGTTGGTGCACCGTTGGTGATCATTACGTCAATGGTTGTGCTACTGGACCAGGGGGTTGAAGCCGTGACCAGGGATGCACGGCCCGCGGCCGAGCGTGCCTGTACGGCTGCGGCTTCCCGTTCTGCCTTGAGCGCCCTTCGATGAGGGATAAGGAATGCCGCGACCGCGACCAGGAGTGCTGCCAGTGTGCTGCCCACTGTCCACGCCTCACCCATGGCTCGCTCCTGACGTTAGACCTCTGTTCCGTCGATTCTGAGTGCCACACTCGTTGCCTGGTTGGACCCTGCTGAGCGAGACCGCCGCACCGTGTCACAGCGTGCTGTTCTTAGGATGCCCCGGTCGGGGGCCGCATAGGGCTGCCGCCGCGAGATAGGCGGCAGTCTCGGCGTCGTCCGGAAATTCGCGCCGCTGATGCGATGCCCGAGGCTGTAGTCGAGTCGCTTCGCCTCAAGGGCCTTTGCCCCACGTACAGCTCGAAAGGCACTGCTGGTGTCAGAGCCCCGCTTTGTTGCTGGGGAGCCAAAGTCGCGCCGGTCGAGGCTGAGTGTCGCGTTCATTGGCCTTCCGCCAGGCGCGGACTGTCCACCAACGCGGTGCTTCGTCGTCGGGGATGTCCGGGGAGGCTGAGTGGAACGACAGCCCGCAGAGTGGCCGCCGCCCTGGGACAGGGCCAACTGGCCCGGTTCTGGCCGCTGCCGGCCGAGTTGTCCGCGAACTCCCCCGAGATTGTCCGTGATCTGTAACGGACGCATCCCGTGGCCGCCGCCCCTCGTCCTGCCAGGTGGTCGCAATGTGACCGGGGGATCGGCGAGGGACTGCGCGAAAGCGGGGCAGACATGGCACGGCACGGCGGCGGGCGGGGCTGGTACGGCAAGCTGGTGGGGGCGGCGCTCGGGGTGACGGTGCTCACCACCGGTGCCTCGGTGTGGACCGCGCAGGCCGGTGCGGTGGGCGGCTCGTCGCCCAAGGCGGCCGCGTCGGCGACACCGGGCAGTGACGTCAAGCAGGTCGCGGTGACCATCGCGCACGCCTCGGACAAGGGGACGCGCGGCGTCAACATCACCATCGACGACGGCCCCGACCCTGTGTGGACCCCTCAAGTGCTGGGCGTGCTGCGGGAGTACGGGGTGAAGGCCACGTTCTGCATGGTGGGGAGGCAGGCGCAGGCCCACCCGGACCTCGTGAAGAAGGTGGTCGCGGCCGGGCACCGGCTGTGCAACCACTCGGTGTCGCACGACACCACCATGGACAAGAAGTCCCAGGCCTACCAGTCGCAGCAGATACGCGACGCCGAACGCATGATCACCGAGGCGTCCGGAGGTGTACGGCCGATGTACTACCGGGCGCCCGGCGGGGCCTTCACCCCTCACAGCCGTAAGCTCGCCGCTTCCCGGGGGATGCGCCCGCTGGGCTGGAACGTGGACACCAAGGACTTCGAACGACCGGGCACGGACGCTATCGTCGCCACCGTCGAGCGGGAGGTGCCCAATGGGCCGACGCTCCTCTTCCACGATGCGGGCGGCGACCGTTCCCAGACCGTCGAGGCCCTGCGCCGGATCCTCCCCTGGCTCAAGGAGCAGGGCTACTCCTGCGGCTTCCCGGTGCGTTGAGCGGCCCTGGTCGGTCCCGGCGTTCGAGGTCCCGGCCTGCCGCTAGCGCCACCCGCAGCCCGGGCCGGGCAGCTCAGCGGCGTCGAGCCCACAGCGTGCCCTTCAGGGCGCACGACCACGGTCAGTGGCAGTCGAAGCGCCAGTCCCACGGGAGGCCGGGGCACTGGCGGCAATGGAAGAAGTAGACGCCGCCGCAGTCGCCCAACTGTATGTCGCCGGTGATGGTCAGAAGGTGCTCCATGCGGTGTCCGCTCTCGCAGTCCGGCCAGTCGGCAGGCTGCGTCCAGGCGGGCCAGCCGCCGACCTTCGTCCCGATGATGTTGGAGTCGGATGGCCACTTGGAGCCGCCCGTCGGCAACCGGAAACGAGGTTCCCAGGTCTCCCACATGTCCTTGGGCAGATCAAGCCACCTCGGACAGTCCTCCGCGGTAGTCGGGGACAACGTGGACGGTTCCGGCATGTGCTCCTCGTCGTACTCCCCCTCGCTCACCCCGGGGATCTCCGACAGCAGCCCGCCAGCCACGACCTCCGCCTCGTTGCGCCAGTACAGCTGCGGCATCACCGGCCCGGGATCCTGCGCACCCAGCGGTCGGGGTACGTGATGCGGAACGTGTGGGCGACGGGCGGGCCTGACGGACGCCGTTCCCGCCACAGCCTCGACAGCAGCTCCGAGGTGAAGCCAGCGATCACCCGTCCGCCTTCGCGACGCCGATCGGGCAGCTGACGCCAGTCCCGCCGATCCCGCAGTACCCCGCCGGGTTCTTGTCCAGGTACTGCTGGTGATATCCCTCAGCAGGCCAGAACGGCCGCCCCTCCGCAGGGAGCAGTTCCGTCGTGATCGTGCCGTATCCCGATCCCGTCAGAACCTTCTGGTACGCCTCCCGCGACGCCGCCGCGGTCTGCGCCTGGGAATCGGAGTGGGTGTAGATCGCCGAGCGGTACTGCGTGCCCACGTCATTGCCCTGGCGGAAGCCCTGCGTCGGGTTGTGGGACTCCCAGAACAGCTTCAGCAGCTCCGCGTACGAGACGACCTTCGGGTCGAAGACGACGCGTACCGCCTCCGTGTGGCCCGTCAGGCCCGAGCAGACCTCTTCGTATGCCGGGTTCGGCGTGTAGCCGCCCTGGTAGCCGACCAAGGTCGTCCAGACGCCTTTCGTCTGCCAGAACTTGCGCTCCGCGCCCCAGAAACAGCCCAGGCCGAAGTCCGCGATCTCCAGGCCCTCCGGATACGGGCCCAGCAGCGGGTTGCCCAGCACCGTGTGGCGGTCGGGGACGGAGAATTCGGGGTCGGGGCGGCCGCGTAGAGCCTGGTCGGGGGTGGGGAGCTCGGGGGTGCGGCGGGACAGGAACATGCGGGGCTCCTCAGGGTGTGGGGTCCGTACAGGGGAACGTATGGACTCCGCCGGGCATTCCTCAGCCTGCTGCCTTGCGGACCCCTTCCTCGCGGGCCGCGATGTACGCCTTCACCGGGTCGGGGAAGCGCCTCGACCTGTCGACCTGTCGTCGAACTGCCGCTGACGCGCCCCGCCGCGTCAGCGCGGCAGCGTCGCCGGGCTGCCGCCGTTCGCCTCGTACCCGGCCACCGCCAGCGCCCGGTAGACCGTGTACTCCGCCGCCGGATCGCCGCTGTGCGTCCACGGCAGCGCGCCGATGTGGCCGTCCACCCGCACCAGCTGGTTCATCGCCTCCGCCCACCTCTCCGAACGTACGAGGAAGAGGATCAGCATGTGGCGTACGTGCGCGAGCATCGGGTCGTCGGCGCGGGCGGAGTGCACCGCGAAGAGCGCGCCCTCCACCGCCTTCGTGACCACCGCGCTCTGATGGAAGCCCTGGACCAGGACCACGTCCGGGACGTGCTCGTACACCGCGAAGAGCGGGAGAGCGGCAAGGAGTGAGCCCTGCGGGGCGCGTGCCGCGGCCGTGGTCGCGAAGTGGTCCGCCTCCTCGCGCGAGCCGTGCCACTTCTCGCACCAGTAGTGCAGCGCGGCCAGATGCGCGCCCATGTGCTCCGGCGCGCGGTCGATGACCTTCGCCCACACCTGGTCGAACTGCTCGGGGGAGTAGCCGAGTCCGCGCGCGACGGCGAGTTCGACGATGTACGGGATCGGGTCGCCGGGTGCGAGCAGTGCCGCCTCGCCGCAGACCGCGCGGGCCTCCTCCAGGATGATCCGGAAGTCGTCCGTCCCGGTGGTCGAGGACCGCCAGGCCTGCTGTACCAGGAACTCGGCGTGCACCTGCGCGGCGCCCGCGTCCTTCGGGGACTCGGTGCGCCAGGCGCGCAGCCACGCGCCGCCGACGCCAGGCCGCTGCTGGAGCTCCAGCGACGCGGCGCCGGCGAAGGCCTGGACGCGCTGCCAGCGCACCTCGCCCTCCTTCGGGGTGCCGGCCAGCAACTGGGCGGCGGCCCGCCACTCCTGGGTGCGCTGGACGACATCGAGTACGTCGAGGAGGTCCTGGTCAGGTCCCGGCAGCCGGATGTCCAGCTCCTCCTGGCGCACAAATCCGTACGTGTCCGGGTCGGCGGCGTCGGGCGAGCCGGGCGCGACCTGGCGGATGCCGGAACGGCGGCGCAGCAGGTAGGGACCGAAGGCCGCGGCCAGCAGACCCATCGCGATCAGGAACCAGAGAATCTCCATGACCCCATTGTTCCGGACAGGGGTCGGGTGTTCCGGACAGAGGTCGGTGTTCCGGACAGAGGTCGGGCCGGGCCACGTCCGGGGCCCCGGCGGGGACTACGCTCGGCCTCATGAGTGACCAGCACAGTTCGCACAGCTTCGAGACCCTTGCCATCCACGCGGGCAACACCGCGGATCCGCTGACCGGCGCGGTCGTCCCGCCCATCTACCAGGTGTCCACCTACAAGCAGGACGGCGTGGGCGGGCTCCGCGGCGGCTACGAGTACAGCCGCAGCGCCAACCCGACGCGTACCGCGCTGGAGGAGAACCTGGCGGCCATCGAAGGCGGCCGGCGCGGGCTCGCCTTCGCGTCCGGACTCGCGGCGGAGGACTGCCTGCTGCGTACGCTGCTGGCGCCGGGCGATCATGTGGTGATCCCGAACGACGCGTACGGCGGCACCTTCCGGCTCTTCGCGAAGGTCGTCTCGCGCTGGGGCGTGGAGTGGTCGGTGGCCGACACCTCCGACCCGGCGGCGGTACGTGCCGCGGTCACCCCGAAGACGAAGGTGATCTGGGTCGAGACACCCTCCAACCCGCTGCTCGGCATCACCGACATCGCGGCCGTGGCGGACGTGGCGCGCGGCGCGGGCGCGAAGCTCGTCGTCGACAACACCTTCGCCAGCCCCTACCTGCAGCAGCCGATCGCGCTCGGCGCGGACATCGTCGTGCACTCCCTCACCAAGTACATGGGCGGGCACTCGGACGTCGTCGGCGGTGCGCTGATCGCGGCGGACGAGAGGGTCGGCCAGGAACTGGCGTACCACCAGAACGCCATGGGCGCGGTGGCGGGCCCGTTCGACGCGTGGCTGGTGCTGCGCGGTATCAAGACCCTGCCCGTCCGTATGGACCGGCACAGCGAGAACGCCGGCCGCGTCGCCGAGATGCTCACCAAGCATCCCAAGGTCACCAAGGTCCTCTACCCGGGGCTGCCGGAGCACCCGGGGCACGAGATCGCCGCGAAGCAGATGAAGGCGTTCGGCGGCATGGTCTCGTTCCGGATCGCGGGCGGCGAGGAGGCGGCTGTCGAGGTCTGCAACCGCGCGAAGCTCTTCACGCTGGGCGAGTCCCTGGGCGGCGTCGAGTCCCTCATCGAGCACCCGGGCCGGATGACGCACGCGTCGGTGGTGGGTTCGGCGCTGGAGGTCCCGGGAGACCTGGTGCGCCTGTCGGTGGGCATCGAGTCGGGCGACGACCTGCTGGCGGACCTGAAGCAGGCGCTGGGCTGACCGCGTCCGTCCGGCAGCCGGTCCGTCCGGCAGCCGGTGGGTCCGGCGGCCGGTGGGTCCGGCGGCCGGTGGGTCCGGCGGCCGGTGGGTCCGCAACGCCGGACGGGCTTGACCGAGCCCGTCCGGCGAACGACGTCAGGCGCTGACCTTCTCGTCCTCGAGGGTCTCGCGGATCTGCCCGCGCAGCTCCAGACTGTCCGGGTGCCCGTGGACGGAGACCGCGTGTTCACTGGCGGCCCGTACGACTTCCTCCTCCTCACCGGTGATGGTGAGGGAGCAGTTCGTCTCGCTGGGGAACTTGCGGCAGTCGGCAACTTTTCTCGTCATGGCGACCTCCTCGGTCGGTCTGTACGCCGCTTCCTACAGCATAGATCCGTACAGGCCGGACATATCCTGACGAGGGGGCGACTTACCAGCCCTCCAGTGGAGGAGTCGTCTTCGTCGGCGGCGTGACCCACGGCTCCGCCGCCGCCGCCCAGATCGCGAACGCGATCGCCGCCGCCACCAGGAGCAGCCATGCCGCGCGGCGCAGCGCCCGGTGGCGGCGCAGCAGACGGGTGCCGTGTTCCGCGGCGCGGGCCGCCAGATCGGCCGGGACCGGCGGATGCCGGGTCTCCAGCATCCGGCGGACCTCGTCCTCCTTGCGGTCCGGGCGGCTCATGACACCGCCTGCACCGGGGCGCGCGGCGGCGCCGGCGGCGCGCTGCGCATCGTCGCGATCGCGCGCGTGCAGATCGCGCGGACCCGTTCCACCGTGAGCCCGATCAGCGCCGCTGTCTGCTCCTCGGCCACCCCTTCGTACAGGCGCAGCACCAGAATCAGGCGCTCCTGCGGGGTGAGGCGTTCCAGTACGCCGCCGTGCGCCTTGTGGTAGCGCCAGCCGCTGCGTGCGAAGCGGCTGGCGAGTTCCTGGCGGGTGCGGTCGTACGGGTCCTCGCCGCGCAGCCGGTCCCACTCGGCGTACGTATGGGCCAGCGCGGCGGTCAGCAGCTGCTGCGCGTGCGGATTGACGCCGGGCGCCTCCGCGGTGAGCAGCGTGGCCGCATGCAGCAGTCGGCCGGCCGCGCCCGCGACGAATGCCTCGAACTCCCGGGCCCGGCGACGTCTCTGGGCCGTCTGCCGCTCGCTCACCTCCTCATATAGAGGCAGATGCGCTACCGGGGTCAAGAGGTCGGCGGCGTCTCCGTGTCCACGGGCGGCAGGCCGGACTGGCGTGCGGAGAGCGCGGAGTTGAAGCGGGTGAGCAGAGTGCAGAACGACTCACGCTCCGTCTCCGTCCAGCCGTCCGTCACCTGGGCCATCAGCTCGCGCCGCGAGGAGCGGACCTCTTCGAGCCTGGCCTGGCCGCGCGGGGACAGCTGGAGCACGACCGCTCGGCCGTCCTCCGGGTGCGAGGTGCGCTTGACCAGGCCGGTGTCGACGAGCGGCGCCACCTGGCGGGTGACGGTCGACGAGTCGATGCCCATCCCCGCGGCCAGCGCCTTGACGCCCATCGGGCCTTCCAGGTCGAGCCGGTTGAGAAGCAGATAGGCGGCGCGGTCCATGGAGTTGCGGACCTGGCCGACCCCGCCGAGCCGGGTCTGTTCCGCGCGGCGGGCGAAGACGGCGACCTGGTGCTGGAGGGCATCGAGGAGGCCGGGGTCGAGATGAGTCGTCATGTCCTGAGAGGTGGGCATGGCTAGGGGGCTCTCTCGTGCGGTGGTCGGTTGGTGGGGGACAGAGTACGCGGCCTTCACGCGGTGCGTACCAGCGCTGCACAAACCAGTGGGGAAGCACGGGATCCGGGCGGCCGTCGGGTCGATGAGCTGCGAGACTGGGCGTCATGAGCTTCAGTACGTCTGGCACCTTGCGTCCCGTCATTCTCGACGACATCCGCGGTGCACAGAAGATGCTCTCGGGGGTCGCGAGGACCACCGCGATGGAGGGCAGCAGGCATCTGTCGCGGCTGGTGGGCGCGCCCGTCCACCTCAAGTGCGAGAACCTTCAGCGCACCGGTTCGTTCAAGCTGCGCGGCGCGTACGTACGGATCGCCGGCCTCTCCCCGGAGGAGCGCGCGGCGGGCGTCGTGGCCGCCTCCGCCGGCAATCACGCGCAGGGTGTGGCGCTGGCGTCCTCGCTGCTCGGCGTGCATTCCACCGTGTTCATGCCGATGGGAGCGCCGCTGCCGAAGGTCGCCGCGACCAGGGAGTACGGAGCCGAGGTGCGGCTGCACGGCCAGGTCATCGACGAGACTCTGGCCGCGGCGCAGGAGTACGCGCGCGATACGGGCGCGGTCTTCATCCACCCCTTCGACCACCCGGACATCATCGCCGGGCAGGGCACGGTGGGTCTGGAGATTCTCGAGCAGTGCCCGGAGGTGCGGACGATCGTCATCGGTATCGGCGGCGGCGGGCTCGCGGCCGGTATCGCGGTGGCGGTGAAGGCGCTGCGTCCCGATGTGAAGCTGATCGGTGTGCAGGCGGAGGGCGCGGCCGCGTACCCGCCGTCACTGTCCGCCGGGCACCCGGTGTCGATCGATTCGCCGACGACGATGGCGGACGGCATCAAGGTGGGCCGGCCCGGCGACGTTCCGTTCAAAATCATTGGCGATCTCGTCGATGAGGTCCGTACGGTCACCGAGGACGCGCTCTCCAGCGCGCTGCTGCTCTGCCTGGAGCGGGCCAAGCTCGTTGTCGAGCCTGCCGGGGCGAGTCCGGTGGCGGCGCTGCTGAGTGACCCGCGGTCGTTCCAGGGGCCGGTTGTCGCCCTGCTGTCGGGCGGCAATGTGGACCCGCTGCTGATGCAGCGCATCCTGCGGCACGGCATGGCGGCGGCGGGTCGCTATCTCTCGCTGCGGGTGCGTCTGACGGACCGGCCGGGAGTACTTGCCGCACTTCTGGCGGCGTTGTCAGTGGTCGACGCTAACGTGCTCGACGTGAGTCATGTACGGACCGATCCGCGGCTCGGGCTCACGGAGGTGGAGGTGGAGTTGCAGCTGGAGACGAAGGGCCCGGAGCACTGCGAAGAGGTCGCGACGGCGCTGCGCGAGGCGGGTTACACGATCACGGGCTGAGCCGGGGGCACGCGCTCGCCGTCACTTCCTCGCGAATCGCCTCGGGACATCGCCTCGGGACATCGCCTCGGGACACGTCTCGGGACGTGGCCTCGGACATCACTGCCTCGCGACACAGTCTTGAGTGTCGCGATGTATCGCGTTACGGTGTGGGCCTGCCACGCTCCCGCCGGGCGCTGGAAGACGTACACGTCCAAGTTTTCGCACCAAGAACCCGCCCACCTGTCACCACCTTGGGAGAACCCATATGCCAGGCGCCATATACGCCGAAGGTCTGGTCAAGACCTTCGGCGACGTAAGGGCTCTGGACGGTGTCGATCTCGACGTCCCGGAAGGTACGGTCCTGGGTCTTCTCGGCCCCAACGGAGCCGGCAAGACCACCGCTGTGCGCGTACTGACCACCTTGCTGCAGCCCGACAGCGGCAAGGCAGTCGTCGCCGGTATCGACGTCCTGAAGCACCCGAACGAAGTCCGCCGCTGCATCGGCCTCTCCGGCCAGTTCGCCGCGGTCGACGAGTATCTGACAGGCCGTGAGAACCTCCAGATGGTCGGCCAGCTCTACCAGATGAGCGCACGCGACGCGAAGGCACGGGCGGTCCAGCTGCTCGACCGCTTCAACCTCGCGGACGCCGCCGACCGCCCGGCCAAGACGTACTCCGGCGGTATGCGCCGCCGGCTCGACCTCGCCGCCGCCCTGGTCGTCTCCCCGCCCGTGATGTTCATGGACGAGCCCACCACCGGGCTCGACCCGCGCAACCGGATGCAGCTGTGGGAGGTCATCCAGGAACTGGTCGGCGGCGGTACGACACTGCTGCTCACCACCCAGTACCTCGAAGAGGCCGACCACCTGGCCGACGACATCTGCGTCATCGACCACGGCAAGGTCATCGCCCGCGGCACCGCCGACGAGCTCAAGGCCCGGACGGGCGGCGAGCGCGTCGAGGTCGTCGTGCACGAGCGTGACCAGATCGCCCCTGCCCGCGAGGTCCTGCTCGGCCTCGGAAAGGGCGATGTCGCCGTCGCCGACCACACCCGCAAGCTCACCGTCCCGGTCACCGGCGGCGCGAAGCTGCTCGCCGAGGTCATCCGCGAACTGGACACCCGGGGCGTCGAGATCGACGACATCGGTCTGCGCCGCCCCACCCTCGACGACGTCTTCATCTCGCTCACCGGCCATGCCGCCGAGCTTCAGGACGAGGAGAACGGCGAACCCGAGGACGCCGTGGCGGCCAAGGGCAAGAAGTCCCGGAAGGAGAGCGTGAAGTGACCACCACCACGGAAGCCCTGAAGCCGGCGGCGCCGAGACCCCGCGGCGGCGTCGTCCAGTCCGTCAACGACTCGCTCGTCGTCGCCAAGCGCAATCTGATCCGGATGACCCGCATCCCGGAGATGATCATCTTCGGGATGATCCAGCCGATCATGTTCGTGGTGCTGTTCAGCTATGTCTTCGGCGGCTCCATGAATGTCGGCGGCACCACGGACCCCGACGTCTACCGCGAGTTCCTGATGGCCGGCATCTTCGCCCAGACCGTCACCTTCGCCACGGCGGGCGCGGGCGCGGGCATCGCCGACGATATGCACAAGGGCCTCATCGACCGGTTCCGCTCGCTGCCGATGGCCCGCGGCGCGGTCCTCACCGGTCGTACGCTCGCGGACCTCGTCCAGACCGCGCTGACCGTCGTCGTCCTCGCGATCGTCGCTCTGCTGGTCGGCTGGCGGATCCACGAGGGCATTCCCAAGGCGCTCGGCGCGTTCGCGCTGCTGCTTCTGCTGGGTTACGCCTTCTCCTGGATCGGCGCACTGATCGGACTCTCGGTCCGGACGCCCGAGGCGGCCACCTCAGGCGGCCTGATCTGGCTCTTCCCGGTCACCTTCATCTCGAACGCGTTCGTGGAGTCCAGCAATCTGCCCGGCTGGCTGCAGCCCGTCGCCGAGTGGAACCCCTTCAGCGCCACGGTCCAGGCCTGCCGTGAGCTGTTCGGCAACCCCGGTGCCTCACCGTCCGACGCCTGGCCGATGGCGCACCCGGTCCTGGCCTCGATGCTCTGGTCGGTCCTGATCATCGTGGTCTTCCGGACGCTGTCGGTGCGCAAGTACCGTTCGGCAACCGCGTGAGACCGGACGCTGACACCAGGTGAAACACCGGAAGGTGCTGGAACACCGGAAGGTGCTGGAACACCGGAAGGTGCTGGAACATCGGAAGGTCCTGAAACATCGGAGGGGCCGGACCGCATGCGGCGGTCAGGCCCCTCCGGTGTTCCTCCAGTCTCAGCCCGTGTACGGCTTGGCCTCGAGGATCTTCACCGAGGCCGTCTTGCCGTTGGGCAGCTCGTACTCCGCGTTCTCGCCGACCTTCTTGCCGTTCACGCCGGAGCCCAGCGGGGACTGCGGCGAGTACGTCTCGATGTCCGCGCTCGCGTACTCCCGCGAGGCGAGCAGGAAGGTCGTCGTGTCGTCCTCGTCGCCGTCGAAGGCGATCGTCACGACCGTGCCGGGCGCGACCACGCCGTCCGCGACGGCAGGCGCCTCGCCGACCTTGGCGTGCTCCAGGAGCTGGGTCAGCTGGCGCACACGGAGCTCCTGCTTGCCCTGCTCCTCCTTGGCCGCGTGGTACCCGCCGTTCTCGCGCAGGTCGCCTTCCTCACGCGCAGCGGCGATCTTGGTGGCGATCTCCGTGCGCGCAGGACCAGACAGGTACTCCAGCTCGGCCTTCAGCTGGTTGTACGCCTCCTGGGTGAGCCAGGTGACGTTCTCGCTGGTCTGGGTCACAGGTGCTCCTCGTAGGTACTGGGAATACAAAGCATCGCCCTACCCAAAGGATGTGCCTCCCCGGGTGGGCGAAACCACGAGCCTAACAATTTCGTGGCGGAAGGGGGAGGACGAATGCCATCAGAATTACATCAATGCAGGTCAGCGACGAGACCCGCCGTCAGTAAAACGGCCGACGGGCGGCTCAGCAGGCGGCTCAGCGCGCGGTGCACTCCACCAGCTCGGCACTGGTGGCACGCGCCGTTGTACGCACCTTCACGACCTGGTCGATCCGCTTCCGGCCCCGCTGGTCCACGGCGACGTCCAGCCGCCCGACCTCGTTGCCGTCCTTCGCGCGGGAACGCAGCGTACAGGTGCCGGTCGCTTCCGTGTCCTTGCGCACCTCCAGGTGCACCTGGACCTCGGAGTCGGAGGTGACGTCGAACTTGATCACCTCGGCGCTGATCTTCTGGCCCGCGATGTAGTCGTAACCGAACCAGCCGATCATCCCGAGCAGCGCGACCCCCAGGACCGCGCCCACGATCTTGAGTTTGCGGTCGGCGCGCTCGTCCGCCGAGCGGCCGTAGCGGCCCTCCGGGAGCTGTTCGCGCACCGCAGCCATGATCATTCCTTCCGGGACGGGCGGCCGGAATTTTCCGGCCCCCGATTCGGTCACTATAGAAGTCTTGCGCCCGCCGGCCGACCGCCGCCCCACATCGACGTCACTGCGGGACGGCACCGGCATTTCGCGACGAATCAATGAGGATCGAGTCTTGACTGAGCAGCTGCGACTGATGGCCGTTCACGCCCACCCCGACGACGAGTCGAGCAAGGGCGCGGCAACGATGGCCAAGTATGTGTCCGAGGGGGTGGACGTGCTGGTCGTGACCTGCACGGGAGGCGAGCGCGGCTCCATCCTCAATCCGAAGCTCCAGGGCGACGCGTACATCGAGGAGCACATCCACGAAGTGCGCAAGAAGGAGATGGACGAGGCGCGGGAGATCCTCGGCGTCGGCCAGGAGTGGCTCGGCTTCGTCGACTCCGGTCTGCCGGAGGGCGACCCGCTGCCGCCGCTTCCCGAGGGCTGCTTCGCCCTGGAGGACGTGGAGACGGCCGCCGGCCGACTGGTGAAGTCCATCCGCACCTTCCGCCCGCAAGTCGTCACGACGTACGACGAGAACGGCGGATACCCGCACCCCGACCACATCATGACCCACAAGATCTCGATGGTGGCCTTCGACGGAGCGGGCGACGCCGAGAAGTTCCCGGAGTCCGAGTTCGGCCCGGTCTGGCAGCCGCAGAAGCTCTACTACAACCAGGGCTTCAACCGTCCCCGTACGGTCGCGCTGCACGAGGCGCTGCTCGAGCGCGGCATGGAGTCCCCGTACGGCGAGTGGCTGGAGCGCTGGAAGGAGTTCCAGCGCGCCGAGCGCACCCTGACCACGTACGTTCCGTGTGCCGACTTCTTCGAGATCCGCGACAAGGCGCTGATCGCGCACGCGACGCAGATCGACCCGGACGGCGGCTGGTTCCGCGTCCCCATGGACATCCAGAAGAAGGTCTGGCCGACGGAGGAGTACGAGCTCGCCAAGTCTCTGGTCGATACCTCCCTCCCCGAGGACGACCTCTTCGCGGGCATCCGCGACAATGCCTGATATGAGCGCAAGCGCAAACCTCGCACTGACGCATCTCGTCCCTCTCGCCAAGGAGGTCGACGACAACAAGGTCACCCCGGGCGTCCTCGGCTTCATCGTCTTCGCGGCGCTGGCCGTGGGCGTGTGGCTGCTGATGAAGTCGATGAACCGCCACATGGGCAAGGTCGACTTCGAGGAGGCCCCGGACCCGGCGGCGGACGCCCCCAGGGGCGGCAAGGGCACGTCGGGCCCTGCCGCGGTGTGACGGGGCGGGGCGCCTGCGGCGGGCTCTGCCCCACCCCGCCCCTTCCCGAAACCATGGGCCCCGCGCCCGGACCCCGGTACGCCCTCGGGGCGTGTCCTCAATCGCCGGACGGGCTTGGGTTCCCGGCGGAAACCAAGCCTCGCCGGCGATTGAGGCGCGGGGTCCGGGGCAGCGGCCCGGCAAGGGCCCGCCCCACCAGGGCCGCCGCCTACTTCGCCGCAGTCACCGGTACGCCCATCACCTCCCGCGCATGCCGGTTCGGCACCATCCCCAGATGCCACGCCTGCCAGCCGTCCTCCAGATGCACGCCCCGCTCCAGCATCACCGCCAGAGCCTCCGCGCAGTCCTCCAGCTTGCCGTCGCGCGATGGGTGCGTCGCCCCCATCAGCTCGGCCAGCTCCTCCTGGGCCACCACCGTGCCGACCTCGATGCCGCCCGGTGAGGCGAACGGCAGCAGCGTGCAGCGCAGAAAGCGCGCCCAGTCCGCGCCGCGATGGTCCTCGTACGAGGTGAACAGAGCCGCCGCCTCGTCGCACAGCGCCAGCGCCTGAGCCGGACGGCTGTTGCCGCCGTCGATCAGCGCCAGCTCCAGACACGTCCACGCCTCGCCGTGCGCGACACCGATGCGCTGGAAGTCGGCGCGGGCGTCCACCAGGAGCTGGCGGGCGAAGCCGGAGTTCCGCAGATTCCCGGTCTGGGCCGCCCGCTGGTCCCGCGTCACCCGGCCCGAGTGATGCCGGGCACAGGCCAGGCCGTACACATCGCGCATCCGCGAGAACATCGTGCGGGCCCGCTCCAGTTCACGTACTGCCTGATCGCGGTCGCCGCACTCCTCCAGCGCCTGGCCCAGGTAGTACAGCGTCCACGCCTCACCGCGCGCGTCCTCGTTGTCCCGGTGACGCGACAGCGCCTGGCGCAGCTGGTCGACCGCCGGGGCCGGATCGCCGTCCACCAGACGGGCACGGGCCAGCTGGGTCATCGCCCAGGCCTCGCCGCGGCCGTCGCGGGTACGGCCGTAGGAATCCAGAGCCGTACGCAATTCCTCCTCCGCGCGCGGCACATCCCCCATCCGCAGACACACCTGGCCCAGCTGGAAATGCGTCCACGCCTCGCCGTGCAGCGACTCGCCCTCCCGGTGCAGCCGCAGAGCCGTCGCCAGCAGATCCAGCGCCTGGTTGATATTGGCCCGGTCGCGCTCCACCGCGGCCAGTGCGTGCAGCGACCACGCCCGGTCCTCGGCCTGCTCGTCCGAGGACTGCAGCTCGATCGCCTCGTTCAGCTTCGCCGCAGCCTCGGTCAGATTGCCCTGATGGTGCAGCGTGATGCCGAGTGAACAGAGCGCGAGCGCCGTGCCCGAATCGTTCTGCGCCTCGCGGTAGAGGCCGACGACCGAGGACAGCGTCGTACGCGCCTTGTCGAGCTCGCCGAGCTGGCGGGCCGCGATGCCGGTACGCCACCGTACGGAACGCTCCAGCAGCCCCTGGTCGACGGCCTGCGACAGCTCGCTGATCTCACCGAGCCGGTACAGATCGCCGCGCAACAGGCAGTAGTCGCAGAGCGCACCCAGCAGATTGAGCACCGCCTGCTGGTTCACACCCTCGGCATGCCGCAGCGCCGAGGTGATGAAGCTCGACTCGTCGTCCAGCCAGCGCAGTGCCGCGTCCAGCGAGGAGAAGCCGTGCGCCCCGAACTGGCCCGCACGCGTGGACATCTTGCCGTCCACCATCCGGATCACGGCGCCGGCCAGATCCGCGTAGTTCTGGATCAGCCGCTCCTGAGCCGCCGTACGCTCCGCCGCCTCCTCCTCGTCCAGCAGCCTGGCCCGCGCGAAGGACCGCACGACATCGTGCAGCCGGAAACGGCTGGCCCGTACATGATCTATCAGGCCCGCACCGGCCAGCTCCGACAGCAGCCGCTGCGACTCCTGCTCGTCCGTGGCCAGCAGCGCCGCCGCCGCGGCCGCGCCCAACGACGCCCGCCCGGCCAGCGCGAGCCGGCGCAGCAGCCGCCGCGCCTGCTCGGACTGGTCGGTGTAGCGCAGCCACAACGCCCGCTCGACCGGATCCACGGGACCGTACGCACCAAGATCCGCCGCCAGCTGATGAGCGGTGCGCGTGCCGAGCGACGAACCCGCGATACGCAGCGCCAGCGGCAGTCCGCCGCACAACTCCCGTACCTGGTCCGCCGATTGGGCGTCGTACGGCCCCGTCGAAGTATCCTCCGCCGACGCCCGCAGCAGTTCCTCCGCACCCGCCGCGTCCAGCGCCTCCACCGGCAGCTGATGCACCCACGCCGGAATGTCGTCCGGCAGCTCGAGCCGCCTGCGCGCCGTCACCAGCACCAGACTGTCCGAACGCTCCGGCACCAGCGTCCGCACCTGCGCCGCATCGCTCGCATCGTCCAGCACCACCGTCACCGGCAGACCCGTCAGATGCTGGTGGTACAGCTCGCTCAGTCGCCGCACCTGCTGCTCCGCCGACGACCGCTCCCGGAACAGCAACTGCTCGCGCGGCGCACCCAGCCGGTTCAGCAGATGCAGCAGCGCATCGCGCGTCGAGAGCGGCTGCTCGCCGTCACCGCGCAGATCGACGATGCACGCACCGCGGAACTGGTCCTTCAGATGATGGGAGGCCCGCAAGGCGAGCGTCGTACGCCCCGCGCCCGCAGCCCCGTACAGCACCACGACGGTCGGCCTGGTCTCCGTCGACGCACGGGCCGCATGCACCCACTGCGCGATCTGCGTCATCTCGTCCCGGCGGCCCGCGAACGGACCCTCCGGTTCCGGCAGATGACCGAACGACTGCTCCAGCACCGACCTCCGGCGCGCCGCCGCACTCCGGTCCGTACCGCGCAGCTGCGGCACCGCGGTCGCCTTCTTCGCCGTACGGGTGGAGGAGGCCAGCATCCGCTGCTGATCCAGGAACGGGCGGATGCCCCGTACCTCCAGCGCGGTCAGCCACTGCAGCCGCAGTTGCTCGGCACCGCCCGGCTGGCCGAGCGCCCCGGCTCTGCGGTGCGCGGCCGGCCAGTGCGACGCCGTCACCTTGGCGACGGTGGTCGCGGCCCCGGCCACCGCGACCACGGCCCCGGCACCGAGCGCGGTGCCCGTCGCCGTACCCAGCGCGATGTCCGCACCGATCGCGGCAACGGCCGCAACGGCCGTCACCAGCACGGCAGTCGAGGTGTTCTTCCGGCTGAAGGTCTCGGCCAGAGGTTGCTGCCCGGCCTCCGCCTCCGTCAGCGCCTGCTCGTACGCGGCGTACTCCTCGCCCGCATTGGCCGCCATGGTGTCCAGGGCGGCCCGACCGCGTGCCAGCAGCACACCCGAGTCCGACCGCCCGCCCGAACGCCGTACCTCTTCCTCGACGGCGCGTACCAACAGCCGCTCGGCTTCGGCCCGATGGCTGTCCCGCATGTGCGTCCCCCTCCGAGAGCCCCGGTTTCCGTTCCACTTCTGTTCCGGCGACAAGTGTCCTGCGTACGGCGCGTCAGCGCGAGGGAGTCTGACGATCAACCGCACCTGAGAGAGGATGGACTGTATGCCGAACCGTCTTGCCCATGAGACCTCCCCCTACCTTCTGCAGCACGCCGACAACCCGGTCGACTGGTGGCCGTGGTCGGGCGAAGCCTTTGAGGAGGCGCGCAAGCGCGGGGTGCCCGTGCTGCTCAGCGTCGGCTACTCGAGCTGCCACTGGTGTCATGTCATGGCCCACGAGTCCTTCGAGGACGACGCGACCGCCGTTTACATGAACGAGCACTTCGTCAACATCAAGGTCGACCGTGAGGAGCGACCCGACGTCGATGCCGTCTATATGGAGGCCGTGCAGGCCGCCACCGGGCAGGGCGGCTGGCCCATGACCGTCTTCCTCACCGCGGACGCCGAGCCCTTCTACTTCGGTACGTACTTCCCGCCCGAGCCCCGGCACGGCATGCCCTCGTTCGGGCAGGTCCTGGAGGGGGTCTCGGCCGCCTGGGGCGAGCGGCGGGAGGAGGTCGGTGAGGTTGCGGGGAAGTTCGTCCGTGATCTGGCCGGGCGGTCGCTGGCGTACGGCGGGGACGGTGTGCCCGGCGAGGAGGAGCTGGCGCAGGCGCTGCTCGGGCTGACCCGCGAGTACGACGAGCGGCACGGCGGCTTCGGCGGTGCGCCGAAGTTCCCGCCGTCGATGGCCGTCGAGTTCCTGCTGCGGCATTACGCGCGCACCGGCGCCGAGGGCGCGCTGCAGATGGCCGCCGACACATGTGAGGCGATGGCGCGCGGCGGGATGTACGACCAGCTCGGCGGCGGTTTCGCGCGGTATTCGGTGGACCGCGAGTGGGTCGTGCCCCACTTCGAGAAGATGCTCTATGATAATGCGCTGCTGTGCCGGGTGTACGCGCATCTGTGGCGGGCGACCGGTTCCGAGCTGGCCCGACGGGTGGCGCTGGAGACCGCGGACTTCATGGTGCGGGAGCTGCGTACGGCCGAAGGCGGTTTCGCCTCCGCGCTCGACGCCGACAGCGACGACGGTACGGGCAAGCATGTCGAGGGCGCGTTCTACGTATGGACGCCGGAGCAGCTGCGCGAGGTGCTGGGGGGCGAGGACGGTCAGCGGGCCGCGGAGTTCTTCGGCGTGACGGAGGAAGGGACTTTCGAGGAGGGCGCCTCGGTCCTTCAACTCCCGGACGGCGAAGCGGATGCGGAGATCAGGGAGCGGCTGCTCGCGGCGCGTGCGCTGCGGGCCCGGCCTGGACGGGACGACAAGGTGGTCGCCGCGTGGAACGGGCTGGCGATCGCCGCGCTGGCGGAGGTCGGGGCGTATTTCGAGCGGCCGGATCTGATCGAGCGGGCGACCGAGGCGGCCGACCTGCTGGTGCGGCTGCACATGGACAGCGGTGCGCGGCTGGCCCGTACCTCCAAGGGCGGTCAAGTTGGCGCAAACGCTGGGGTGTTGGAGGACTACGCGGATGTCGCGGAGGGCTTCCTGGCGCTGGCGGCGGTGAGCGGTGAAGGGGTGTGGCTGGAGTTCGCGGGGTTCCTGCTGGACATCGTCGTCGAGCAGTTCGTCGGCGAGGGCGGGGAGTTGTACGACACCGCGCATGACGCGGAGCGGCTGATCCGCCGGCCGCAGGATCCGACGGACAGTGCGACCCCGTCCGGCTGGTCGGCCGCGGCCGGAGCGCTGCTGTCGTATGCCGCGCACACCGGCTCGGAGGCTCATCGCGCCGCCGCCGAGGGCGCGTTGGGTGTGGTGAAGGCGCTCGGTCCGCGTGCTCCGCGGTTCATCGGCTGGGGGCTCGCGGTGGCGGAGGCGCTGCTGGACGGGCCGCGCGAGGTGGCTGTCGTCGGGCCCCAGGACGACCCGGCGACGCGGGAGTTGCACCGTACGGCGCTGCTGGCGCCGGCGCCGGGTGCGGTGGTCGCGGTGGGGGAGGCGGACAGTGAGGAGTTTCCGCTGCTGAGGGACAGGCCGCTGGTGGGCGGTCGCCCGGCGGCGTACGTCTGCCGGAACTTCACCTGTGACGCGCCCGTAGCAGACGCATTCGCACTTGCCCGAAAACTCGCCAATTAACGGTGGAACGCCAGTTTTTATCAGTCGAACACCGGACTTTAACCTTCCGCCTATAGGGTCCTCGGCACGAGGAGTAGCCGGGCGTACGTACTGGGGAGTGCTGCGCCGGGCCTGCAACAGATGTGTCGCCGGCCAGGGGGGTCCTGCTGTCGGGGCGCAGGTCCAAGGGGGGACCTTTCGGTGCTCATATCGGTGTTCATTGCTGCCATTTCCGTGGCGCTTTTCTGGATGGCGGCATTCACGCTGTGGTGGCAGATGCATGCCTGGCGTACGCCCGAGACGCTCGCGGCGACCCGGTTCGACCGGCCCCACGGCGGTGTCGGGCTCTCGTTCTCCCTGCTGCTGCCGGCGCGGCACGAGCAGGCCGTGCTGGAGCACACGATCGAGCGGCTGCTGGAGTCCAGCCACTCCAACTTCGAGATCATCGTGATCGTCGGGCATGACGATCCGGAGACCGCCGCGGTCGCCGAGCGCTCCGCCGCCCGTGACCCCGTCCGGGTGCGCGTGATCACCGACACCCACGAGGTGAAGAACAAGCCCAAGGCCCTCAACACGGCGCTGCCGCACTGCCGCGGTGACATCGTGGGCGTCTTCGACGCCGAGGACCAGGTGCATCCCGAGCTGCTCGCCCATGTCGACCACGCCTTCACCTCCACGGGTGCGGATGTCGTCCAGGGCGGCGTACAGCTGATCAATTTCCACTCCAGCTGGTACAGCCTGCGCAACTGCCTGGAGTACTTCTTCTGGTTCCGCTCCCGTCTCCATCTGCACGCCCAGAAGGGCTTCATTCCGCTCGGCGGCAACACGGTCTTCGTCCGTACGAAAGTGCTGCGCGAGGCGGACGGCTGGGACCCGAACTGCCTTGCCGAGGACTGCGACCTGGGCGTACGCCTCTCCTCCGTCGGCAAGAAGGTCGTTGTCGCGTACGACAGTGACATGGTCACCCGCGAGGAGACCCCCGGCACCCTGATGAGTCTGCTCAAGCAGCGCACCCGCTGGAACCAGGGCTTTCTGCAGGTCTACCGGAAGAAGGACTGGAAGCAGCTGCCGGGACGCGGGCAGCGGATGCTCGCCCGCTACACCTTGATGACGCCGTTCCTGCAGGCGTTCTCCGGCGTGATCATTCCGGTCAACGCCGCTGTCGCGCTCTTTCTCGACGTCCCTGTCGGGATCGCCATCGTGACCTTCCTGCCGCTGATCACGGCGATGGTCACCTTGGTCTTCGAGATCGTCGGACTGCACGACTTCGGCAAGCAGTACGGGCTGCGCGTCCGCACCGTCCACTACCTCAAGCTCATCGTGGGCGGCCCCTTCTACCAGGTCCTGTTGGCCGGTGCCGCGATGCGCGCCGTCTGGCGGGAGCAGCGCGGCCGTAACGAGTGGGAGCTGACCAGTCATGTCGGCGCGCATCTCACCGAGACCCGAGAGGATGCCCACCGGTGACCACGACACTTCCGCCGGCGCCTGACACTGACGCCGACCCGTCCGCATCCCCGTCCGCCGACTCGTCCGCCGCCCCGTCCTCCGGCGCGGAGTCCGGGCCGGAGTCCGCGCCCGAGGCGCCGGGCTATATACGACCCGTCATACGGTTCCGCAGCTCGCGCCCCGATCTGCTGCTCTGCGCCGGTCTGTTGGCCGCGATCCTGCTCGTCCAGGGCTGGAACATCACGCACTTCCCGACCCTCAGCGACGACGAGGGCACCTATCTCGCACAGGCCTGGGCGGTGCAGCAGGGCGACGGGCTCGCGCACTACACGTACTGGTACGACCATCCGCCGCTCGGCTGGATCCAGATCGCGTTCCTCACCTGGCTGCCGTCGCTGATCGCGCCGGAGACGATGACCGTGGCATCGATGCGCTTCGCGATGCTGCTGGTCAGCGCGGCGTGCGCGGTGCTCCTCTACGTACTGGCGCGCAGGCTGTTCCTGCCGCGCTGGGCGGCCGGTCTTGCCATGCTGCTCTTCGGTCTTTCACCGCTGTCCGTGGTCCTGCAGCGCGAGATCTTCCTGGACAACATCGCGGTGATGTGGATGCTGCTGGCGTTCTGCCTGGCCGCGTCCCCGAGCCGTCATCTGTGGCACCACTTCGCCGCCGGTCTCGCCGCGGCGACCTCCGTACTCACCAAGGAGACGATGCTGGTGGTGCTGCCGGCGCTGCTGGTGACGATGTGGCGGCACAGCCATCGCGACACCCGTAAGTTCGCGGTGACCGGAGCGATAACGGCATGCGCGCTGATAGGCCTGTCGTATCCGCTTTTCGCGCTGCTCAACAATGAGCTGTTCCCGGGGCCCGGTCATGTGTCGCTGATCGACGGGATCACGTACCAGATGGGCCGCGCGGGCTCCGGTTCGATCTTCGACGCGGGCTCCGGTTCGCACGGCGTCTTCCGGTCCTGGCTCTACTACGACCGGGTGCTGCCGCTCGGCGGCCTCGCGGGCGCGGCGCTGCTGCTGGTCACGCTGCGCTGGTCGGTCACCGCGCGGGCGCTCGCCGGACCTTCGCTGGTGGTGGCGATCCTCGCGCTGGTCGCGATGCGCCCTTCCGGCTATCTGCCGGCGATGTACGTCATCCAGGCGCTGCCGTTCCTGGCGATTGTCCTGGCAGGGGGCGCGGCGAGTGTGGCGCATGCGATCCTGCGGCGCCCGCTGGGGGCTTCGCCCGCGGACCCAACGTCCTCAGACGCCGGACGGGCAGAAAATCAGCCCGGCCTGCGTTTGAGGCGCGGAGCCCCGGTGGTTCGCCACGTCGTGGCCGGGCTCCTCGCGGTCGCCGCGGCCGCCTACGTCGTGCCGCGCTGGTACGACGGCAACCGCGCCGCCCTGACCGTCGACGCCAACGGCCCCTACCGGGCGGCCGCTTCCTGGCTCCAGGACGAGGTGCCCGACCCCGCGTCGACCCGGGTCCTGGTCGACGACGCGCTCTGGCTGGACCTGGTGCACGACGGTTTCGAGCCCGGCACCGGCGCCATCTGGTTCTACAAGGCCGACCTCGACCCCGCGGTGACGAAGACGATGCCGCGTGGCTGGCGGGACCTCGACTATGTCGTGTCGTCGCCGACCGTCCGGCGTGACGCTGTCGATCTGCCCAACGTCAAGGCGGCACTGGAGCATTCGAAGCCGGTTGCCGTCTTCGGCGACGGCGAGGACCGGATCGAGATCCGCCGTATCGCTGGAGGCGCCCGATGACCACACCCCGTACGGGCGCCGAAGAGCTCGGCAATCCGGAACTCAGCGGCGCCCAGCTCGCCGAGCCCGGTGCCGTCACCATCATCATCCCCACCTTCAACGAGTCGGGAAATGTACGGGAGCTGCTGCACCGGCTCACCGAGTCGGTGCCGTCCCGGCTGCCCTGCGAGGTCGTTTTTGTCGACGACTCCACGGACGACACCCCGGAGGTGATCCGCAGCGCCGCGCAGGACTGCCCGTTTCCGGTCGCGGTGCTGCACCGCGAAAGGCCGGTCGGCGGGCTCGGCGGCGCCGTCGTCGATGGCATGAAGTCCGCGGGCTCCGACTGGATCGTCGTCATGGACGCCGACCTCCAGCATCCGCCCGCGCTGGTGCCCGAACTGGTGGCGGCGGGCGAGCGGTCGGGCGCCGATCTCGTCGTCGCCAGCCGCTACATCCGCGGCGGCAGCCGCGCGGGCCTCGCCGGCGGCTACCGCATCGCCGTCTCGCGCGGTGCGACCTGGCTGACCAAGGGGCTCTTCCCGCGCCGGCTGCGCGGCATCAGCGACCCGATGAGCGGCTTCTTCGCGATCCGCCGAAATGTGGTGACGGCCGATGTGCTGAAGCCGCTCGGCTACAAGATCCTGCTGGAGCTGGCCGTACGGTGCCGTCCCGAGAAGGTCGCGGAGGTGCCGTTCGTCTTCCAGGACAGATTCGCGGGCGAGTCCAAGTCGACCGCGAAGGAAGGGCTGCGCTTCCTCGGGCATCTCGTGGCGCTGCGTACGGCCTCGTCGGCGGCGCGGATGCTGGCTTTCGGACTGATCGGGCTCACCGGCTTCGTACCGAATCTGTTCGGGCTGCATCTGCTGACGGCCGCCGGAATGCACTATCTGCCGGCCGAGATCGTGGCCAATCAGTTCGGCGTCGGGTGGAACTTCCTCCTCATCGAGGTGCTGTTGTTCCGGGACCGGCGCAGGCATCGGCACTGGGCGGACCGGGTCGGGCGCTTCGCGCTGCTCGCCAACGCCGATCTGCTGCTGCGCATTCCGCTGATCGCGCTGTTCGTGGGCCATCTGGGGATGGCTGTGCTGCCCGCGACCACGTTGGCGCTGCTGACCACGTTCGTCCTGCGGTTCGCGGCGACGGAGGCGCTGGTGTACCTGCCGCGCAAGGGCCGTGTCGGGACCACCCGGCGGCAGTAGTTCGTTCTCGATCGCGGGACGGGCTTTCTCTCGGGCCCGTCCGGCTGGGGACAGCACAGAAAGGGACCTGCCCATGCCATCAACGATCCGGAGAGGGCGCCGACGCCCGGCCGCGCTGCTGGGCGTCGGCGCAATGACCGCCGCGCTGCTGATCTCCGCTCCGCAGCCCGCCTCGGCCGGAGCCAATCTGATCACCAACCCCGGCTTCGAGGCGGCCGGTTCGGCCGGTTCGGCGGACATGCCCGCCTGTTGGGAGAAGTCCGGCTGGGGCGACAACGACTTCACCTTCGAGACCGTGGCCGACGCGCACTCCGGCAGCAAGGCGATGAAGGTCTCGCTGAGCCGCCGCGTGGACGGCGACCGCAAGGCGATGATCACCGAGGACGCGACATGTGCGCCCACGGTGAAGCCGGAGAGCCAGTACGACCTCTCGCTCTGGTACAAGAGCACCACTCCTGACACGTCCGTCACCCTCTTCCGGCACGACACGACGCTGGGCTGGCAGTACTGGACGGACCTCAAAACCCTCCCGATGAGCGGCGGTTACGAGCGCGCCGAGGTCCGGACGCCCGCCGTGCCACCGCATACCGACCAGATCACCTGGGGTGTGTCGGTCTACGGCACCGGCTCGGTCACCACCGACGACTACGCCATGGAGGAAGTGACCGCGCCTGCCCCCGCGCCCGAGTGCACGGCGACGCCCGAGGAGTGCGCCAAGGGCCGCTGGGAGGTCCTGCCGGTGCAGAACCCGGTGCGTTCGATGCACTCCGTCGTCCTGCACAACGGCAAGGTGCTGGTCATCGCGGGTTCCGGGAACGACCAGGCGCAGTTCGAGGCGGGCACCTTCACCTCGGCCGTCTACGACCCGGCCAACGGCACCTTCAGAACCATCCCCACGCCGGTGGACATGTTCTGCGCCGGCCATGTGCAACTGCAGGACGGCAAGGTCCTGGTGATGAGCGGTAACAAGGGTTATCCGTCGGCCGACGGCAGGATCGGCTACCAGGGGCTGAAGGACTCGTACATCTTCGACCCGGCGACCGAGACGTACACCAGGACCAACGACATGAACGGCGGACACTGGTATCCGTCGGCGACGGTCCTCGGCAACGGCGACGTCATCTCCTTCGGCGGTCTGAAGGAGGACTCCACCGGCAATGTGACGGCCGAGAAGTTCTCGGCGGCGCAGAACAAGTGGCTGCCGATGAACGAGGTCAACCAGACCTGGTCGTACTGGGGTCTGTATCCGTCGATGATCCTGATGCAGGACGGCCGGCTCTTCTACTCCGGCAGCCACGTCTTCGGCAACGGAACGCAGGGCTCCGGCGCCTCGATCTACGACTACACCGCCAACACGATCACCGATGTGCCCGGTCTGCAGAACAAGGACCAGCGCGACGAGTCGGCGAGTGTGCTGCTGCCGCCGGCCCAGGACCAGCGGGTCCTGACGATGGGCGGCGGCAACAACGAGACCAATCCGGTGGCAGGCCGTCTCACCGACATCATCGATCTGAAGAGCTCCAACCCGGCGTACACGAACGGGCCGTTGCTGCCGCAGGGCCAGGTGGACCAGGGACAGGGCAAGCGGCCGCAGTCGGGAGCCGAGGGGAAGATGTTCGTCTCCGCCGTGCTGCTGCCGGACGGAAAGGTGCTGGAGACGGGCGGCGGACTGCACGACCGGGCTGATCCGGTGTACGAGGCGTCGTTCTTCGACCCGGTGAGCAATACGTACGAGCAGGGCCTGGCGACGGACCCGATCCCGCGTACGTATCACTCAGGGTCCTTCCTGCTGCCGGACGGGCGGGTGATGTCCGTCGGCGACAACCCGGGCAACGGCACGTACAACCACAATGTGTCGGTCTACACCCCGCCGTATCTGCTCAAGGGCGCCCGGCCGAGTATCACTTCGGTGATCGACGGGCAGTGGACGTACGGGGACACACAGCGGATCACGGTCGACCGGCCCATCGCCAAGGCGGAGCTGATCCGTCCGGCGGCGGTGACGCACTCCTCCGACCCCAACCAGCGGTTCGTGGATCTGCCGATGACCGTCGACGGCAACAACATCGACCTCAATGTCACCAGCAACCCGAATCTGGCGCCGCCCGGCTGGTACATGCTCTTCGCGGTCGACACGAACGGCATTCCGTCGCTGGCCCAGTGGGTGCATCTCGGGGGCCCGGCGGCGCTTGCCGCGGACGCGCCGTCCGCGCATGTCCACGACTTCGCGGACGCGCCGGCGGCGGCGCCCAGGAAGGCGCAGAAGAAGCGGAGTTCGGTATCGGTGAGCCCGCAGGTCGCGGGCTGCGACCGGCACTACGGGGCGGCCGGCGTATGTGTTCCTACGGTCTTCCCGCGGACGGTGAAGGCGGGCACGGCGGCGCGGTGTCAGTGGCTTTCAGCGCATGACTACGGCGGCCTGAAGGTCAACGGCAAGGACGATCCCCTGGGGCTCGACCCGAACAGGGACGGACTTGCCTGCGGGAAGGGGGACCGGGCCGGCCATTGACGCCGGCGCGGGGCCGGAACAAGCCTCGCCGGCGTCGGAGGGGCGCGGGGGTGGGGCGGAGTTCCCAGGAGCCAGAGCTAGAGCTTCAGCCCGCCCTTGATCGTGGTCAGCGCGCGGTCCACCAGCTCGATCAGATCGTCCTGGTGGTCGCGCGCGGCCCAGTACAGCATCACCTCGCGCAGCGCCCCGAGCACCGCCGCCGTGAAGACCCGTACGTCCAGGTCGTCGCGGTCGCGGCCGGTGCGGTCGGCCAGCGCCTGGACCAGCAGCTCCGAGGTGGTGGCCATGGTCTCGGTCATCCTGGCCCGGATCGCCGGGACCTCCGCCATCAGCCTGGTGCGCTGGATGACCTCCTCGCGCTCCTCATGGATGAAGGTCCGCAGGGCGTGCGTCATCACATGCCGGATCGACTCCAGCGGGTCCTCGCCGGCCGGCCTGGCCCGCAGCGCCGTTTCCATGACCGGGTCGTACTCGTCGGTGAGGACGATGTCCTTCTTGGTCGGGAAGTAGCGGAAGACCGTGGAGGGCGAGACCTCCGCGGCTTCCGCGATCTGCTCGATGGTGGTCGCCTCGTACCCCTGCTCGGCGATGAGACCGTACGTCGCCCTGCGGATGGCGATCCGCGTCTTGAGCTTCTTCCGCTCGCGCAGACCCGGCTGTGGCTGCGCTTCGGCGACGGACGAGTCGCGCGAGGGGGTACGTGTGATGGCGGCCATGTTCGTCATTGTCCTGTATCGACCGGGGCGGGAGTCACGTCCGCGGGGTCGTCCTCGGAGAGTTGATGTCAAATGACGCCCGCTGTCGAAAGGCGTCCGGCGTCAAGAAAAAGGGCCGTGGCGGCGATGCCACGGCCAGGGCCAAAAGAGTGGTCGGAAGGAGCGCCCGGAAGGGGTGAGAGAGGTTACGAGTGCTGGTAGGCGACCATCGAGATGCCCACGTAGTGCACGACGAACGCCGCGAGGGTGAGGGAGTGGAAGACCTCGTGGAAGCCGAACCAGCTCGGTGACGGGTTCGGCCGCTTGATTCCGTAGATCACGCCGCCCGCGCTGTAGAGCAGCCCGCCGACGATCACACAGACGAGCACGGCGATTCCCCCGGCGCGCATGAAGTCGGGCAGGAAGAAGACCGCCGCCCACCCCATCGCGATGTAGCAGGGGGTGTAGAGCCAGCGCGGGGCGCCGACCCAGAAGACCCGGAAGGCTATTCCCGCCACGGCCGCCACCCAGACCGCCCACAGCAGCGTCCGGCCGCTGGAATCGGGGAGGAGGAGCATCGTCAGCGGTGTGTAGGTGCCCGCGATGATCAGGAAGATATTGGCGTGGTCGAGCCGGCGCAGTACGGCTTCGCCGCGCGGGCCCCACGTGCCACGGTGGTAGATCGCGCTGACGCCGAAAAGCAGGCACGCTGTGAAGACGTAGATCGCGCAGGCCACCCGGGCGCGGGTGGAATCGGCGAGTGCCGTGAGCACCAGCCCCGCGACGAGTACGGCGGGAAACATCCCGGCGTGCAGCCAGCCGCGCAGCCTCGGTTTCACCGGGGTTGGCTCTATCTCGGTCACTTCGGGCGCGGCAGAGGTCATGACGAGGATGGTACCTACGCAACCGTAGGTAACGCGCGCTTCGCGCCAGGCTCACAGCGGTTGGCCCGAGCCCGCTCCGGGTTCACGGCTACGGGTTCGCAGCTCAGGTCTCACCTCCGGTTTCCAGCCCCGGTTTGCAGGTTTTGAGTGATGAGTGGTGATGCTCACGTGAGAGGTCCTCTGGACATATGCGCACAGGACACCGATCATCAGATGAGTGCGGTCGGCACCGGATGAGCGGGCTACGAAGCATCCGGGTCGCAGCCCCCACGGGGCAACAACCTTCAAACCCCTCACTTAGGAGCGATCGTGGCGCGCGACATCGCGGCTCCCGGCACCGTCCCCACCAATCACCAGGAGCTCGTCGACTGGGTCGACGAGATCGCAGCAATCACGGAGCCGGACAGCGTCGTCTGGTGTGACGGATCCGAGGCCGAGTACGAGCGCCTGTCCGAGGAGCTCGTCGCCAAGGGCACGTTCAAGAAGCTGGACCCGATCAAGCGCCCGAACTCGTACTACGCCGCGTCCGACCCGAGTGATGTCGCCCGGGTGGAGGACCGCACCTTCATCTGCTCCGAGAAGGAGGAGGACGCGGGCCCGACGAACCACTGGAAGGCTCCCGCGGAGATGAAGGACATCTTCGCCGGCGAGCAGGGCATCTTCCGCGGCTCGATGCGCGGGCGGACCATGTACGTCGTGCCGTTCTGCATGGGACCGCTGGGCTCGCCGCTGTCCGCGATCGGCGTCGAGATCACCGACTCCGCGTACGTCGCCGTCTCCATGCGCACGATGACGCGCATGGGCCGGCCGGTGCTGGACGAGCTCGGCACCGACGGCTTCTTCGTCAAGGCCGTCCACACCCTCGGCGCCCCGCTCGCCGAGGGCGAGGCCGATGTGCCGTGGCCCTGCAACTCCACCAAGTACATCTCGCACTTCCCGGAGACCCGCGAGATCTGGTCGTACGGCTCCGGCTACGGCGGCAACGCCCTGCTCGGCAAGAAGTGCTACGCGCTGCGCATCGCGTCCGTCATGGCGCGCGACGAGGGCTGGCTCGCCGAGCACATGCTGATCCTCAAGCTCACCCCGCCGCAGGGCGAGTCGAAGTACGTCGCGGCGGCCTTCCCGTCCGCCTGCGGCAAGACCAACCTCGCGATGCTCGAGCCCACGATCTCCGGCTGGACCGTCGAGACGATCGGCGACGACATCGCCTGGATGCGGTTCGGCGAGGACGGCCGGCTGTACGCGATCAACCCGGAGGCCGGTTTCTTCGGCGTCGCGCCCGGCACCGGTGAGCACACCAACGCCAACGCCATGAAGACCCTGTGGGGCAACGCCGTCTTCACCAACGTCGCGCTGACCGACGACAACGACATCTGGTGGGAGGGGATGACGGAGGAGACTCCGGCACACCTCATCGACTGGAAGGGCAACGACTGGACGCCGGAGTCCGAGACCCCGGCTGCCCACCCGAACGCCCGGTTCACCGTGCCCGCCTCGCAGTGCCCGATCGCCGCGCCGGAGTGGGAGGACCCGAAGGGTGTGCCGATCTCGGCAATCCTCTTCGGCGGCCGCCGCGCCTCCGCCGTCCCGCTGGTGACCGAGTCCTTCGACTGGAACCACGGTGTCTTCCTCGGTGCGAACGTCGCCTCCGAGAAGACCGCGGCCGCCGAGGGCAAGGTCGGCGAGCTGCGCCGCGACCCGTTCGCGATGCTGCCGTTCTGCGGCTACAACATGGGCGACTACATGGCCCACTGGGTCAAGGTCGGCGCGGACAAGGACCAGTCGAAGCTGCCGAAGATCTACTACGTGAACTGGTTCCGCAAGAACGACGCGGGCAAGTTCGTGTGGCCGGGGTTCGGTGAGAACAGCCGCGTGCTGAAGTGGATCGTGGAGCGTCTGGAGGGCAAGGCCGAGGGCGTCGAGACGCCGATCGGCATCCTGCCGACGCGTGAGGCGCTCGACACGGACGGCCTCGAACTGCCGGAGGCCGACCTCGACTTCCTCCTCAAGGTCGACAAGGAGGTGTGGCGCGAGGAGGCCGCTCTGATCCCCGAGCACCTCAACACCTTCGGCGACCACACGCCGAAGGAGCTGTGGGACGAGTACCGCTCGCTGGTCGCCCGTCTCGGCTGAGCACAGCTGCAGGCTGAACAGCTGAAGAAACGTCGCGGCGGATCAATCCGACATCCGCCCTGACCTGTGGGGTCACACAGGTCCGCCGCGTCCCCGGCCCCCGGAGCCCCCTCACGGCTCCGGGGGCCGGGCCTTTCTCGACGGGCGGCAACAGCCCGGCGGGTCTCCTCGGCGTGCCGCCCGACTTGACAAACTTTCTTGCCGGGACAGCAAATGGGGAGATGGCCGACGACGACATTCCCGGCGTGCTGACCGCTGTTGGCCCGCGGCTGCGGGCCCTGCGGCACGACCGCGGCACCACCCTGGCCCAGCTGAGCGAGACGACCGGTATCTCGCTCAGCACCCTCTCGCGGCTGGAGTCGGGCAAGCGCAAACCGACCCTGGAGCTCCTGCTCCCGCTGGCCAAGGCGTTCGCCGTGCAACTGGACGAACTGGTCGGCGCGCCGCCCACCGGCGATCCCCGTATCCACCCGCGCCCCTTCACCCGGCACGGCCAGACCTTTGTGCCACTGACCCGCCATCTCGGCGGTCTGCACGCCTACAAGCAGATCCTCCCCGTCAGCAAGGCGACGGGCGTACGGCCCGACCAGCGGACGCACGAGGGCTACGACTGGCTCTACGTTCTGTCCGGCCGACTTCTGCTGGCCCTGGGTGAGCACGACATCGTCCTCACCGCGGGCGAGGCCGCCGAATTCGACACCCGTACCCCCCACGGCTTCGCCAATGCCGGACCCCAACCCGTGGAGTTCCTCAGCCTGTTCGGGGCGCAGGGCGAGCGCATGCACGTACGGGCCCGCCCCACCGGCACGTGACCGGAGGCTCCACGCTCGCGTCGACACGTGATCCGCACGCGCTTGTTCGCCGACACGCCGGAGCCTCCCTTCCCGTGGAGGGGAGGGAGGCTCCGGCGTTGAGGCGTCGGCAGTGGGTGGCACCCGGCCCACGCGCCTCCGCGGCCCGTGAACCGGGGCCGTCAGTGGGCGCCGACCAGATGCAGTTCGGTCAGCGCGGCGGTGTGCGCGTCCATCCGCTCGGCGGAGAGGATGGCGGCGGCAGTGTCGGCGCGGGATGCCGCGACGACGAGCGCGCGGCCCGCGAGTGCGTGCGCGCGGCGGTGCAGGGCCGCAGGATCGGCGCCGCTGAGGCCCGCGTGGCGGGCCGGCGGGGCGCCGCGCAGGCGGGAGATCTGGGACGCGATGCGCTCGGCGGCCGTGTCGAGACCGAGCTCGTCGGTGACGGCGAGCAGCGCGGACAGATGCCCGGCGAGCTGGATGTCCAGCTCTTCCTCGCGGCTGCGGTGCGGGTACTCGGCATCGTCGGCCATCGAGTGGAGTGACCTGGTGCGAATCGGCTCGTACATGGGGATGGCCTCCTGCTCAATGTCAGGAGACCATCCTAGCTTGGATTCTGTCTAAAGTTGAGTCGGGTCGTGATTTTTTGCTCGGGACCGGCTCAGGTCTGGCTGTAGCCGTCCAGGAACGTCCCGATCCGCGTCACCGCGTCCGCCAGGTCGTTCGCCGCCGGCAGCGTCACGATCCGGAAGTGATCGGGCTCCGGCCAGTTGAAGCCCGTACCGTGCACGACCATGATCTTCTCGGTCCGCAGCAGATCGAGCACCATCTGCCGGTCGTCCTTGACCTTGTAGACCTTGGGGTCGAGGCGCGGGAACAGATACAGCGCACCCTTCGGCTTGACGCAGGTCACGCCCGGGATCTGGGTGAGCAGGTCGTACGCGACATCCCGCTGCTCCAGGATCCGCCCGCCCGGCAGCACCAGGTCCTCGATCGACTGCCGGCCGCCGAGCGCGGTGGCGACCGCGTGCTGCGAGGGCATGTTGGCGCACAGGCGCATATTGGCCAGGATCGTCAGGCCCTCGATGTACGAGGAGGCGTGCGCCTTCGGGCCGCAGACGGCCATCCAGCCGGAGCGGTAGCCCGCCACCCGGTAGTTCTTGGAGAGCCCGTTGAAGGTGAGGACCATCAGGTCCGGGGCGATCGCAGCGGTCGGCGTGTGCGTGGCACCGTCGTAGAGGATCTTGTCGTAGATCTCGTCGGAGCAGACGACCAGGTTGTGCCGACGGGCGATCTCGGTGAGGCCGCGCAGCATCTCGTCGCCGTACACCGCACCCGTGGGGTTGTTCGGGTTGATGATCACGATCGCCTTGGTGCGGTCGGTGATCTTCCGCTCGATGTCGGCGAGGTCGGGCATCCAGTTGGCCTGCTCGTCGCACCGGTAGTGCACGGCGGTGCCGCCGGCGAGCGACACGGAGGCGGTCCACAGCGGATAGTCCGGCGCCGGTACGAGTACTTCGTCGCCGTCGTCGAGCAGCGCCTGCATCGACATCTGGATCAACTCGGAGACGCCGTTGCCGAGGTAGATGTCCTCGACGTCCAGGTCGATGCCCTTGGTCTGGTAGTGCTGCATCACCGCTCGGCGTGCGGACAGCAGCCCCTTCGCATCGCCGTAGCCGTGCGCGTCGCCGAGGTTGCGGAGGATGTCCTCGAGGATCTCGGGCGGGCACTCGAAACCGAAGGCGGCGGGGTTGCCGGTGTTGAGCTTGAGGATGCGATGACCTGCTGCCTCCAGCCGCATCGCCTCCTCGAGGACCGGGCCCCGGATTTCGTAACAGACGTTTGCGAGCTTCGTCGACTGGATCACCTGCATGTCTGCGAGCTTACGGGCGCGTAACGCTGATCGCCCCGTGTTTTCGGCCACGGGAAGGGGGTGCGAATGTCCGGTTTGGAGTATCTCTCGGTGAGAGCGGCTCCATCCCTTCGAAAGGGCCACCCGGACGGGCCGGACACCTGCGGATTGGGTCGCGGGGGCGGGAGGGAATCGGTTCGGTGTTGTCCGCGTCACCTTCGCTGTGACCGTCGCTGTTCCCTTCGCATTGACCTGTGACTGCCGTACGGCTCCGGCACGAGCTCTCGCCGAAGTCATGGCCGAGTCTCCGTCCGGCTGTCCGTGGCGCGCACCTACCGTCGTGTCATGAGCCTTCTGAGCCATGACCGCCACTGCGACGAAATCGTCGCGCAGACCGAGCTGTTGAGGTCCACCGTCGAGGACGCGGACCTGACCGTCCCCGTGCCCTCCTGCCCGGGCTGGAACACCGGCCAGCTGCTGCGGCATCTCGGCGGCGGCCACCGCTGGGCCGAGGCGATCGTACGGACCCGGGCGGCGTCCCCCCTTTCCGACGAACACTTCCGCGACCTCTCCGCGTACACCGACGAGGACTCCGCCGTACTCGGGCCCTGGCTCGCCGAGGGCGCCGCGCGGCTGGCGGACACACTGCGCGCCGCCGGGCCCGACGCGGAGCTGTGGACGCCGGTCCCCGGAGAGACGGCGAAGTTCTACGCCCGCCGCTTTGCGCACGAGACGGCCATCCACCGGGCCGACGCGACCTTGGCCGACGGCGCGGAGTTCACCCTCGACGAAGAGGTCGGTATTGACGCCCTGGACGAGTGGATGGAGCTCGGCTCGCTGCCACAGGTCTTCGAGTACCACCCCGAGCAGCGCGAGCTCCTCGGCCCCGGCCGCACCCTCCACTTCCACGCCACCGACACCGCGCCGGAGGCGGCGGCGGAGTGGCTGGTGGACCTCACCGGCGACGCGATCGCCTGGCGCCGCACACACGAGAAGGCCGCGGTGGCGGTGCGCGGCTCGCTGACCGACCTGCTGCTGGTCGTGTACCGCAGACGGCCGGCCCGCGCAGACGGCATCGAGATCCTCGGCGACGGGACGCTGCTCGACTTCTGGCTGGAGCGGGTCGGCTTCGGCTGACCCTGACCGGCGGGCGTGCCACTCGATCAGCCGGAACTCGCGAGGACCCGGCCCTTGGCCTCAGGGACACCCCGGTCACTCCCGGAGATCACGCGTCCTCCCGACGCCCGCCGACCCGCCGCACCACGCGCAGCAGGTACTCCCGGCGGTTGAGCGGATCGTGGTCGGTCCGCCGACGGGTCGGGACTGTCCCGGTGACGGGCTGGTACCGGTCGAAGGCGCATTCCAGCACGCCCTCGCCGCGTGTCAGCGCCGGTAGTTGTTGCTCCAGCTCGTGCACTCCGGCCGCCGGGATCTCGCCCTCCACCACGTACGACGGACCCCGCATCGCCGGTGCTTGTGGCACGGCACGCAGCCGGGCCAGTACGGGCAGGACCGGTCCGAACGTGTCCGCAGGGACCTCAAGGTGGAAGCGGTGCACCGGCTCGTACACCCTGGTGCCCGCCTCCTGGAGCGCGCTCATCAGAACCAGCGGGGTCAGATTGCGGAAGTCCCCGGCCGTGCTCGACATGCTCTTGTCGAAGGTGCCGTGGGCGTGGCTCTGCCGCGGCCAGTATCCGGAGTGCGTCATCGTGACCGTGCAGTCGGTGACCTCCCATCCGTAAATCCCTTGGTACAGCGTCTCTTTCACGGTGTCCTCCACCGCCTTCATGAGCGAGAACGGCATCGACCCGAGCTCGACCTCCAGCCGGAATTCGACGCCGCTGCCGGCCGGCGCCGGATCGACGCGCAGACCGACGGTCGCGAGAAACGGATTGGGCTCCTTGTCGATGATCTCGACTGCCGTGCCGGTGCCGATCGGCCGTTCCATGCAGATGGTCGTCGTCTCGCGGAAGGTGACGCCGATACCGAAGTCGTCCGCCAGCGTTGCCTGGATGACCTCCTTCTGGACCTCGCCATAGAGCGAGACGGAGACCTCTCGCCGCATATCGTCCTGCCGCAGATTGATCAGCGGGTCCTGCTCGGCGAGTTGGGTGAGCGCGAGGTGCAACGGGCCTTTGTCGGCGGGGTGGCAGGGGACGACGACCGTTTCCAGGGTCGGCGGGGCGAATTGCTGACCCGCCGGTGCAGGTGCCGGAGCCGGAGCCGGAGCCGGGGCCGGGGTCCGGGCCGGGGTTCGCGAGACGCCGATCGCGTCGCCGATCCGGACAGCGCCGAGACCCCACAGCTTTCCGATCTGCCCTGCGCCGACCGACGCGCGCCGGACGGCCGAGCCGCGGTCGAAGACGCTGATCGCGGTGACCTTCCCCTCGTCGTCCCCGCGGAAGCGCAGCCGGTCCCGCGTGCGCACCGCTCCCGAGAACATGCGGACGTACGCGATCTTCTCGCCGGCCGAACCGCGTTCGACCTTGAAGACTGTGCCCGAAACCGGGCCGTCGACGTCGCCTTCGGTCGCGGGCAGCAGCTCCCTGATACCGGCGATCAGCGAATCCACGCCCGCGCCTGTGACCGCCGAACCGAAGAACACCGGATGCACCAGAGCCTGCCGGGTCTGCGACGCCAGCTCGCCGCGGAGTTGTCCGTAACCGACTGCCGTCTCGTCGTCGACGTACGCGGCCAGAAACGCATCGCTGTGGTCGGCGAGCAGATCGACCAGCCCGGAAGTGAAGCCGGTGTCGGCGGCGGTGTACGGCGCGTAGTGCGCGTCGCGGGTGCCCAGTCCGCCGGCCGATCCCATCGGGATGACCGCCGGGGTCAGCTTCTCGGAGATGCTCCGCAGTACGCGTCCGTCGTGCGCACCACTGCGGTCGATCTTGTTCACGAAGATGAGCGTGGGAATGCGCAGGCGCCGCAGTGTCCGCATCAGTACGCGGGTCTGCGCCTGCACGCCCTCCACGGCGGAGACGACCAGCACGGCACCGTCGAGCACGCTCAGCACCCGTTCCACCTCGGCGATGAAATCCGGGTGACCGGGCGTGTCGATCAGATTGACCGTGACGTCATCGATGGCGAACGACACGACGGCGGACTTGATCGTAATGCCGCGTTGCCGTTCCAGCGCCAGGGAATCGGTCTGCGTATTTCCGTCATCGACGCGGCCGATCTCGTCGATGACACCGGCGGAGTGGAGCAGCCGCTCGGTCAGGCTTGTCTTACCGGCGTCGACATGCGCCAGAATTCCCAAGTTCAACGTTCGCACGAAGTGTCATGTCCTCTAGGCAGGTGGAAATTACCTTCTGGGTGGACATGAACGCAGTGCGCATTACCGTCTCCTGGGTCGATCGGGCTGTTACCCGGGTAGTGCAGCAGACGGCCACACCGGGGGCAACTGATTTACCAGCGCGCCCTCGGACCGGCCCCCGAAGGGGGGCCGGGGCGTGGGGCCATACGCAGCCCGGTGTCTTTTAAACCTCTGACGCGGCCGACGACCCGAGGGGGGTAGATCTCCGGGGTCGCCGTGGCAATGTTTGGCGGGTGGGG
>NZ_JBHWWF010000049.1:0-45376 GCF_042736455.1 Streptomyces sp. NPDC060064
CCCGCCTCGTACACCACCGTGAAGAACGACCTGCTCACCACGGCCGCCTTCAACTCCATGTGCATGAAGGGCCGCAAGCTCCGCGAGGACGCAGGCCAGCTCACCGGCGACGCCACCGGCGACATGACCGCGGCCGCCGAAGCCAACGGCGTCACCATCGCCCCCGTGCTGTCCGACTGCCTCACCGTCATGCGCCACAGCCCCAAGATGCACACCGCCGACATCCTCGCCCGCCTCGAGAACATGGACGAGGATTACGGCGACTGGGATGCCGAACGCCTCGCCAAGGAGCTCGAGGACGCGGGCGTGAAGCGCACCACCAAGCAGGTCAACATCGGCGGCAAGAACCTCGCCGGATACCGCCGCGAAGACCTCGAGAACGCCGTACCGGCCGAGCTCCTCACCGCCCGGTAGAGGGGGAGGGCACTACAACCCCCACTACGAGACCCCCCTCTGGACCCTCGCTACCCGGCGAGTGGATCTAGAGGGGGGTCTCTACCGCCGTAGAGCCCCCTGTAGTGGCCCGTGACCAGCCAAGTAGTGGGGCTAGAGGGGGCGATGGCCGACCCTCGAGGAGCCCGTGAGCGGCCCCATCGAGGTACGCGCCCATAGGTCACACTGAACCCATGGAGCCCCTGTACGCCCCGCCCGGCTACCTCACCGCCCACCAGGTAGCCAAGCTGCTCGGCATCGCCCTCGGCGGCGTCCGGCAGCTCGTACACCGCGGCCAGCTCACCCGCGCCGGCGGCAGCCCACGACAGCCCCTGTTTGCCGTCCACGACGTCACCGCCCTTGACACCAAGCGCCGCATGCGGGCTGCCGCTTGACGCGCAGGTCAGCGGGGTGTAACGATCTCGGTGTACAGCTGTGCCTAAAACCGGCTGACCACCAGCTCATGAAGACCCCGACCAGACGGGCGGTCGGGGTCTTCGCCGTTCCCCTGCCCCGATCACCCGACGTGCCCGATGATGTCCCCCTCATCACGCAACGTCCTTGGGGGAAGCCATGCCCAGCACCTACAGCGACATTCAGCGGGCCGTGAGCCGAGAGAAGTTCCAGATCTGGTTCGCCTGGCTGTGCGGCTGGATCATCATGCTGTTGATCGAAGACGCGACCAAGGACGTCCACATCGTCAGCGTCATCACTCAGACCCTGCTGGTCGTCCTCGGCATCCTGTCCACCGTCGCCGCGGTGACCATGACGAACCGGCTCAACCGCAAGGCTGCCGCTGCCCGCAAGGACGTCCTCGACGACCTGTAGACGGAGGTGAGCGCCCGTGGCCGGCAACCCGCGCAACGGGCGCCCCTACCGCCGTCTCTGCGCCGAGGTGAAGGCCCTCGGGATGCCGTGCGCCCGCTGCGGCCACAACATCGACCCCAACCTCGACCCGCGGCACCCGATGTCGTTCACGCTCGACCACATCGTCCCGCTATCCAAAGGCGGCAGCCTCCTCGACCCGGCCAACGCCCGCAGCATGCACCGCCGCTGCAACAGCGCCAAGGGCAACCGGACGGGCCCGCAGCCGCTCAACACGTCGCGGAGGTGGTGACCCGGTGCTGTACGTCATCAGCGGCCCGCCAGGCGCCGGCAAGTCCAGCTGGATCCGGGCGCACGCCAAGCCCACAGACATCGTCATCGACTTCGACCTGCTCGCCCTCGCCCTCGCCGGCCCCGGCGCAGCCAACCGGAACTACAGCCGCACCCTGGAGAAGGTGGTGCACAAGGCCCGGTGGGCCGTCATCCGGGAGGCGGAGCAGCACCTCGACAAGGTCGACGTCTACCTGATCAACACCAGCCCCAGCCCCCGTGACCGTGCCAACTATCAGCGGCTCGGGGCCAAGCTCATCACCGTCGACCCCGGCCGCGACATCGTGATGCAGCGCATCAAGGACATGCGCCGGCCCGGCATGGAAGCGGTAGCCGAGCGCTGGTACAAGCGGCACAAGCGCCGGTCACCCTCAGCGATGCCTCAGGCATCACGGACGTGGTGACCACTGCATCAGGCTGCCGACGGCGGCATGTCACGCAGAGCTATCAACGTCCGTGGGTGATCGAGAGGCACATCCGAGCCCTCGGATCATGATCGGCTGACTGAGCCCGGCCATTCTTTGGTCAGGAGCACGGGCGACCCAAAAGCCCTTGTCGCTCCCACTTTTTTGCGCGGCCGATTTGAAGATCGTTTACACCGATTCCATGATCCAATGTCGAACCGGGACGTAACGCACTGTCACCAGTCAGATCTGACGCTAAGTCACATTGCGGGACGCGACGGGCGGAGAGGTGATCATGTCAATCGCCGACGAGATCCGCGACGAGATTGATCAACTCGGGGCGGCGAAGTCCACCCCCGGCCTGGCCGCCGTCGCAATCCGGCTCGCCCAAGCACTCGATGCCATCCCCATAGACGAAGCCCCCACCTCTCAGGCCGTCGTGGCCGACAAGCTCACGGCCGCGATGACCAAGCTCCGCGCCCTGGCGCCGGTGAAGGAGGAGGGGGACGCGGTCCATGACATCGCTCGTCAGCGAGAGAAGCGCCGGGAAGCTGCCGCCCAAGCCGTCGGCCGGTCCGTCTGACGGCCCGCTCTACGGCGCCCAGCGCCCGCGGATCCTCACCGCCCCTCCCACCCAGGTCTCCAGCGCCGGGCAGGAAGCGGTCGACCTGGCTGCCCGAGCCGGGCTGAAGCTGGATCCGTGGCAGCAGTTCGTCCTCGACCTGGCCATGGCGGAGAACGCGGAGGGCGGGTGGGCGGCCGAAGAGGTCGCGATCAACCTTCCGCGCCAGAACGGCAAGGGCGCGATCATCGAAGCGCGCGTCCTGTGGGGCCTGTTCATCGGCGGCGAGAAGCAGATCCTGCTGAGCGCGCACGAGTTCAAGACGGCCATGAGCGCGATGAAGCGGATCGAGCGACTGATCCGCGGGTGCCCTGACCTGCACAAACGCGTCAAGCACTACCACAAGACGGTCGGCCGCGAGGGCGTCGAGCTGCACGACGGCCGCGAGCTGCGGTACATCGCGCGCTCCAGCGGCTCGGGCCGGGGCTTCACCGCCGACTGCGTGATCATGGATGAGTGCATGGTCCTCGGTGACGACGCCATGGCGGCGCTCGCCCCGACGTCTGACGCTGTCGACAACTCCCAGCTCTGGTACCTGGGCAGCGCCGGTATCGGCCATCCCTCGGTGCAGATGGGCAGGCTGAGGCAGCGGGCGCTGTCCGCGCTGGAGACTGGCGTGCCGGATCCGTCGCTGGCGTACATGGAGTGGTCGATCGACCCGCACATGGACGAGTGCCAGCCCGGGTGCACGGAGCATGACGACGTCGACTCGGTCGCCTCGCTGCTGAAGTCGAACCCCGCGGTCGGCTACCGGCTGCAGGTCGAGAAGACGATGAACCGGCGCCTGACGCTGGGCAATGCCCTGTACTCCCGTGAGCGGCTCGGTGTCGGCACTTATCCGGCGGATGCGGCCGAGACGTGGCAGGTCATCGGCGAGGACGCGTGGCGGGCGCTGGCCGACGCCAAGTCCTGCCCGGAGGGTGCGGTCGCGTTCGCGATCGACATGACGCCCGAGCGGTCGCATGCGGCCATCGCTGTGGCGGGGGCGTGGCGGGGCGGCACGCATGTCGAGGTGGTAGACCACCGGCCCGGTACGGGCTGGCTGATCGAGCGGGCGAAGGATCTGCACGCGAAGCACAAGCCGCGCGTGTGGGTCGTGGACGCGGGCGGCCCGGCCGGCTCGCTGATCGTGGACCTGGCCGAGGCGCTGGGGGTGGAGATCGTCAGCCCGAAGACACGCGAAGTCGCGCAGGCAACGGGCCAGTTCTACGACGCGGTCATCGAGCAGTCGCTGTCGCACATCGACCAGGCGCCCCTGGCTACGGCCCTGGCGGGCGCACAGAAGCGCTCCCTGGGCGAGGCATGGGCGTGGGCCCGCCGCAGCCCTGGCGTGGATATCAGCCCGCTGGTGGCCGCGACGCTCGCCAAGTGGGGACTGGGCGCAGAGGTCGAAGAGCCCGTCGATACCAACAACATGGTGTGGTGAGAAGGGTGGACCGATGAGCTGGTGGTGGCCCTTCCGTCGCAAGGAGAAGCGATCCATCTCGTACCAGGACGTGTGGGGTTCGGGCTCCGACCCTTCTCTGCTCGGCGGTGGCGGGCAGGAGCGGGCGCTGCGTCTGGCGCCCGTGTACGCCGCCACACGGCTGCTGGCCGACTCGGTGGCGTCCCTGCCGCTGCGCAGCTATCAGGAGGCGGGAGCGGGGCGCAGGCCGATCCTGTCGCCGCAGGTGTTCCGCCGTCCCTCGGTGGTCGGCACCCGCTACGACTGGATGTACCGGTGCATGACGTCGCTGACCCTGCGCGGCAACGCCTACGGCCTGGTCGTCGGGAGCGATCAGAACGGGTGGCCTTCACAGATTGAGTGGCTGCATCCGGACGACGTGCACGTCGAGGACAACTTCGCACCGCGGCCGGTCTGGTACTACAAGGGCCGGCGCCTCGAGGACGGGCAGCTGTTTCACATCCCGGCCTACACGCTGCCCGGCCAGATCCTGGGACTGTCCCCGATCGCCTACTACGCGGCGACGACGGACACGGGCCTGCTGGCTCAGCAGTTCGGGCGGGACTGGTTCGCCAACGGGTCGACGCCGGCGGCCGTCCTGGAGACGGAGAGGGAGGTCGACAGGCCTACCGCTCTCCTCCTGAAGGAGCGGTTCAAGGAAGCTGCCGCGGGTCGGGACGTGGCGGTCGTGGGCATGGGCGCGAAGTACCGGCCCATCTCCGTGCCCGCGAACGAGTCGCAGTTCCTGGAGACCATCAAGGCGTCGGCGAATCAGATCGCCGCGTTCTACGGGGTGCCCGCAGAGAAGATCGGCGGCACGACCGGCAACCCGCTCACGTACACCACGGTCGAGCAGAACAGCATCGACCTGCTGACGTGGACGCTCCGCCCGTGGCTGACCCGCCTGGAGGAGGCGTTCTCGCTCCTGCGGCCGGAGGCGGAAGAGGTCGCGTTCGACGCGGACGCCATGCTGCGGACCGACACCCTGACCCGCTACCAGACGTACCGCATCGCCCGAGCCATCGGCCTGAAGAGCGTCGACGAGCTGCGGGCCCTCGAGGACATGACTCCCCTGCCGAACGGCCAGGGGCAGGACTGGATGCCACTGGGCACGGTGGCCCCCGACGAAAGCGAGAATCCGTGAACGGCGACACTGAGCGCCGGTTCACCCGCGGCCTCGTTGAGGTCCGGGCCGCCGGCGACACCAGGACGATTGGCGGGTACGCCGCCAAGTTCAACACCTTGTCCCGCAACCTCGGCGGGTTCGTCGAGCGGATCGACCCTGGGTTCTTCTCGAAGAGCGAGGGCGACGGCTGGCCCGAGGCGATGGCCCGCTACAACCACGACGACAGTCGCCTGCTCGGCACTTCGGACGCGGGCACGCTGCGGCTGCAGACGGACGGCACGGGCCTCGACTACAGCGTGGATGTGCCGCACTCCCGCGAGGACGTGTACGAGCTGGTGCAGCGCGGTGACGTGCGGCGCTCCTCGTTCGCGTTCTACACGTTCGAGGACGACTGGAGCATGACCGACCAGGGCTTCCCCGTGAGGACGCTGCTGTCGGGCTCGCTGGTCGATGTGGCGCCGGTGAACACTCCGGCGTACCTCGACACCTCCACGGGGCTGCGGTCGCTCGCTGAGCGGGCAGGCGCGGCGCTGGAGGAGGTGCGGGCTGCGTCTGCGGCCGGCGACCTCAAGCAGTTCCTGGACGCGCCCGCGGCGCCGGCCGTCATCGACCTGGCCGCGTCCCGCGACACCACCAAGACATCAGCGCCGGAGGGCGGGCAGGGCGACACCCACCCGCCGCTGGCACTGCGGCAGCGGCGCGCCGAGCTGTACCGGCGCCGCACCTTCTGAGGCAGGGCGACACCCACCTCGACATCCATTCACCTGACACCCCGGCCGCCGGCTGCGGGTGTCTTCGTCATGCCCAGGAGGGCGACGTGAGCGAGTTCATCAAGCGGCTGCAGGAGCGCCGTGCCAACGTGTGGGAGCAGGCCAAGGCGCTGCTCGATGCGGCCGAGGGCGAGAAGCGGGACCTGTCCGCGGAGGAAGAGCAGACCTACCAGGCCCTGAACGCGGACCTCGACAAGATCGATGCCCGGGTCAAGGACATGGCCGACTCGGAGCAGCGGGCCAAGGACGCCGAGGCTTCGTTCGCCAGCCTGCTGGCCAAGCCGCAGACGGACGTCCGCAAGGGCGATGACGGGAACTCGGAGCTCCGGCAGTTCCTGCGCGGCGAGCGCCGCAACTACGACATCCGCCCCGAAGGCAAGGTCAACTACCGTGACCTCGTCAAGGGGACGGCGACCGCGGGCGGCAACACCGTCCCGACCACGTTCTACAACCAGCTGCTCGCCCACCTCATCGAGGTGTCCGGCATCATGATGGCCGGCCCGACGGTCCTCAACACCGCGACCGGCGAGAGCATCGAGGTGCCGGTCACCACCGCCCACTCCTCGGCGGCGATCACGGCCGAGGGCGCGACCATCTCCGAGTCGGACCCGGCGTTCGCCAAGCGGACCCTGGGCGCCTACAAGTACGGCGTCCTCGTGCAGATCTCCACCGAGCTGCTCACCGACACCGGCGTGGACCTCGAGGGCTACCTGTCCATGCAGGCCGGCCGGGCACTGGGCAACGCGTTCGGTGCGCACGCCATCACCGGCACCGGCTCCTCGCAGCCGACCGGCGTGGTCACCTCGGCCAGCACCGGCGTGACCGGCGGCACCGCCGTAGTGGGCGCGTTCACCGCGGACAACCTGATCGACCTGTACTTCTCGGTCATCGGCCCGTATCGCAACAGCCCGTCCTGCGGCTGGCTGATGCGCGACGCGACCATGGCCGCTGTCCGCAAGCTCAAGGACAGCCAGGGCCAGTACCTGTGGCAGCCGTCGGTGCAGCTCGGTGTCCCGGACCTGCTGCTGTCCAAGCCCGTCTACACCGACCCGACCGTGGCGGCCGTGGCGCTGTCGGCGAAGTCCGTCGTCTTCGGCGACTTCTCCTCGTACTTCGTGCGCCTGGCGGGCGGCATCCGCTTCGAGCGGTCGGACGAGTTCGCGTTCAACTCCGACCTGACGACCTTCCGCGCGATCCTCCGCGCGGACGGCCTGACCGTCGACCAGACCGGCGCCATCAAGGTGTTCGCCGGCGGCGCGAGCTGACCACCTCTGGCAGGGGGCAGCGTGCCGCGCTGCCCCCTCCCCAGCCCCGAAGGGAGAGACACCCATGCGCGTGCGCATGAAGGCCTCGCTGTCCGGCACCCGCGACGGCGTCGACTGGCCGAAGGCGGGCGGATCCATCGAGCTGCCCGACGACGAGGCCGAGCACCTGGTGGCGGCCGGCCTGGCGGTCACCGACGTGGCCGAGGAAGTACTGCCCGCGGAGGAGAACGCCGCGGCACCGGCCGACGAGGAGAAGGCCGTACCCGCCCGCAAGACCACAGCGCCCCGCAAGGCGACGGCCAAGAAGTAGGGAGGCCGCCGTGGCGCTGCTCACCCTGGCCGAGGCCAAGGCTCAGCTCGACATCGATACGACCACGAACGACACCGAGCTGCAGGCGTACATCGACTCGTTGACGGCGGTCATCGAGCGGTTCGTCGGCCCGGTTGAGAGCCGCGCGGTGTCGGAGGTCATCGAGGGCCGCGGCCCCACCCTGTGCCTGGCCCACGTACCTGTCGTGTCGCTGACGTCGGTGCTGCCTGTGCTGACCGGCGGGCAGTCCATCGACGTCGCCGACCTGGTGACGGACCTGCCCCTCGGGGTGGTCCGGCGCCGGAATGGTGGCTCGTTCCTCGGCGGGCTGTGGACCGTCTCGTACACGGCCGGGCGGGGCAGCGTCCCGCCGACCATCAACCTCGCCGCGCGGATCCTGCTGCAGCATCTGTGGAGCACTCAGTACGGGGCAGCCCGCGGCAACGTCGGCGGGGTCAGCGACTACAGCGTGAGCGAGCCTGTGGCGGGCTGGGGCTACGCGGTGCCCAACCGGGTGCTGCAGCTGCTCGAGCCGTACAAGGTTCCGCCGGGGGTGGCGTAGATGGCGACCACCTCGCGCGTGCCCGCTGCGGTCGATGCGCTGCTCGCGATCCTGCGGGCAGCGCCGGCACTCGAGGCCGTGCACATCGTGGACGGGCCGCCGTCCGTGAACCTCACCGAGCGGCAGCGGATCTATGTCGGGTGGCAGCCGTCGGGTGAGGCCTCGGTCGCGCTGACACAGGACTTCGCCGCGGCGGGCGCCCGGACTCGGGACGAAGCTTTCGAGATCTTCTGCTACGCCGAAAGCCGCGGCGGCGACAAGGACATGGCGCTGCAGCGGACCCGCGTCTTCGAGCTGGTCGCCGCGGTCGAGACGGCGCTCCGTGCGACGGACCTGGCGCCCGAGGCTCCGACCCTGAACGGCACCGTGCTGTGGTCGCACATCACCGCAGGCAACCTCACGCAGCAGCAGGACCAGGGCGCCCTTACCGGGCTGGACTTCACCATCACCTGCCGCGCCCGAATCTGACGAACACCCCACCCCAGTCAAGGAGTAGCCATGGCGCGTGTGCGCTTTCTCGGCCCGGAGCCGGTCACCGTGCCGGAGCTCGGGTCACGAGAGGTCCAGCCGGACGAGGTCGTACAGGTCCCGGACGAGCGGTTCGAGGGCTACGTCTGCCAGCCGCAGACGTGGGAGTCGGTAGAGGAGCCGGGCGGCAGCGTCACGGCGAAGAAGACCGCGGCCAAGAGCGCGTCGCAGAAGGAGGGCTGACCCATGGCGATCGGATCCGGGCTCGGCGCACAGCTCGGCATCGCGGCCGAGTCGACGTATGGCACCTACGTCGCGCCGACGAAGTTCCCCGAGTTCTCGAAGGAAAGCCTCGTCTTGAAGAAGACGACGGCGCAGTCTGCGGGCATCGCGGCGGGGCGGCTGATGCCGCTGTCGACGCGGCGCGTGCTGACGCAGAAGGAGGTGTCGGGCGGCATCGACCTCGAGGTGCCCAACAAGTCGTTCGGGCTGATCCTGCAGGCGCTCATGGGCACCTCCGTCACGCCGGTACAGCAGGCAGCGACCACGGCCTACCTGCAGACGCACACGCTCGCGGACAACTTCGGCAAGAGCCTCACGATCCAGAAGGGTGTGCCGCTGACCAGCGGCACGGTGACCCGCAAGAACTTCCTCGGCTGCAAGGTCATCAGCGCGGAGTTCTCGTGCGAGGTCGGCGGGATGCTGACCTGCTCGCTGGAGATCGACGGCAAGGACTGCGAGGAAACCTCGGTCCTGGCGACCGCGTCGTACCCGACCATGAGCCCGTTCCACTTCGGGCAGATGGCGCTCAAGACGGGGACCTACGCGTCGGAGACGGCGCTGGACGGTGTCCGCAAGGTCAGCGTCAAGATCGAGCGCCCGTCGGCCACCGACCGGTTCTACGCGAACCAGAGCGCCCTGAAGAAGGAGCCCATCCTCAACGACCTGACGAAGATCACCGGGTCGCTGGAGATGGACTACGTCGCCACCACCATCGACGACCTGCACACCACCGACGGGGCGACCAGCCTCGTGTGGGAGTTCGTCGGACCGATCATCGCAACCACCTATGCGGAGACGTTCCGGATCAAGCTCCCCGCGATCAAGGTCGACGATGCGCCGCCGACCGTCGAAGGCTTCGACGTCGTGCGCCCGAAGTTCTCGTTCACCGCCCTGTACGACGGGACCAACCTGACCGCCATCGAGTACATGTCGACGGACGTCACGCTCTGACGGAGGTGGCGCCGTGGCGCAGTCCGTACAGATCATCGGCACGGGCCAGCTGCTCGAGCTGAGCCGACGGCTCAAGGCGGCGGGCGGGCCGCGGCTCAAGGCCAACTTTGCCCGGAGGATCCGGCACGCTGCCGAGCCCCTCGCGACGGGCATGCAGCAGACCATCCGCAGCCTGCCCATCAAGGCCGACCCTCGCAAGGCCGGCAAGCGCGGCGGCCCGTCCCCGACGACGCGGCCGCTGCGGGCGACGGTCGCCGGCGCTGTCCGTATCAGCGTCCGTACCGGGGGGAATCCCGGCGCCCGTATCTGGGTCGACAAGGGTCGCCTGCCGGCCGACCTGCGGAACATGGCGTCGGCCATGAACCGGCCCGACGGCCGGATCAGGCACCCCGTGTTCGGCAACAAGAAGCGGTGGGCCAACCAGTGGACGACACCGCTGTGGTGGGAGAAGACGGTCCGCGCCCACAGGCCGCGCATGGAACGCGAAGTCGCCCGCGTCGTCGACGACGTCAAGAACGACCTCAGCTAGGAGAACCCCTTGTACATCGTCTACACGCCCGCGGGCGGTGAGCCCGAGCACTACAACGCCCGGTCGCTGCTGGTGTCCGAGGCGTCGATCGTGGAGCGGACCATCGACCGGAAGTGGCCCGCCATCAAGGAGGGCCTGTCCGAGGACGACCTCGACGCCATGCGCGGGGTGGCGTGGATCCTCAAGAAGCGGAGCAATCCCACCCTCAGGTTCGGGGAGTTCGACCCCGGCATCGAGGAGCTCGCCACGCGTCTCGACAAGGACGAGATCGAGAACTACGTGGCCGAGGCTGTCGCCATCGCCAGGATGAACCCGGACGTGACCGGCGAGCAGATCGCCGGCGCACTGCAGCACCTGCCTGGCGTGTCCATGGACCCGGCACATGCCGAGGCCGTCATCAAGGAAATGACGGAGGACCCAAAAGACGAGGCCGCCCCCGAGGCGACGGAGCCGGCCGACGCGGCGACCAGCCCGAGCCCGGCATTGCAGAGCGGCGACACCACTACCTCGGACTCTTCGGGCACCTCCAGCACCTTGGCCCCCGCGCCGTCGACGCCCTGACCGTCGGGGACTTCGACGTACTCATCGCCTGGATGGATGCCCACCTGGCCCAGCAGTCCGGAGGTGAGCAGTCATGAGCTCGACGACGATGAACTTCATCCTGCAGGGCCGGGACAGCCTGTCGGATGCGCTGAACCGTGCGGGCGACTCGGCGATCATGCTGCACAGTCGGCTCAAGGACACCGAGGACCACGGCGCCAAGGCCATCGAGGGCCTGAAGAAGACGGCGCTGTCGCTTGCCCCGGCCATCATCCCGGCCGCTGCGGCCATGGCTCCGCTGGTCGCGTCGACTGCGGCGGCGGGTGTGGCTGTCGCCGCCTACGGTGCGGCACTGGGCCCGCAGATCGCCGCCATGGCCGAAGCGTCGCAGGCGGAGAAGAAGTACACCGACGCGGTCGAGAAGTCGGGAGCAGGTTCCAAGGAAGCCGTTGCGGCGCATGAGGCGTACCGGCAGGCGATGGCGAAGTTGCCGCCGGCCACGCGTACCGCGGCGGCCGCCCTGTCGGTCCTGAAAGACCAGTACAAGAGCTGGTCGGATTCCCTGGCCCAGGACACCATGGGCCCGGTCGTCAAGGGCATGGCCATCTTCGGCGGGCTGCTGCCCAAGCTGACACCGCTGGTGAAGGGCACATCGGTCGAGCTGAACCGCATGATGACCCTGGTTGCCGGCGGGGTGGCGTCGCCCGGATTCGACAAGCTGATGGGGAAGTTCAGCGCGTTCTCCACCGGTGTACTGCAGCGGGCGAACGACAGCATCGTGCACCTGCTCCGCACGCTGGACACCGGCAAGGTCGGCGGCGGCCTGTCCGAGTTCATGGACTACGCCCGCGCGCAGGGCCCGCTGCTGGGCAGCGTCCTGAAGAACATCGGTACGGCGCTGATGAACGTCATGCGGGCGAGCGCCGACGTCGGCGTCGGGATGCTGCAGGCGGTCAACGCACTGGCCAAGCTGGTCGCGGCTGTACCGCCGGGTGTCATCACCGTTCTGCTGCAGCTGGCTGTTGCCATGCGTGTCGCGAAGCTGGCGGCGATCGGACTGGCCGCGAGCCGCGCCGCGGTGGCGGCATTCGGCGCGCAGCTGCTGGCGATGCGTACCGCAGCCGGCGGCGCGTCCGGCGGGCTGGCCTCCTTCACCGCGGCGATCGGTGCCATGTCGCGGGGCGCGAAGATTGCCATGGCCGGCACAGCGATTGGCCTGCTCGTCATCGCCATCTCCGCGTTGTCGCAGATCGGTAAGAAGGCGCCGCCCGACGTCGACCGGCTCACTACGGCGCTGGGCAAGCTCGGCCAGACCGGCAAGGTCACCGGCGAAGCGGCGGAGCAGTTCGGTACGCACTTCGAAAAGCTGAAGTCGCGGATCGACGAGGTGACCAACCCCAGCGTGGCGGAGAGCATCAACAACTGGGGAGCCAAGGTCACGGGCGGTCTGCTGGACGCTGGCGAGGCCACCGAGGAAGTCACCGAGTCTTTCGACTCGATCGACGAGTCTCTCTCCAACCTGGTCCGCAGCGGCAAGGCCGACCTGGCCGCGGCCGCGCTCGAGAACATGCTCAGCCGCATGAAGCCGGAACAGGCTGAGAAGCTGAAGGGCAGCATCGACAAGTACAAGGATGCGCTCGCTGATGCGGCGTTCGAGCAGGATCTCGCCGCACAGGCGATGGGCCTGTTCGGTGCGCAGGCCCAGTCGGTGCAGACGAAGCTCAATGCGCAGAAGCAGAGCGCGGACGGGCTCACGCAGTCCATCAACGCCCTGACCACCGCCACGCTCACCGCTCGCGGCGACATGCGCGGCCTTGAGGAAGCCATCGACGCCGCCGACGCGGCAGCGAAGAAGAACGGCAAGACCCTCGACATCAACACGGAGAAGGGCCGCGGCAACAGCGCCGCCCTTGATGCGATCGCCGCGTCGACGATAAAGGGGGCCGAATCCGCCAGGGCGAACGGTGCCGCCTGGTCGACCGTGAACGGCATCTATGACCGCGGCTACGACGCGATGGTCAAGGCCGCTCGGGCAATGGGCCTGGACGAGACCGCGGCCCGGAAGCTTGCCGACCAGATCCTCAAGACACCCAACAAAACGGCTCGCCTCAAGGGCAACATGGAGGACCTGCAGGCGAAGCTGAACAGCGCCAAAGCCCAGCTGAAGAAAGTTCCGGACTCGCGCAAGGCAGCGATCCGCGGCGAGATCTCCGACCTTCAGTTGGCGATCGCGCAGGCCAAGTACGCCCTCAGCAACATGGACAAGGACTACACGGTCTGGGTCCACTACAAGACCACCGGTTCGCCTTACCGGCCTTCGGGCGGCAGGGAGTACGCCACGGGCGGCCTCGTCGGCTTCCCCAGCGGCGGCCCCGTCCGTGGTCCGGGGACCGGCACGTCGGACAGCATCCTCGCCCGGCTGTCCAACGGCGAGTACGTCATCCCGGCCGAGCGGGTCGATCAGTACGGACTCGGCCTGTTCGACGCGATCCGGTCCGGTCGGCTCGGCATGTCCAAGCCCGCACCCCGGCCGATGGCTCCGACCCGGCCGGCTGACCCTGGCCGGGCTGCAGGCAGGGGTGGGACCACCACTGTGATCCATAACGAGATCCACATCCACGACGCCATCGACACCACGGCGGTCGGCCAGAAGCTCGAAACGATTCTGGCGAAGTACCAGCGGGACAAGGGCGGGTCGCCCCTCAACTTCAAGACCAAGGGGTGACGGGATGACGCGGCTGGTGGTGGAAGTGGGGTTCGGGTCGACGCTGTCCACCCCGCCCGCGTCGATCACGTGGACGGACATCACGCAGTACGTCGACATCGACAGCGCCGCGGTCACCATCAACCGGGGCGCGCAGGACGAGCAGTCCGAAACCCAGATGGGCAGCGCGTCGCTGACCCTGGACAACTCCGACGGCCGGTTCACCGCCGGCCTCGCGTCGGGCGCGTACTCCCCGAACGTCCTGAAGAACGTGCCGTGCCGCATCAGGGTCATCAGCACCGCGAAGAACCTGCTGCCGAACCCCAGCTTCGAGAGTGGGGTCACGGCGTGGATCAGCTCTGGCACCCCGACCCGGGCCACCTCGACGACGCATGTGCAGCACGGCGCGCAGGCCATGCTCATCACCTGGGGCGCTGTCGCATCCCAGACGATGACGTCTCCGCTGATCCAGGGTCTGAACATCGGCACCCGCTACACGTTCTCCGCCTACGTGTGGGTCCCGACGGGTGATGCTCCGGTGCGGCTGACCGTGGCGGACGTGACGACCGGTGCGCAGAACACCGTCTTCGACGCCTTCCAGCGGCTGACCGTTTCGTGGACGGCGACGTCGACGACGCATCAGGTGCGGGTCGGGGCGATCGGTACACCGGTCGCCGGGGACGTGGTGTGGGTCGACGCGGGTCAGATCGAAGAGGCCAGCTCGGCGACCACGTTCGACTCGGACGGCCCGCAGGATCACGAGCGGATCTATGGCGGGGTGAACGCCTGGCCGACGACGTGGAAAGGCCTGTACTCCACCGCCAGCATCACGATCTCGGATACGTTCAAGCCGCTGGCGAAGCCGAGCCTGCAGACGATGCTCACCGAAGAGGTGCTGCTCGATGACCCGCTGGGCTACTACCCGCTGACCGAGCCCTCGGACTCGACCAGCGCCGGTGACCTGTCCGGGACGACGGCCGGCCCGCTGAGCACTGTGGCGGTCGGCTCGGGCGGAGAGCTCGCGTTCGCCGCCAGTGATGCCGGACCGGACGAACAGGGTGCGCTCACCCTCACCCCGGCCACGATCAGCAACGGCAAGTTCCTGACCGGCGACCTGGGCGGCGACTTCGAGAACTCGTCCACGCTCGCGTTCGTCTTCGCCGAGTGCTGGTTCTCCACCGCCACCGTCAGCCGCGTCATCTTCGGCCTGACCTCCGCCGACAACCGCTATCAGCTCGTGTTCAGCCTTAGCGCCGGCGGGCTGCTCACGATCGAGTCCACCAATACCGGCGCCGCCCTGACCTCCTCATCGCCTGTCACGGGCAACCTCGCCGACGGCGCACAGCACCACATGGTGTACGACGAAGAGGCGGCGACCGTGTGGGTCGACGGCGTCGACTACGCGGTCGGCGTGGACATCATGTCCCACCTTCGGCTGCTGACCGTCGGCGCGTTCACGAACTCCCGCCTATGGTCCGGCAGCATCTCGCACCTCGCCCTGTACGCACCTGGCCCGAGCGGCGACATCACCCAGTACGTCGGCCACTACACGACCGGCACCACCGGACATGTGGGCGAGACCGCCGCCACGCGTGCATCCCGTATCGCCTCCTATGTGGGCGCCACCGTCACCGCGGTGGGGTCGACGTTCTCGGGCATCGCCTCGCAGGCCGCGCTCGGATCCTCGCCACTGCAGCACCTGCAGGAAGTGGCGCAGACCGAGGGCGGCGTACTGATCGCAGCGCGGGACAGCGCCGGCCTGATCCTGCAGAGCCGCGACCTCCGGTACAACCCGACCGCCGCCATCTCGATCGCCCACCCGGACACCGAAACCGACAGCGTCGCGTTCGACGACGACGACCAGAAGCTGTGCAACATCGTCATCGGCAGCCGGCCGGGTGGCGCCACACAGCGGGTCATCAACCAGGCCAGCCGCGACACCTACGGCCCCTATGAGAAACAGCTGACGCTCCTCAAGACGACGGACGCCGAGCTGGTCGACGCAGCGCAGTGGACAGTGAACCGGTTCGCCGACCCGCCGCCGGAGATGAGGCAGCTGCCGCTCGAGGCGTACACCCTGCCGCTCGCCACGTACCGGGCACTCCTGGACGCGGACGTATCCACCGTCTTCGGCGTGACAGGCCTGCCGGCCCAAGCCCCGGCATCGACCACGACCGTGACCGTCGAGGGCTACACCGAGACGATCAAGAACAAGCAGCACCTCATCAACTTCCGCGTCAGCCGTACCGACACGGCCACGGTGTGGGTCCTCAACGACAGCACGTACTCGGTGCTCGGCACCTCGACACGCCTGGCCTATTGACAGGGGGGACGATGGCACGTCTTGAACAGCGGCCGCGCCGCACGGTGCGCCGGGCGGAAGACTTCTACTCGCCACCGCCGCAGGAGCCCGCGAACGCGTGGGACCTCATGCCGCCGGCGGAACGCGTCGTCGCCTACATGGAGCGGGTGCAGCAGCGGCGCCTGCCCTGCCCGAAGCAGGTGACGCCGGGCGAGGTGCTCATCGCACGTATCGACGCCGGCCGTTGGGTGGCGCAGTGCCCGCACTGCTCGTCTGCGCAGGTCGTCTCGCCCGGCGATCCGCGCATGTGGTGCGTCGAGTGCCTGCCGGACGGCTGGTCCCGTGTCCGGTTCCCCGCCGACCCGGCCGCCACCGAGGCCACTGTCGAACTGCTCCCGTCGCGAGAGCGGTTCTGGTGGGCGGACGACGACACCGCGTGGAACCGTCGGCCGCCGCCGCCCGAGCCCCTCACGCCGAAGCAGCAGAGGGCGGCCGCACAGCGGGATGTGGACAACCTGCCGGGCAATGAACCTCCCGCCGACGAACCTGCGCCCGTCGAGAGGAAGGTGTGACCGGTGCCTCTCGCCACACCTCGCACCTACGTCGTCGGTGAGGTCATGACCGCGGCCATCCTCAACGCCGAGATCCGCGACCAGTTCAACTCCCTGATCGCCGACTTTCAGCAGGTCTACAAGACGGCCGACGAGTCGGTCACCAGCAGCACCGTCCTGCAGAACGACAACCACCTATTGGTCAGCCTCGTTGCGAACGCGCGGTACGAGATCATCGTGCGCCTGGCCGTGAACGGCGCCTCGGGTGGCGACGTCAAGACCGCGTGGACCATGCCCGCGGGCGTCACCTCGCAGCGGTACAGCTTCGGCCCGGACGTGTCCTCGGCGACGAGCACGGCGGGCACCACGGTCCGGGCGAGTGCCATCACGAACGGGCACCTCGTCGAGATCAACTACGGCATCTTCTCCACCGGTCAGCAGAGCTACATCGAAGAGACGCTGTACGTCATCACGGCCGGGACCGCCGGGACCGCGCAGCTGCAGTGGGCGCAGAACGCCAGCTCCGCCACTGCCACCACCGTCGAAGAGGGCTCGTACATCACGGCCCGCCGCATTGCCTGACCGCTCTACCCCGCAGCCCCGAGCCCATCGGCCGGGGCTTTCTTCATGCCCAGAATTGGGGGAGACCGTGGCCAAGACAGGCCCGCAGAAGTACCCGGGCGCCTCGACTGCGTACTGGTGGCAGTCGAAGTTCGGAGGCTCCGCGATGGAGTCGAACGTCGGCGTCATGCACACCACCGAGGGGCGGACCGTCCCCGACTACGGCGGCGGCGCATCTGCGCCCAACTTCACCGCCATGCCTGACATTTCGAACAAGCGGCTGCGCTGGTTCCAGCACTTTGACTTCGATGTGTCGTCCCGCGCCCTCGTCAACAAAGCGGGCGGCGTGGACACCAACACCGCGAACGCCGTGCAGATCGAACTCGTCGGCACCTGCGACGAACGGCACGCCACCAGCTGGGACGGAAAGCGCGCCGGCGTCGACTACATCTTCTGGCCCGACGCCCCCGACTGGGCACTCGCCGAACTCGGCAAGTTCGTCAAGTGGGCGCACGACGAGCACGGCATCCCGCTCCGCTCCACCGTCACGTGGAAGCCCTACAACAAGGGGCAGGCCGGCGGCTCCTACGGCGCCAACGGCGTCCGCCTGAGCGGCTCCCAGTGGAACGCCTACTACGGCTGGCTCGGCCACCAGCACGTTCCCGAGAACGACCACGGCGACCCGGGCAACCTCGACTTCGCCCGCGTCCTGGCCCACGCAACCGGCATCACGACGAAGCCGACCGCCCCCGCCCCGTCCAAGGAGATCAGCGTGCCCGACGCTCCCGACATGCTCGACGCCAACAACGCCAACGACGTGGACCTGCCCGTGGCGTGGACACTCCTCGCGCTGCCGGCCGAGGGCGGCGTGATCCTCATGGGGCCGGGCAGCTACGACGCCGGCGTACACCTGTCCCTCACCGGCCTGCCGCCCGGCACCCGCGTACAGGGCCGCTTCCACTGGAACAACGGCCACGACCGGATCCGGTCCGACCGGCGCCCGCAGTACGCCTACGCCGCGGCCGACGGAACTGTCGAGTTCCGGTACACCGACGCCGGCACGCTCGGCCTGGCCACCGACCTGCGCTTCGAGGTCCGGCCCGACGCCCCGTGCACCCTCATCCACCGCGCCGTCAACGGCCCGCACTGGACCGTCTGAACCCTCGAGAGGAACGGAACTGTCATGGCTGCACCTGTTGAGAAGAAGGTCACCGCCGCATCCGCCGCGACGTACCTGGGATCCACCGGGCTCCTCGCGAGCCTCGCCGCGGCGCAGGGCAACGCCGAGCTCGTCGGCTTCCTCCCGGACGCCGTCGCCCCGTTCATCCTCGCCGTCATCCCCACGGCGATCGCTTTCGTCTCGGGCTGGGCGGCGAAGCACAGCCCGCGCATCCACGCCTGATCTGATCGGAGCAAGCCGTGGCCGATGAGCCGTCGAATGGGGAGCTCGGGCGGCTCATCCAAGCCCTGCGCGACGACTGGCGCGAGGACATGGGGCAGCTCAACCAGCGCCTCGACAAGGTCGTCCCGATGAACGTCTACACGGTCGAGCGGAACCAGCTGATGGACCGCGTCGTCGCGCTGGAGACGCATCGAGAGAAGGACGCCGAGCGCCTGGTGGCGACCCGCCGATGGATGCTCGGAGTCGTCATCACCGTGGTCGTGGCCGTGCTGCCATACCTGGCAACGATCGTGAGGGGGGCGGCGGCTTGAAGCGGCGAACCGATGAACCGAGGCGGTCCTGGCCGGGCAACATCGTCGCAGTGCTGGGCGCCCTGCTGGCCGGGGCTGCACTGCTGACGGTGCAGAACCTGGCCAGCGACCTGCGCGAGGCGAACGCCGCCCGCGACGCGCTCGCAGCCCAGGTGCAGCAGCTGGGCGGCACGCCCGTCGCCGGAGAGCCGGGCAGCCGCGGTGAGCCTGGTCTCACCGGACAGCCCGGTGAGAAGGGCGACCCGGGAGAGCCCGGCCCGATCGGACCCACCGGACCCATCGGTCCGTCCGGCCAGCCAGGCGATGACGGCACGAACGGCATCGGCCAGACCGGAGCCGCCGGCAGCCCGGGCGCGGACGGGCAGTCGGTTGTCGGTCCGCAGGGTCCGGCCGGCGACACAGGCCCGCCTGGTCCACAGGGCGAGCAGGGGGCGCCTGGCGCCGACGGTAAGGATGGCCACGACGGACAGGCGTGCCCGGCCGGCTACAGCTGGCAGGCGCCGAAGGATGACCCCGACGCGCTCGTCTGCCGCAAGGACAGCGCGCCGCCGCCCAGCGAGAAGCCAGGCCTGCTGTCCTCCGGCGCCCTCAATCCGCAACGCCGCCAGTACCCGTAACGCAATACGTAACGCAATGCGCCCCTCTCACCTTCGGGTGGGAGGGGCGCCTTTCGCTGTCTCCCCACGGGGCCCGCACCGGCCTTACGCTGACCGTGCTGCTGTGGCAACAGAGAAGGGGCACACCGTGGATATCCCCGACGACCTCACTACCGGCCAGCGAATCCGGCTCCTGCGCGAGTCCCGAGGCATGTCCCGCGAGATGCTCGCCGGCATGTGCGGCCGCGGCACGGACTGGCTGAAGAAGATTGAGAACGGGGAACGGCAGCTCCGCCAGAACGCCCTCGTTCACCGGCTCGCCGCCGCGCTCCAGCTGTCGGACGCATCGGTCATCACAGGGACTTCAGGCGTCAGCCAGCCCGTACAGCTCGGCCGCCTGCACCACCCCGGCATGCCCCCGATCTGGGACGCCGTGATGAACCGGCGCCTCACCATCGCCCGCCCGACGCGGCCGGTCGACGTCGCGGCACTCCAGGGGCGCGTGGATCAGACCTGGATCCTGTGGCACTCCTCCGGCAACAACCGCACGGAGGTGCTGCGGCTCCTGCCGGCGCTCATCCGGGACGCTGAGACGGGCGTGCGCTCCCTCGAGGGAGACGAGCGACGTGCCGCGCTGGTCGCCACCTCCGACATCTATCGCCTCACCGGGCAGGCCACCGCCTACATCGCGCCTGCCGAGCTCGCGTGGGTGGTCGCCGACCGGGCGCTGTCCGCCGCGCAGGACGCTGACCAGCCGGCCGCGATAGCTGCCGCGGCCTGGAACATGGGCAACATCCTCCGCGAGACGTCGTACCCCGAGGAGGCGTTGCAGGTCGTGACCGAGGCGGCCGACCTGATCCGCCCGCACCTGGAGGAGGCGCCCGACGACTGGCGCGGGGTGTACGGCGCGCTGCAACTGCACGCCGCGGTGACGGCCGCGAGGGACGGACGGTCCGGGGATGCGTGGCGGTACTGGGGCGCCGGCGACCAGGTCGCCAAGTCCCTACCCGCCAGCTACGTACACCCGTCGACAGTGTTCGGCAGGGCCAACGTGGACTTCCACGCCGTGAGCGTGGCCACCGATCTGCGCACGTCCCGCAAGGCACTGACCCTGGCCGACGACATCGACCCGGACGCCATGCCCTCGGTCGAGCGGCGCGCCCGCCTGTGGGTCGAGGTTGCCCGCGGACACCTGCAGCGCGGCGACCACACGGCGGCACTGCATGTGATGCAGCTCGCCCATCAGATCGGTGCGGAGACTGTCCAGTTCACCCCGTCGGCGCTCACTGCGGTCACGGACCTGTGGCAGGGCGCCCCGCGCGCGCTGCGTCCGGAGGCTGCCCGCCTGGCCGAGAAGATCGGTCTCCGCGAAGTGGGCTAGGGGGACAGTTTGGGTACCGGGGACACTCTGTCCCCGTTACCCGCCGGTATCTCTCTTATGGTGACGGTCCGTCAACGGCCGCTCACCACACGGGAGATCAGATGGCCGCCACGCCCTGGCATGCCTCACCCCGCCCCAACGCCTCACCCAGCGGGGATACGACCACCGGCGAGATCCGCGTGCCCCTGGAGCTCTGGTCCGTGGACCGCTCGCAGGGAAACGCCGACCTCGTGCTGTCGCGCGTCGAGGCTGAGCACCTGCACGCGCACCTGTCGTACCTGCTGCGCCGGGACAAGGTGGCCCAGGTCAGCTCGGCCCGCGTCTCCGGGCTCGTGTGATGGCAGTCCGCTCGGTCATCAAGATGGCCGACTGGACGATCGGCGCGGACCGTACTCCGGGCGCCTCGCCGCCGATCCGCGAAGTCGAATGCACCAGCTGCCGCGAGCGCTCCGACGCCGACACCGGGCAGCTCGGCCCGGACGTGTGGGCCATTGGCCACGCCGGGGCCACTGGCCACACCGGTTTCCGCGAAGTCGTGACCGCGTTCCTCCGCGTCGTCCCCGCCCCTGGTAACCCGCTGCACCAGGAGCAGCAGAGCAGCAGCCACTGAGCCCCCGTCCCGGCCGGAGCACCTCGCCAGGAAACCCGGCCGGGACGGGTTGCAAGGACAGAACACATCCCACGAGAAAGGACACACCACTGTGGGCAGCATCAGCAATGGCCACGCCACGAAGGCATTCGAGAACCTCAACGCTCTCGGGCTGGACTGGCGCAAGAGCAGCCGGACGGACCTTGACCCGATCCTGAAGGACTGCGTCATCGTCGCCGAGGCGCCGGACGCCAAGGACCACCCGCACTTCAGCATCCCGGACGGCACCCGCATGGTCGCCCTCTCCGACGACAAGGACGAGGCCAGCGCCGTCCTGTACTTCAGCCGCGCCGAGCTCACCAAATTCGCCGAGGGCATCAAGGACGGCGAGTTCGACGACCTCATGGCCACCGACGCGGAGATGGAGCAGGCCGCCGCCGTCGCGGCCGTCTGATCCATGGACACGCAGCAGGTAGGACAGGCGTTCGCGAGCATCGAGCAGTTCCGCCACACCCCGTGCCGGGAATGCCAGAGTCAGCAGACTGTCCCGCTGATCAATCAGGGCGTGGTCATCGTCTCCTGCGAGAACTGCGGAGGCGCCACCCGCAAGGGCCGTCTCAGGCAGCCGGCCACCGCCTAGTTCCCTGACCGCCCCGGTCTGTCTGCGTCCCCCGTCGCGGACAGGCCGGGGCTCTTTCATGTCCGGGCTGGGTGCGAGACAATGGCTAAGACACCTGGTCAGCCCAGGTGCGGGAACTACGGATTGCGTGAGCGCTGCGTGAGCGGGGATCCCGGAGCGACCCAGAATTGCCGGAGTGAGCCGGAGTGAACAGACTTCATATCCAGGCGTTTTCAGGGTTACCGGAGTGAGCCAGAGTCACTCAGTCGCACAGCCCAGGACTTTTAATCCGTTGGTTGTGGGTTCGAGTCCCACACGGCCTACCGCTAAGCCCCAGGTCAGAGCACATCTGATCTGGGGCTGACTGCGTTTCGGGGGCCTTGAAGATCGATAGCTCGGCCGTCGCTCGGCCGAAGTGCAAACGATCAAGGCACGAAAGAGCCCCGGCCTGTCCGCGACGGGGGCGCGGGCAGACCGGGGCCGATTGAGCGTCAGGCCTTGGGCGGGAGGACGAATCCCCTCACGGGCCTGGGTTGCGGATCGCGTGAGTTGGGCGTCTGCGCGCGCTTCCACGCTGCGACGAGCTCCGCGTACCGCGGGTCAATCCACTCGGCCATGAGCCACCTCCTGCGCTCAGACTACGGGCGGCTGAGGGGTCGGCATGGGGCGGATCGTGCACTCCGGTGCGTGCTGGCACTTCGCCGCCACCGACACGAGCGTCTCGTCCGACGGCGCGCTCCACAGCTCCGGGTCGGCCATGTACCCCACGCTGGCGATCATCTCCCGTGTGCGGTCGAGGATCGCCGGGTCGTAGTGCGTGGGGTCGTAGCCCGGGTAGTGGTGGACGAAGCTGCCGAGCTCGTCGCACAGCTCGGCGTACATCGCCGTGTGGAGGATCAGCGCATGCCATCCCTCGTCGACGATCCGGGACGGGGCGAGCCCGACCGCGGAGTACCGCGAGCAGGCGACCACGAACTTGAGGGCCTCCTCGATAATGCGGCCGGCCATCTCCTCGGCCATGTCCGGGTTGGCGTCCATCACGGTCTTACGGCAGCTGGTGAACTGCTTGTCCGTGATCAGCTGCCGGGCTAAGGCAGGGATCGGACTGCCGGGCGGGTCCGGGTACGGGGACGGAGGTACGCTCACGGTGATCTCCTCTGGTTGGGGATCGCTCCGCCCCGGCTGGGGTTTCCTGGCCGGATGCATCGGCCGGGGCGGGCGTCACTGGGTTGGCCGACGTGCAGTCGGCAGGGTTGGCGCACATGACGATGCGGATATCCGCGCCGGACGCGCGGGTTATCCAGCGGACTGTCCCGTTGCTCGTGTGCTGGCCGCAGGCGATGCACGTCCCGGGCCCTCGTTCGGGCTCGTCGTCCCACATGGGGCTCATCGGGTGCTTGCCCGGCCTGTGCAGCGGGGGCAGCGGCAGGGCGGGAAGGCGCCGGTTGCCATCGGCCCATCGGCCGGGGTGAGGGTGCACGCCTTGACCGGTGTACGGGTGTTCGTCTCCCGGTCTACCCGGTAGACGCTGATGGTCAGGCCCTTGCCCGTACTGCTGTTGCCTGTAGTCGTCACGGATTCAAGATGGCGCGGCCACGGAGAGTTGCGCGGCGTCGGTGCAGGCGTCAAAGCGGCGACATACGGGGCGTCATTTCGGTGTCACTCTGAGCGGTCGAGGTCTACCGTGAGCGCATGACCACACCGAACGCCGCGCTCAGAGCGGTGCGCATGGGAATGCTGATGTCTCAAGACGATTTCGCCCGCGCCGTCCGGGATGCCGGCGCCCGCGTGGGCCAGCCCAACGATGCCAACAAGCGGCTCGTGCAGCGGTGGGAATCCGGCGCCACCACAGCCCCCCGCCCCGTCTACGCCCGTGCCCTCGAGTCCGTCACGGGCATGCCCATCGAGTCGCTCGGGTTCGCGATCACCGTGCCGGTGGCGCGCGTCACCGACGACGGGCAGGGAGGGCACGACATGGAACCGTCCGCCTCTGGTGTCGCCCCGCCGGCCGCCCGCCCTCAGTCCGAGCCACGCGCGCCCCGAGGCAACTACTCGGGGGTGTGGCTGTCCCGGTACGAGTACTTCTCGAGCGGCCGTGACGCGGCCTTCGCGGGGCTGCACTACGTGGTGCTGCTGCAGCACGGCAACCGGCTGACGGTGCGCAGCCTGCCCGGGTCGTCAGACTCGCCGCTCACCATGGACCTGGAATTCGACAGCCATGTGGCCACCGGCACGTGGACCGAGCAGACCGAGACCGATGGCTACTACCGGGGCGCCCGCTACCACGGGGCGATTCAGCTGCTCGTCGAGCCGACCGGCCGCCGCATGACGGGCAAGTGGGTGGGGTTCGGTAAGGAGTTCGATGTGAATACCGGTCCGTGGGAGCTGGTCTTTCAGGACGGGTCGACGAACAAGGCGACGCTCGAGGCGTACAACAAGCGTCCTGACGCCTGACCCTGGACGCACGAATGCGCCCCCTCCCACCCGAAGGTGAGAGGGGGCGCATTGCGTTACGGGTACTGACGGCGGGTCGGGTCGAGCGCACCGGAGGACAGCAGGCCCGGCTTGTCGCTGGGCGGGGGTGCCCCGTCCTTGCGGCACACGAGGGCGTCGGGGTCGTCCTTCGGCGTCTGCCAGCTGTAGCCGGTCGGGCAGGCCTGCCCGTCGTGGCCATCCTTACCGTCGGCGCCAGGCGCCCCCTGCTCGCCCTGCGGACCAGCCGGACCGGTGTCGCCGGCCGGACCCTGCGGACCGACGACGCTCTGCCCGTCCGCGCCAGGGCTGCCAGCGGCTCCGGTCTGGCCGACCCCGTTCGCGCCGTCATCGCCCGGCTGGCCGGACGGACCAATGGGCCCGGTCGGACCGATCGGACCGGGCTCGCCCTGGTCGCCCTTCTCGCCGCGCTGTCCGGCGAGACCGGGCTCGCCGCGGCTGCCCGGCTCTCCGGCGACGGGCGTGCCGCCCAGCTGCTGCACCTGGGCTGCGAGCGCGTCGCGGGCGGCGTTCGCCTCGCGCAGGTCACTGGCCAGGTTCTGCACCGTCAGCAGTGCAGCCCCGGCCAGCAGGGCGCCCAGCACTGCGACGATGTTGCCCGGCCAGGACCGCCTCGGTTCATTGGTTCGCCGCTTCAAGCCGCCGCCCCCCTCACGATCGTTGCCAGGTACGGCAGCACGGCCACGACCACGGTGATGACGACTCCGAGCATCCATCGGCGGGTCGCCACCAGGCGCTCGGCATCCTTCTCCCGATGCGTCTCCAACGCCGTGACACGCTCGGTGATCGTGGTCTTCTCGATGGTGTAGACGTCCACCGGGACGACCTTGTCGAGGCGGGCGTTGAGCTGCCCCATGTCCTCGCGCATGTCCTCGCGCAGGGATTGGATGAGCCGCCCGAGCTCCCCGTTCGACATCGACGGCTCATCGGCCACGGCTTGCTCCGATCAGATCAGGCGTGGATGCGCGGGCTGTGCTTCGCCGCCCAGCCCGAGACGAACGCGATCGCCGTGGGCACGATCGCGAGGATGAACGGGGCCAGGGCGTCGGGCAGGAAGCCGACGAGCTCGGCGTTGTCCTTCGCCGCGGCGAGGATCGCGAGGAGACCGGTCGACGCGAGGTACGTCGCCACGGTCCCCGCGGTGACCTTCTTCTCAACAGGTGCAGCCATGACAGTGATCCGTTTCTTCAGGAGGGGTCAGACGTTGGGGACGTGGAGCTTGTCCCAGGAGGTCTTGCCGGGGGTTCCGTCTGCGGCGCCGCCCGTGTATCCGAGCTTGCGCTGCCAGGCGGCGTAGGACAGTTCGTCGCCACTGCCCCACACGTCGCTGTTGGCCGAGGACTTGTAACGCCCGCAGCCTTCGGCGACGAGCCGCTTGTGCATCGCGGCAATGACCGGGCTGCGACGTCCGGAGTGGAAGAACGCCGCCCCGGGGAACGGCTCGTACTTCACGGCCGGCTTCGGGGTCGGCGGCTTGGCGGGCGGCTTGGGCATGGTCGCCTTCAGCCGGTCGGCGATCTGGCCACGCAGCCAGTCCATGCCGAACCCGCGGGGGTCGACCTTGCCGGGCTGCCACTCGAGGTGGCCGACGACCGAGCGGTACGTCCAGCCGTGCGCCCGGCAGATCGCGGCCGCCGCCCGCTCGATCGCCTCGAGCTGGACGGCTGGCCACGGGTCGGCGCCGTTGCCGAGGTTGATGCACTCGAAGCCGTAGAAGTGGCGGTTGCCGTCGGTGTTCGCTTCGTTGTCCGGCGGCAGCGGCTGCTCGTCGATGACGGCGCGCAGCACGTCGTCGTCGCCGAGACCCGCATGATTCGTGCGGCCGTTGCCGACGAGGTGGACGACGCCTTCCTTGTCGATGACGCCATGGCAGAGCGGGCCGGGCAGCTCGGAGTGGCCGTTGTAGCAGAGCTCCACCGAGCTCGTGGTGCCCGAGGTCACGGTGTGGTGGATCATCACGCCGTGCATCGGACCGAACGGGCCCTTGTGGTTGCGGTTGTGGGTGCGCCAGCCGGCGTGCTCCTGCACCCGCAGGCCCTCGTCGCGTAGTGCCTTTATCAGTCGGTCAGCGGTCATCGGTTCGGCCATGAGCCCTCCAAGTCCGGGCATAGAAAAGGCCCCGGCCAACGGGCGGGGCTGCGGTGTTGCGGCTGGGTGGGCGGCTCACCCCACGGCGGGCTCGGCGTCGATGGTGACGGAGCCAGCCGGGACCCAGTAGCCGGTGAGTCCGCCCGCGGTGATCTGGAACATGGGCCGGCCGTTGACGATCGCCCGCCTGTCGGTCGGTGCGTTCGACGGGTTGGCGAAGGCGACGGTCTTGACGCTCAGTACGGTGCCGTCGGCCGCGACGCGGTACGTGTCGACCGGCACGCTGCCGCCGGGGAACGTGACCGTGCGCGTCGGCCGGTAGACGGTCGTCAGATGCTCGCCAAGGAGGTACGCCTTGGACCAGGACTCCCCGACCCACCAGCCCGCATACGCGCCCGCGCTGATCAGGTAGTAGATGCCGCGGCCCTGGATCCGGCGCCGCATCGACGCGGGCGCCTGCGTGTCCTGGGCGAACGTGACGCCCTTCGACTCGAGCAGTGCGTCACCCTTGCCTGATACCCAACCACCGCTGGCCGCGGTGTCGAACTGGTACAGCACGTGCGAGCCAGCCTCGAACGCCACCGTGCCCGCGACTCCGGGCGCCGGGTAGTCGTCGACGAGCCGGTCCACATGGTCGGCGAAGTCCGGGCTCGAGGTCTGCCAGTTCAACTGGCCGAACAGCTCGATGTGGTGCTGGTGATAGGTGTACGCCGGGATGCGGTGCGTCTGGCAGTAGAAGCTGCACCACTTCGCGTTCCGCAACAGCGGCCAATAGCGGGCGATGGTGGTTGCGCACGCGTCGTACAGGGCTGCGGCCTCTGGGCTGCTGGTCGCCTGGTAGTAGTCCCAGACGCCGAACATCGCGTAGATCATCCCGTTGTACGTGTAGTCCCCGGCGCCCGGCTCCGCGCCCGGGTACTCCTGGATCCACAGATATCCGGCGCTGTCCACGTTGGTGGCCCACGGGTAGCCGTCGTCGACGACCTGCAGCGATGCGAACGCCGCATCGGCCGCCGCTAGGTACGCGGCCCGCTCGTCGTCGGTGAGCGCGTCGAGTTCGGCGAGCTGCACAAACAGGCTGATGGCCTCGCCCTGCGCCATGCCCGAGTACCAGGGCGCCTTGTAGGAGACGCCGGAGTGCACGGTGTGGGTGAAGTCGAAGCCGTAGGGGAACCACCAGGCGCTGCGATCCTCGAAACGGCGGGCTATGAGCCGGTCGGCCTGCGCCTTCGCCCGGGTCAGGAACAGAGCCTTGCGTGCGGGGTCGGTCTCGGTGCGGTAGCTGGCAATGCAGCCCAGCCCGAACTGGCACTGGCCGACAGGGTGGTCGTAGCCGGTACTCCCGCCGCCCGGGTAGTACAGGTATACGCCATCCGCGTTGAGCCGGTACGCGCCGCTGCTGGGAGAGGCGTTCTCCCACGCGACGGGCCGGTCACGCCAAGGCCGCATCTCCTCGGGCAGGTCGGGGGAGAGCTGGTAGCCAGCCTGGTTCATGAAGTCTCCGGACATGAGAGAAGCCCCGACCAGCTGGCGGGGCGAGTGTTGGGGCAGGTCAGGTCAGGCCTTGCGGATCACCGTCATGTACGACCCCGCCTCGACCGTGGTGGCCGTCGCGTCGATGACGTTCTGCGCCCACTGGAGCTGAACCGTGCCAGCCGTCCCACCGGTGGAGATGTAGAGAATCTCCTCGATGAAGGACTGCTGCGAGGTCGAGAACACCCCGTAGTTGATTGCCGTTGCGTGCCCGTCGGTCAGGCCGTTCGACCGCACCGTCGTGGCCGCGCTGCTACCGGCGGACGACGTGTCGGGCCCGCGACAGAACCGCTGTGACGTCGATCCGGCGGGGACGGTCCACGCCAGTTTGATGTCGCCCGAGGCGGAGCCGTTGGCGCACATCCTCAGGACGATCTCGTATTCGGCGTTCGCCAGGACGCTGACCAACAGATGGTTGTCGTTCTGCAGGGTCGCCGAGCTGGTCACGGATTCGTCGGCGGTCTTGTGGACGCTGGCATTGTCCGCGATCAGCGCGTTCATCTGGTCGCGGATCTCGGCGTTGAGTTCGGCCGCGGTGACAACCTCACCGACGACCCATGTGCGGGGCGTTGCCAGGGGCATCGGTCACACCTCCGGTTCGACGGGTGGGGGTTCCTCGGCAGGTGCGGGCGGGTTGTCCACGTCCCGGGCTGCTGCGGCCCGCTGCTGCTTCCGCGTCAGCGGCTGTCGTGGGCGGCGCCGGTTCCAGGCCGTGTCGTCGTCCGCCCACCAGAACCGCTCTCGTGTGGGCTGGCCCTCGACAGTCGCCTCGGTGGCGGCCGGGTCGGCGGGGAACCTCACCCTGGACCAGCCGTCGGGCAGGCACTCGACGCACCACATGCGCGGATCGTCGGGCGTCACGACCTGTGCGGACGAGCAGTGCGGGCACTGCGCCACCCAACGCCCGGCGTCGATGCGGGCGATGAGTACCTCGCCCGGCAGCACGCCTTGGGGGCGAGGCAGGCGCCGCTGCTGCACCCGCTCCATGTAGGCGATCACGCGCTCCGCTGGTTGCAGGAGGTCCCACGCGTTCGCGGGCTCCTGCGGCGGTGGCGAGTAGAAGTCTTCCGCCCGGCGCACCGTGCGGCGCGGCCGCTGTTCAAGACGGGCCATCGTCCCCCCTCTCAATAGGCCAGGCGCGACGAGGTGCCGAGCACCGAGTACGTGCTGTCGTTGAGGACCCACACCGTGGCCGTGTCGGTACGGGAGACGCGGAAGTTGATGAGGTGCTGCCTGTTCTTGATCGTCTCGCTGTAGCCCTCAACGGTCACCGTCGTGGCCGATGCCGGGGCTTGGGCCGGCAGGCCGGTCACGCCGAAGACGGTGGACACGTCCGCGTCCAGGAGTGCCCGGTACGTGGCGAGCGGCAGGGTGTACGCCTCGAGCGGCAGCTGCCTCATCTCAGGCGGCGGGTCCGCGAACCTGTTCACCGTCCACTGCGCCGCGTCGACCAGCTCGGCGTCCGTCGTCTTGAGGAGCGTCAGCTGTTTCTCGTAGGGACCGTAGGTGTCGCGGCTGGCCTGATTGATGACCCGCTGCGTGGCGCCGCCCGGCCGGCTGCCGATGACGATGTTGCACAGCTTCTGGTCGTCGTCGTCGAACGCGACGCTGTCGGTGTCGGTGTCCGGGTGGGCGAGCGAGATAGCGGCGGTCGGGTTGTACCGGAGGTCGCGGCTCTGCAGGATCAGGCCGGCGCTGTCCCGTGCCGCGAGGAGTACGCCGCCCTCGGTCTGCGCCACTTCCTGCAGGTGCTGCAGCGGCGAGGATCCGAGCGCGGCCTGCGAGGCGATGCCCGAGAACGCCGACCCCACCGCGGTGACGGTGGCGCCCACATAGGAGGCGATACGGGATGCACGCGTGGCGGCGGTCTCGCCCACGTGCCCGGTGGTGCCGGTCGTGTAGTGGCCGGTGTACTGGGTGATGTCGCCGCTCGGGCCAGGCGCGTACAGGGCGAGGTGGGAGATGCTGCCGGACCACAGGCGGGAGTTCGTGAACGCGCCGACCGTCAGGAGCCGCAGCCGGGACACGATGTCCACGCCGACCGTGTAGGAGACGCCGTCAACCCACACGAGCTGTGCCTCTTCGTCGTACACGAAGTGGTGCTGGGTACCGTTCGCGAGGTTGCCCGTGGCGGGCGATGAGGAGGTCAGGGCCGCGCCGGTGTTGGTCGACTCGATCGTGAGCAGCCCGCCGACGCTAAGGCTGAACACGAGCTGATAGCGGTTGTCGGTGGAGGTCAGGCCGAAGATGACGCGGCTGACGGTGGTGGTGGAGAACCAGCATTCGGCAAAGACGAACGCCGCCGAAGACGAGCTCTCGAAGTCGCCGCCCAGGTCGCCGGTCAGGAACTTGCCGTTGCTGATCGTGGCCGGGGTGAGGGTGAGCGCACCCTGTCCGTCCGGTCCCGCATCACTGGCGGCGAACGCCAGCTCCCCGCCCGAGCCGATCGCCACAGTGCTCAGCGGGCCGGCCGTCGTGCCGGACAGGTCACCGGCGCTGGTCGAGTCCGAGGGCTCGGTGAGCGGGTAGTAGCCCAGCGGGTCATCGAGCAGCACTTCCTCGGTGAGCATCGTCTGCAGGCTCGGCTTCGCCAGCGGCTTGAACACGTCCGAGATCGTGATGGCCGCGGTGGAGTACAGGCCTTTCCACGTCGTCGGCCACGCGTTCACCCCGCCATAGATCCGCTCGTGATCCTGCGGGCCGTCCGAGTCGAACGTGGTCGCCGAGCTGGCCTCTTCGATCTGACCCGCGTCGACCCACACCACGTCCCCGGCGACCGGTGTGCCGATCGCCCCGACCCGCACCTGATGCGTCGTCGACGTCGCCGTCCACGAAACGGTCAGCCGCTGGAAGGCGTCGAAGACGGTGTTCTGTGAACCGGTCGTCACGTCCGCCACGGTCAGCCGCACCGGAGCATCGCCCGTCGGGACCCACACGTAGGCGGAGAACGTGTAGCGGCTGCCGATGTTCAGGCCCTGGATCAGCGGCGACGTCATCGTCTGGGATGCGACGGCGCCCCAGGTGATGAGCATCGCCTGCGTGCCGTGCTGCACGTGCGTCGTCGAGGTGGCGCGGGTCGGGGTGTCCGAGCTGATCCACGCCGTGACGCCGCTCTCGAACGAGGGGTTGGGCAGCAGGTTCTTCGCGGTGCTGATGACCCTGATCCGGCACGGCACGTTCTTCTTGACGTTCGGGTAGTACGCCCCCGACGCGAGGCCGGCGGTGAACCGCCCGGTGCTGTTGTCCAAGGTCAGCGACGCGCTGCCCATCTGAGTTTCGGACTGCTCGTCCTGCGCGCCCCGGCTGATGGTGACCGCGGCGCTGTTGATGTCGACGTACTGCGTAATGTCCGTCCACGTGATCGACGCGGCCGGGGTGGACAGCGTCGACCCGAACCCCACTTCCACCACCAGCCGCGTCATCCCGTCACCCCTTGGTCTTGAAGTTGAGGGGAGCCCCGCCCCGATCGCGCTGGTACTTCGCGAAAATCGTCTCGAGCTTCTGGCCGACCGCCGTGGTGTCGATGGCGTCGTGGATGTGGATCTCGTTATGGATCACTGTGGTGGTCCCACCCCTGCCTGCAGCCCGGCCAGGAGCAGCCGGGAGGGTCGCAGCCATCGGCCGGGGTGCGGGCTTGGACATGCCGAGCCGACCGGACCGGATCGCGTCGAACAGGCCGAGGCCGTACTGATCGACACGCTCGGCCGGGATGACGTACTCGCCGTTGGACAGCCGGGTCAGGATGCTGTCCGACGTGCCGGTTCCCGGGCCGCGGACGGGGCCGCCGCTGGGGAATCCGACCAGGCCGCCCGTCGCCATCTCCCGCCCACCCGAAGGCCGGTAGGGAGAGCCGGTCGTCCGGTAGTGCAGGGTGATCGTGTAGTCCTTGTCGAGATTGCTGAGGGCGTACTTCGCCTGCGCGATCTTGAACTGAAGGTCGGAGATCTCGCCCCGGATCGCCGCCTTGCGCGAGTCCGGAACCCTCTTCAGCTGCGCCTTGGCGTTGTTCAGCTTGGCCTGCAGGTCCTCCATGTTGCCCTTGAGGCGAGCCGTCTTGTCCGGCGTCTTCAGGATCTGCGAGGCGAGCTTCCGGGCCGCGGTCTCGTCCAGGCCCATGGCCATCGCGGCCTTGACCATCGCGTTGTAGCCGCGGTCGTAGATGCCGTTGACGGTCGACCAGGCAGCACCGTTCGCCCTGGCGGACACGGCCCCCTTGATCGTCGATCCGGCGATCGCATCGAGGGCGGCGGAGTTGGCGCGTCCCTTCTCCGTGTTGATGTCGAGCGTCTTGCCGTTCTTCTTCGCCGCCGCGTCAGCGGCATCAATGGATTCCTCAAGGCTGCGCATGTCGCCGCGAGCCGCGAGCGTCGCAGCAGTCAGGGCATTGATGGACTGGGCGAGCCCGTCCGCGCTCTGCTTCTGCGCGTCCAGCTTCTTCTGCACCCCAACGGCCTGCGTGCCGAACAGACCCATCGACTGGGCGGCGAGCTGCTGCGCGAACGCTTGATCGGCCAGCGCGCTGCGGTAGTCGCCGAGCTCCTTGTTCAGCTCGGCAGTGGTCATGCCCTGGCTCTTCGCACGCGCCGCGAGTTGATCGAAGGCTGCGGCAGCGAGCTCGGTGTTGCCGGACTTGACCATGTTCGCAAGGGACTTGTCGACGTCGTCGAGGACGCCCTTCCACTCTTTGACAGGCGTGCTGTCCATGCCGAAGAAGTGGGTGATGCCCTGCTGGATCTGAGCCAGCTCGTCCGGGCGGGCCATCCCTCTCAATGCCTCGTCGAACTCCTTGAAGTCCGAGCCGAGAACCTTCGCCGCCTCGCCGGACAGCTTGCCCGACTGGCCGAACTGGCCGAGCGAAGTGGTCATCCGGTCCAGGTCCGTTGGTGCGCGCTTGCCGATGTTCGCCAGCTCGGAGATGGCGATGACGAGCAGGCCGATAGCCGTGCCCGCCAGCGCGACCTTCGCCCCACGCGACATGGCGCCGATCGCCGCGGTGAAGGAGGCCAGTCCGCCCGACGCACCGCCGGCTGCGGTGCGCATGACGACCAACTGTCCGCCGAATGCCGCGATCGCGGCACGGCTTGCGCCCAGTCCGATCGCTGCCAGCTTCGCGACGCGCATCGCTACCGACAGCTGCAGCAGCACGGTGATGACACCGGGCGGTACCGCGGCCACCAGCTTGGCCAGGACGTTCACGGCTTGCAGCATCCCGACGCCCACGTCGGATCCGGCTTTCATGAGGTTCATCAGCGCTTGGCCGATGTTCTTCAGGGTGTTGCCGACCAGAGGACCCTGTGCGCGGGCGTAGTCCATGAACTGGCTGAGGCCGCCGCCGACCTTGCCCGTGTCGAGCGTCCGCATGAAGTGGACCAGGCCGTTGTTCGCGCTCTGCAGGACACCCGTCGAGAACCCGGTGAACTGCTTGATGAGCCGGTCCACTCCGGGCGAGGCCATCCCTCCGCCGACGAGCGTCATCATCCGGTCGAGCTCTGCCGACGTGCCCTTCACCAGTGGCGTCAGCTTCGGCAGCAGCGCGCCGAAGATGGCCATGCCCTTGGTGACCGGGCCCATGGTGTCTTTGGCGAGGCCGTCACTCCAGCTCTTGTACTGGTCTTTCAGGACCGACAGGGCGGCGGCCGCGGTACGCGTGGCCGGCGGCAGTTTCGCCATTGTCTGCCGGTACGCCTCGTGGGCGGCGACCGCTTCCTTGGAACCTGCTCCCGACTTCTCGACCGCGTCGGTGTACTTCTTCTCCGCCTGCGACGCATCGGCCATGGCGGCGATCTGCGGGCCCAGTGCCGCACCGTAGGCGGCCACAGCCACACCCGCGGCCGCAGTCGACGCGACCAGCGGAGCCATGGCCGCAGCGGCCGGGATGATGGCCGGGGCCAGCGACAGCGCTGTCTTCTTCAGGCCTTCGATGGCCTTGGCGCCGTGGTCCTCGGTGTCCTTGAGCCGACTGTGCAGCACGATCGCCGAGTCGCCCGCGCGGTTCAGGACATCCGACAGCCGGTCCCTGCCCTCGAGGATGAAGTTCATCGTCGTCGAGCTCATGACTGCTCACCTCCGGACTGCTGGGCCAGGTGGGCATCCATCCAGGCGATGAGTACGTCGAAGTCGGCGACGGTCAGGGCGTCGACATCTCGGGGTCCGAGGTGCTGGAGGTGCCCGAAGAGTCCGAGGTAGTGGTGTCGCCGCTCTGCAATGCCGTGCTCGGGCTGGTCGCCGCGTCGGCCGGCTCCGTCGCCTCGGGGGCGGCCTCGCCTTTTGGGTCCTCCGTCATTTCCTTGATGACGGCTTCGGCGTGCGCCGGGTCCATGGACACGCCGGGCAGGTGCTGCAGCGCGCCGGCGATGGCCTCGCCGGTCACGTCCGGGTTCATCCTGGCGATGGCGACAGCCTCGGCCACGTAGTTCTCGATCTCGTCCTTGTCGAGACGAGTGGCCAGCTCCTCGATGCCGGGGTCGAACTCCCCGAACCTGAGGGTGGGATTGCTCCGCTTCTTGAGGACCCACGCCACCCCGCGCATCGCGTCGAGATCGTCCTCGGCCAGGCCCTCCTTGATGGCGGGCCACTTCCGGTCGATGGTCCGCTCCACGATCGACGCCTCGGACACCAGCAGCGTCCGGGCGTTGTACTGCTCGGGCTCACCGCCCGCAGGCGTGTAGACGATGTACAAGGGGTTCTCCTAGCTGAGGTCGTTCTTGACGTCGTCGACGACGCGGGCGACTTCGCGTTCCATGCGCGGCTGGTGCGCGCGGACGGTCTTCTCCCACCACAGCGGTGTCGTCCAGTTGTTGTGCCAGCGCTTCCTGTTGCCGAACACCTGATGCCGGATCCGGCCGTTGGCGCTGTTCATGGTCGAGGGCATGTCCCGCAGGTCGAGCGGCAGCGAGGCCCGGTCGATCCATACGCGGGCGCCGGGATTGCCCGAGGTGCGGATGCTGGTGCGGACAGCGCCGGCGACCGTCGCCCGCAGCGGCCGCGTCGTCGGGGACGGGCCGCCGCGCTTGCCGGCCTTACGGGGGTCGGCCTTGATGGGCAGGCTGCGGATGGTCTGCTGCATGCCCGTCGCCAGCGGCTCGGCAGCGTGCCGGATCCTCCGGGCGAAGTTCGCCTTGAGCCGCGGCCCGCCCGCCGCCTTGAGGCGCCTGCTCAGCTCCAGCAACTGCCCGGTGCCGATGATCTGTACGGACCGCGTCACGGCGCCACCTCCGTCAGAGCGTTACGTCGGTGGCCATGTACTCGATGGCGGTCAGGTTGGTCCCGTCGTACAGGGCGGTGAAGGAGAACTTGGGGCGCACGACGTCGAAGCCTTCGACGGTCGGCGGAGCGTCGTCGATCTTGATGGCGGGGAGCTTGATGCGGAACGTCTCGAAGTACGTGCTGGCGATGTTCGGGCCGACGAACTCCCACACGAGACTCGTCGCCCCGTCGGTGGTGTGCAGGTCGTCGACCGTGGTGGCGACGTAGTCCATCTCCAGCGAACCGGTGATCTTGGTCAAGTCGTTGAGGATGGGCTCCTTCTTCAGGGCGCTCTGGTTCGCGTAGAACCGGTCGACGGCCGCCGGGCGCTCGATCTTCACGCTGACCTTGCGCACACCGTCCAGCGCCGTCTCCGCGCCGAACGTCCCGGTCTTGAGCGCCATCTGCCCGAAGTGGAACGGGCTCATGGTCGGGTAGCTGGCGGCAGCCAGGACCGAGGTTTCCTCACAGTCCTTGCCGTCGATCTCCAGCGAGCAGGTCAGCATCCCGCCGACCTCGCAGCTGAACTCAGCTGAGATGACCTTGCAGCCCAGGAAGTTCTTGCGGGTCACCGTGCCGCTGGTCAGCGGCACACCCTTCTGGATCGTGAGGCTTTTGCCGAAGTTGTCGGCGAGGGTGTGCGTCTGCAGGTAGGCCGCGGTCGCCGCCTGCTGCACCGGCGTGACCGTCGTACCCATGAGGGCCTGCAGGATCAGCCCGAAGGACTTGTTGGGCACCTCGAGGTCGATCCCGCCGGCCACCTCCTTCTGCGTCAGCACGCGGCGCGTCGAGAGCGGCATCAGCCGCCCGGCAGCGATTCCCGCGGACTGCGCCGTCGTCTTCTTCAAGACGAGGCTTTCCTTCGAGAACTCGGGGAACTTCGTCGGCGCCACGTAGGTGCCATACGTCGACTCGGCCGCAATGCCGAGCTGTGCGCCGAGACCGGATCCGATAGCCATGGGTCAGCCCTCCTTCTGCGACGCGCTCTTGGCCGCGGTCTTCTTCGCCGTGGCGCTGCCGCCCGGCTCCTCTACCGACTCCCACGTCTGCACCTGGCAGACGTAGCCCTCGAACCGCTCGTCCGGGACCTGTACGACCTCGTCCGGCTGGACCTCTCGTGACCCGAGCTCCGGCACGGTGACCGGCTCCGGGCCGATGAAGCGCACGCGCGCCATGGCTACTCCTTGACTGGGGTGGGGTGTTCGTCAGATGCGGGCGCGGCAGGTGATGGTGAAGTCCAGCCCGGTGAGGGCGCCCTGGTCCTGCTGCTGCGTGAGGTTGCCTGCGGTGATGTGCGACCACAGGACCGTTCCGTTCAGGGTCGGAGCCTCGGGCGCCAGGTCCGTCGCACGGAGTGCCGTCTCGACCGCGGCGACCAGCTCGAAGACGCGCGTGCGCTGCAGCGCCATGTCCTTGTCGCCGCCGCGGCTTTCGGCGTAGCAGAAGATCTCGAAAGCTTCGTCCCGAGTCCGGGCGCCCGCCGCGGCGAAGTCCTGTGTCAGCGCGACCGAGGCCTCACCCGACGGCTGCCACCCGACATAGATCCGCTGCCGCTCGGTGAGGTTCACGGACGGCGGCCCGTCCACGATGTGCACGGCCTCGAGCGCCGGGACGGCCCGCAGGATCGCGAGCAGCGCATCGACCGCAGCAGGCACGCGCGAGGTGGTCGCCATCTACGCCACCCCCGGCGGAACCTTGAACGGCTCGAGCAGCTGCAGCACCCGGTTGGGCACCGCGTAGCCCCAGCCCGCCACGGGCTCCGAGACGCTGTAGTCGCTGGCCCCGCCGACGTTGCCGCGGGCTGCCCCGTACTGCGTGCTCCACAGGTGCTGCAGCAGGATCCGCGCGGCGAGGTTGATGGTGGGCGAGACGCTGCCCCGTCCGGCTGTGTAGACGAAGATCCACGGCCCGCCGTAGAACGTGCCGCCGTCCAGACGGCGGACGATGCCCGCGTCGCCGTCCAGCACCAGGTCCCCCACGTCGATGGCCAGCCCGCCGTTCAGGACCGGCGTGACCGAGGCGAGGGACACGGCCGGCACCTGAGCCAGGGCCAGCATGGTGCCGCGGCCGCTCACCGTCTCGGTCACCGACCGGTTCTCCACCGGGCCCGTGAACCGCTCAATGACCGGGGTCAGCGCGTCGATGTACGCCTGCAGCTCGGTGTCGGACGTGGTCGTGTCGATGTCGAGCTGGGCCTTGGCCTCGGCCAGGGTGAGCAGTGCCACGATGCCCCCTCGGTCAGGCGGTCTCGGGCGGCCGGGTGACCGCGCGCTCCAGCGGGGCGCCCAGCCTGTTCAGTTCCGCGTCCACGTCCTTGAGCCGGTCGGTGCGGTCGTAGCGGACGTAGCCCTCGCGCTCGCGCTGCAGCGCGTCCACGTAGGCCTGGTCCGGCGCGGGCGCCTCGGGCTCGGGTGCGGCAGGCTCCTGCGCGGGCTCCTGCTCTTCGGGCTTGGTGGGTGCGGCCGCAGCCTTCTTCGCTGCTGTCTGCCGTGCGGACACGATGTGCCTCCTTCCTGCGGATGACGGGCAGCGCGCAGCTGCCCGTCATCCGGGGCGGGTCAGAACGTCGGGGTGATCAGGCCGGTACCGGCGATGACCGAGATGGACTTCGGGTACCGCTCCGAGTGCAGCGCCGCGTAGTTGAAGAACCGCAGCAGCACGGACAGCTGGTCGGCCTTCGTCTCCCGGAACGCCTCGGACCGCGGAGTGCCCTCGAAGAGGATCACGTCGTCCGAGCGCAGGATGATGATGCGGTCCTCGTTCGTGCCCGCGCCCAGGTTCACCGGGATGTTCGGGTCGACGTAGACGGGCAGGCCCTGCAGCGTTCCGACGAACCCTTCGGAGATCACGTCTCCCATGGCGGCCAGGACGTTCTGCGGCATGTTCGCCACCGGCACGACCAGCGGGCGGCCAGCGGTGTCGACCTGCGCGGTGAACCAGGCCCACCGGCGCGGGTGCATCAGGATCGTGTCGGCCGGCATGAACCGGCCGGTGTGGATCTGCTGGATGCCGTCCGCGACCTTCGGGTACAGCTCGCCCACGGTCGGGGTGGCGTCGGTGTACGTGATGGCGTTCAGGCCGGTCACGCTGAGCAGACCGCGCTTGTTCGCCGCGTTGTTCGTGAGGACGAACGTGTCGAGCCTGACGGCGTAGTCCGCGGCCAGGTCCGCCAGCAGGATGGCGTCCATGTTGATGGGCGACTGGTCGAGCAGCTGCTGCGCGACGACCTGCTTACCGGCGATCGTGGTCACGGCGGCCGAGACGCTGGACGTGGTCGCGTCCGTGTCGGACACGGCGGTGTTCTGCGTCGCCTGCTCCGCGGTGGACGTGCCGGTCGCGACCTTCGGCAGGCTGATCGTGTCGGTGCCGGGCGGCAGCGGCTGCGGCCGGACACGGTCCGCGGCAACCCGGCCGGCGCGGGCCAGGGCGACATAGTCCTGGACCATCCACAGCGGCGGGACGAACTCGCCGCCGGCGCCGTCGGTCGTGGTGAGTGCCCGCTGCTCCTGGACCTCGCGGTCGTTGCGGGCCAGTCGCTCGATCGACTCCCGGTTGCCCTTGACCTGGGCGCGGAACAGGTCGCGGAAGTACGAGGTCTGTCCGCCCTTGCGGTACGTCTCCGGCTCAGAGATGACCTGCACCCGCTCGCGGCGCTCGCCCGCCTGCTGGTGCTCGGCGAGCACCTGCGCGGCGCGCTGCTCCCGCTGCTCGTCTCCTTCGAGGTCCGCAATCTTCGTGCGGTACTCCTCGATCTCGATGTCCTTCGCCTTGAGCCCGTCGCGCTTCTCGTTGAACTTGGCGACCTCGTCGTCGTTGAGGCTGCGGTTCTCAGCCGTGGGCGCGGTGAGGACGGAGTCCATCTCGGTCTTCAGCGCGGCCCGGGCTTCGAGCGCGGCCGTCATCTGCTTACGCAGGTAGGCGAGCATGGCTCGCTCCCTTCATGGTTGGGGTGGTGATGGGTCGCGCCTGCGGATCCGTTCGGGTGGTGGTCCAGGTGGTGGCGCCGTCACGGCATGCGTGAGCAGCGCTCCGGCGTGGACTCCGGCGCGTCAGGTGATGCAGGCGGAAACGGCTACAGGGCGAGTGCCTCGGCCTGTGCCTGGTACAGGGACAGCGGGTGCCGGTCCGCCTGGGGGGCGGGCTGCAGTCGCCGCTGCAGACGCTCATACAGCGCCCGTGCGTCCGCCTCGTCGAGGCGGTCGAAGTCGGCGCTCCGCATCGCGGGCGCCACGGTCGTGGCGGGGTTGGCACCGAAGTTCACGACGCTCACGTCACCGCGGTGCAAGTCGACTTCGAGGATGTCGCGCTGGTCGTAGTCCGGGGACCACTGCTGCCGGGTCACCCGGAACGCGAACGACATCTCGTCCACGCTGCCCTCCTCGAGGGCGAGCAGCATGTCGTTGACGTCGGACCGCTTGGTGTTGACGTCGGCCTCCATGTGCAGGCCCGTGGTGTCCTCCGACAGGCGCAGAGAGCCGGCCTGCGTGTACGCCATCGCGAGGCCGCCATGGTTCAGCAGCAGCTGCACCTGCGGCGTCTCGGACAGGGTCTTGGCGAACGCGCCCGTGCGGACCACCTCGGAGTACGGGCCGAGCCAGTCCCACATCTCGAACGGGGCCTCGGTCACCGAGGCGTAGCCCTCGACGGTTGAGACCCCCGACTTGCCCTGCTTGGCGCGGACCTCGAGCTGGACCGGGAACGCGCGCCGCACGATCCCGGACGTCTTGGCCCGGTCGCTCTTGACGCTCATCGCGCCCCCTTCACTTGATGGCCTCTTCCGGCCCCGGCGGGCCGAGCTCGTTGGGCTCATCGCCCCAGTCGACGGGCTGCATGTCCTCGTCGTCACGCACCTCGTTGACGACCTTGAACCTGTTGCGGAGCGCGATCGCGTGCGCCCGGTAGCGGGTCAGCAAGTCCGTGCGGGCCAGGGCCGACCGGTTGAACTTCACGTACTGCCCCTCGGGCAGCAAGCCCGTGAACATCCGCTCGCCGCGCACCAGCCACCGGTCGAGCGAGTAGGTCAGCAGGTCCAGTGACCGCTGCTCGACGTTGGCATAGGTCATCGACCCGCCGGTCTCGTAGCCGAGGATCTCCGGCATGCCCGGCCCGTAGATGCGGGCGCACTCCGCGGACGTGTACTTCTGCGTCTCGAGGAACTGCGACTCGTTCGCCGCTACCTGGATCGCCTGGTACTTCCAGCCCTGGCCGAGGACGACCGGCTCACGCGTCCCGCGCATCGAGGACATGAACCGGTCCTTCGCGGTACGGGCCTGCTTCGGGTCCAGGGCCGAATCGTTGGTGAGCATCCCCGAGGGGTGCGCCCCGTCCTCGAACCACTGCATGCCGAAGCGGGCAGCAGCCAGGCCCTGCCCGATCGTCATGGCGTGATGCTGCACCGGCGACAGGCCGAGCAGCCGCCCGGCGACCGAGTACGCGCGCTGGTGCCACATCTCATCCGCGGGCACGTCCTTGCCGCAGACGCGCCAGCGGGGCAGGCCGTCCTTCTCATCGCGCCAGCCCTGCACTTCGTCGGGGTGGTAGAGCACGATCTGTGTCGGGTTCCCGAGCCGGTCGCGTTCGGCGGTGCGGCCGTAGGCGTTGCCGCGCAGCAGCAGCGACATCTTGTACTGGTACAGCCAGTCGCCGATGCCGTAGCCGTCGCCCGCCGGGTCGGTCAGCACAGCAGGCTTGGGCACCGGCTTCCTGGCCTTGCCCTCGCCCTCGTAGACGTCGATCGGCAGCGTGGACACCAGGCTGGACACCAGGTCCGTGGCGGCCCATACAGCGACCTTCTGCAGGCTCGCCTCACTGCGGGACAGGTTGATGCTGGCGAACGTGGAACCGGTCGCAGAGTTGCGCGGGATCTCCGGCTCGGCGAACGGCGCCCGCTTCTCACGGCCGGGGAAGAACAGGCTCATCGGTTCCTCCAGTCGGCCGCCAGGCAGAACGCCCCGGCCAGGGCCAGCCCCGCCGGCTCGTACACCAGCCAGCCCGCTGCCGAGATCAGCACAGCGCCAGCAACACCCGGCGTCTTCGCGACCACCCAGCCGGCCGCCGCGGCGAGGGCGCCCACCAGCTTTGCCCTGTCCATGCGGGCCCCTCTCAATAGATGTTGTCCATCGGGTCGACCGCGTCCTCGACCTCGGCGCCCAGCCCCCATTTGGCGAGCGTCGCGGCCACCAGCGGGCTGATGTCCACGCCCGCGCTCCGGCGTGCCCACGCCCACGCCTCGCCCAGGGAACGCTTCTGTGCGCCCGCCAGGGCCGTAGCCAGGGGCGCCTGGTCGATGTGCGACAGCGACTGCTCGATGACCGCGTCGTAGAACTGGCCAGTGGCCTGCGCGACTTCGCGCGTCTTCGGGCTGACGATCTCCACACCCAGCGCCTCGGCCAGGTCCACGATCAGCGAGCCGGCCGGGCCGCCCGCATCCACGACCCACACGCGCGGCTTGTGCTTCGCGTGCAGATCCTTCGCCCGCTCGATCAGCCAGCCCGTACCGGGCCGGTGGTCAACCACCTCGACATGCGTACCGCCCCGCCACGCCCCCGCCACCGCGATCGCCGCATGCGACCGCTCAGGCGTCATGTCGATCGCGAACGCGACCGCACCCTCCGGGCAGGACTTGGCGTCGGCCAGCGCCCGCCACGCGTCCTCGCCGATGACCTGCCACGTCTCGGCCGCATCCGCCGGATAGGTGCCGACACCGAGCCGCTCACGGGAGTACAGGGCATTGCCCAGCGTCAGACGCCGGTTCAGTGACTTCTCGACCTGCAGCCGGTAGCCAACCGCGGGGTTCGACTTCAGCAGCGAGGCGACCGAGTCGACATCGTCATGCTCCGTGCACCCGGGCTGGCACTCGTCCACGTGCGGGTCGATCGACCACTCCATGTACGCCAGCGACGGATCCGGCACGCCAGTCTCCAGCGCGGACAGCGCCCGCTGCCTCAGCCTGCCCAGCTGCACCGAGGGGTGACCGATGCCGGCGCTGCCCAGGTACCAGAGCTGGCTGTTGTCGACGGCGTCCGACGTCGGGGCGAGCGCCGCCATGGCGTCGTCACCGAGCACCATGCACTCATCCATGATCACGCAGTCGGCGGTGAAGCCACGACCGGAGCCGCTGGAGCGGGCGATGTACCGCAGCTCGCGCCCGTCGTGCAGCTCGATACCCTCACGGCCGACCGTCCTGTGGTAGTGCTTCACGCGTTTATGCAGGTCAGAGCACCCACGGATCAGACGCTCGATTCGCTTCATCGCGCTCATGGCCGTCTTGAACTCGTGCGCGCTCAGCAGGATCTGCTTCTCGCCGCCGATGAACAGGCCCCACAGGACGCGCGCTTCGATGACCGCGCCCTTGCCGTTCTGGCGCGGAAGGTTGATCGCGACCTCTTCGGCCGCCCACTTACCCTCGGCGTTCTCCGCCATGGCCAGGTCGAGGACGAACTGCTGCCACGGATCCAGCTTCAGCCCGGCGCGGGCAGCCAGGTCGACCGCTTCCTGCCCGGCGCTGGAGAGCTGGGTGGCCGGGGCGACGAGGATCCGCGGGCGCTGGGCGCCGTAGAGCGGACCGTCAGACGGACCGGCCGACGGCTCGGGCGGCAGCTTCCCGGCGCTTCTCTCGCTGACGAGCGATGTCATGGACCGCGTCCCCCTCCTCCTTCACCGGCGCCAAGGCGCGGAGCTTGGTCATCGCGGCCGTGAGCTTGTCGGCCACGACGGCCTGAGAGGTGGGGGCTTCGTCCACGGGGATGGCATCGAGCGCTTGGGCGAGCCGGATCGCGACGGCGGCCAGGCCGGGGGTGGACTCCGCCGCACCGAGTTGATCAATCTCGTCGCGGATCTCGTCGGCGATTGACATGATCACCTCTCCGCCCGTCGCGTCCCGCAATGTGACTTGGCGTCAGGTCTGACTGGTTACAGTGCGTTACGTCCCGGTTCGACAGTGGATCATGGAATCGGTGTAAACGATCTTCAAATCGGCCGCGCAAAAAAACGGGAGCGACAAGGGCTTTTGGGTCGCCCGTGCTCCTGACCAAAGAATGGCCGGGCTCAGTCGGTCGATCATGATCGAGGGCACGGATGCGCCTCTCGATCACCCACGAGACGTTGATAGCTCTGCGTGACATGCCGCCGTCGACAGCCTCATGCAGTGGGTCACCATGTCCGTGATGCCTGAGGCATCGCTGAAGGTGACCGGCGCTTGTGCCGCTTGTACCAGCGCTCGGCTACCGCTTCCATGCCAGGCCGGCGCATGTCCTTGATGCGCTGCATCACGATGTCGCGGCCGGGGTCGACGGTGATGAGCTTGGCCCCGAGCCGCTGGTAGTTGGCGCGGTCACGGGGGCTGGGGCTGGTGTTGATCAGGTAGACGTCGACCTTGTCGAGGTGCTGCTCCGCTTCCCGGATGACGGCCCACCGGGCCTTGTGCACCACCTTCTCCAGGGTGCGGCTGTAGTTCCGGTTGGCTGCGCCGGGGCCGGCGAGGGCGAGGGCGAGCAGGTCGAAGTCGACGACGATGTCGGTGGGCTTGGCGTGGGCCCGGATCCAGCTGGACTTGCCGGCGCCGGGCGGACCGCTGATGACGTACAGCACCGGGTCACCACCTCCGCGACGTCGGCAGCGGCTGCGGGCCTGTGCGGTTGCCCTTGGCGCTGTTGCAGCGTCGGTGCATGCCGCGGGCATTGGCGGGGTCGAGCAGGCTGCCGCCCTTGGACAGCGGGACGATGTGGTCGAGGGTGAACGACATCGGGTGCCGCGGGTCAAGGTTGGGGTCGATGTTGTGGCCGCAGCGGGCGCACGGCATTCCGAGGGCCTTCACGGCGGCGCAGAGTCGGCGGTAGGGGCGCCCGTTGCGCGGGTTGCCTGCCACGGGCGCCCACCTCCGTCTACAGGTCGTCGAGGACGTCCTTGCGGGCAGCGGCAGCCTTGCGGTTGAGCCGGATAGTCATGGTCACTGCGGCGATCGTGGAGAGGGCGCCGAGGACGACGAGCAGGGTCTGCGTGATGACGCTGACGATGTGGACGTCCTTGGTCGCGTTTTCGATCAACAGCATGATGATCCAGCCGCACAGCCAGGCGAACCAGATCCCGAACTTCTCTCGGCTCACGGCCCGCTGAATGTCGCTGTAGCTGCTGGGCATGGCTTCCCCCAAGGACGTGCGGATGAGGGGGACATCATCGGGCACGTCGGGTGATCGGGGCAGGGGAACGGCGAAGACCCCGACCGCCCGTCTGGTCGGGGCCTTCATGAGCTGGTGGTCAGCTGGGTTTTGGGCACAGCTGTACACCGAGATCGTTACACCCCGCTGACCTGCGCGTCAAGCGGCAGCCCGCATGCGGCGCTTGGTGTCAAGGGCGGTGACGTCGTGGACGGCGAACAGGGGCTGTCGTGGGCTGCCGCCGGCGCGGGTGAGCTGGCCGCGGTGGACGAGCTGCCGGACGCCTCCGAGGGCGATGCCGAGCAGTCTGGCGACCTGGTGGGCGGTGAGGTAGCCGGGCGGGGCGTACAGGGGCTCCATGCGCCCAGTGTGACGTATGGGCGCCCGCCTCGATGGGGCCGCTCACAGGCTTCGCGGGGGTCGGCCATCACCCCCTCTAGCCCCACTACTTGGCAGGTCACGGGCCACTACAGGGGGGTCTACGACGGTAGAGGCCCCCCTCTAGATCCACTCGCCGGGTAGCGGGGTTCCAGAGGGGGGCGTCGTAGTGGGGGTTGTAGTGCCCTCCCCCTCTACCGGGCGTCGAGGAGCTCGGCCGGCACGGCGTTCTCGAGGTCTTCGCGGCGGTATCCGGCGAGGTTCTTGCCGCCGATGTTGACCTGCTTGGTGGTGCGCTTCACCCCCGCGTCCTCGAGCTCCTTGGCGAGGCGTTCGGCATCCCAGTCGCCGTAGTCCTCGTCCATGTTCTCGAGGCGGACGAGCAGGTCGGCCGTGTGCATCTTGGGGCTGTGCCGCATGACGGTGAGGCAGTCGGACAGCACGGGGGCGATGGTGACCCCTGCGGCTTCGGCGGCCGCGGTCATGTCTCCGCTGGCGTCGCCGGTGAGCTGTCCTGCGTCCTCGCGGAGCTTGCGGCCCTTCATGCACATGGAGTTGAAGGCGGCCGTGGTGAGCAGGTCGTTCTTCACGGTGGTGTACGAGGCGGG
>NZ_JBHWWF010000050.1:0-43506 GCF_042736455.1 Streptomyces sp. NPDC060064
GCGAACCGCGAACCGCGAACCGCGAACCGCGAACCGCGAACCGCGAACCGCGAACCGCGAACCGCGAACCGCGAACCGCGAACCGCGAACCGCGAACCGCGAGCACGCAGCGGGCCGCACCCGTGTCGTCCGGGTGGGGAGGGGCCGTGCAGGGTCGTCCCCGCAGGGGATTGGCGGCAAAACCGGGGGCACGCACCAAGAGCCTGTACGCCGCCGACCCCGAGGAGTCGAGCCCGGAGGGGCACCGGAGCCCGCACCCGACAAGACCCCGCACCCCAGGCCCGAGCAACACGTGCCCCGGGCCCGGGCCACAAGAACCCGTCGCCCGCCGGAGGCTACCCGCAGCCGCAGGATCGGCGGATCACCAAGCCCGACGGGAACTGCTTCACCCGTTCCCGGCGAGAACCCGCCACCCGCAACCCGTCGTCCAGCACCAGATCCACCGCCGCCCGCGCCATCGCCGGGCGGTCCGAGGAGATCGTCGTCAGCGGCGGGTCCGTCAGCGCCGCCTCCTTGACGTCGTCGAAGCCCGCCACCGCCAGCTCGCCCGGCACATCTATCCGCAGCTCCCGCGCCGCCCGCAGCACACCGAACGCCTGGTCGTCCGTCGAGCAGAAGATCGCCGGCGGCCTCTCCGGGCCCGCCAGCAGCTTCAACGCCACCTGATACGCGTCGTAGCGGTTGTACGGCGCCTGGAACAGCCGTCCCTCCACCGACCGGCCCGACTCCAGCATGGCCCGGCGCCAGCCCTCGACGTGGTCCGCCACCGGGTCGCCGACCGCCGGGGTCGACTCGACGCCGCCGAGGCAGGCGACGTACGGGTGCCCGTGCTCCAGCAGATGCCGCGTCGCCAGCTGCGCGCCGCCGATGTCGTCCGTGACGACGGCCACGTCGTCGATGGCCTCCGGGCGCTCGTGCAGCAGCACCACCCGCGCGTCCCACGCCTCGATCTCCGCGGCCGCCCGTTCGCTCGGGCCCTGGCTGACCAGGATCAGCCCGGAGACCCGCATCCCGAGGAAGGCCCGCAGATAGTGGACCTCGCGCTCGTCGCGGTAGTCGGAGTTGCCGACGAGCACCATTTTTCCGCGGTCCGCCGCGGCCTGTTCGACCGCGTGCGCCATCTCCGCGAAGAACGGCTGCCGCGCGTCCGGCACGATCATGCCTATCAGGTCGGTCCGCCGCGAGGCCATCGCCTGGGCAACCCGATCGGGCCGGTACCCCAGCTCCTTGATCGCTGCGAGTACCCGCTCGCGCGTGGCCGGGGCGACCGGCCGGGGTCCGTTGTTGATGACGTAGCTGACGACCGCGGTCGAAGTCCCCGCCAGTCGCGCCACATCGTCCCGCGTCACCTTGGCCACGCGCGGCAGTCTACGCGGGGTGACCTACCTCTGGGCAGGGCGTACGCCCGCTTCCTGCGGCTCGGCCGTGTCCTCCGTATGAGCGAGGGAGTCCGCCGCCCGTGCCGCGGCCTTCGCAGCGGTCTGCGCCGCCGCCTTCGCCTTCGCCTCCTCGGCCGCGCGTTCGACCTTCTCCGGCGTGACAAAGCGGTAGCCGACGTTGCGTACGGTCCCGATCAGCGACTCGTGCTCCGGGCCGAGCTTCGCGCGCAGCCGCCGTACATGGACGTCGACCGTCCGCGTACCGCCGAAGTAGTCGTAGCCCCAGACCTCCTGGAGCAGCTGGGCCCGGGTGAAGACCCGCCCAGGGTGCTGCGCGAGGTACTTGAGCAGCTCGAACTCCTTGAAGGTCAGGTCCAGGACCCGCCCCTTCAGCTTTGCGCTGTACGTCGCCTCGTCGACCGACAGATCACCGTTGCGGATCTCCATCGGGCTGTCGTCCGAGGTGATCTGCTGGCGGCCCATCGCGAGCCGCAGCCGGGCCTCGACCTCGGCCGGACCCGCTGTGTCCAGCAGTACGTCGTCGATGCCCCAGTCCGCGGTGACGGCCGCGAGACCGCCCTCCGTCACGACGAGGATCAGCGGGCAGCCAGGTCCGGTGGACCGCAGCAGCTGGCACAGCGACCGCACCTGCGGCAGGTCGCGGCGGCCGTCGATCAGGATGACGTCGGCACCCGGGGTGTCGACGAGGGCCGGGCCTTCGGCGGGGGCGACCCGCACGTTGTGCAGCAGCAGTCCGAGGGCGGGGAGCACCTCCGTCGACGGCTGGAGGGCATTGGTCAGAAGCAGAAGTGAGCTCATCGCGCCCCACCTGCCCGGATCGTCCTACGGTCGTGCACGGTTCGCTGGCCCATAACGTCGGTTCCTCCTCGGTCCCTGCGAGGACGTTGCGGCACTGCTTCGAACGTGGCGGCCCCCGCGCCCCGGGGCCCGCCGTTCACCTGCCTGTAACAACGGGCAGAAAACACAAAAGGATCCGGGGGCATCGTTGCCCGGATCCTCTTCCCAGCAGAATAGCCCACATGAGCTCCGTGGCAGAGGGTCCTTTCCGCAGATCAATTGTTTCCTCGCTCACGTCGGCACCCCTCAGGACGATGCTCCGCACGGACGACCGGGTACGTATCGAGGCGGTGTACGAGCCGTGTACGGCCGGTTCCGCCGCCACCGCGATTGTCGTCGCACACGGCTTCACGGGGTCCGTGGACCGGCCTGCCGTGCGGCGCGCTGCACAGGTGTTCGCGCAGCGTGCGGCCGTGGTCACGTTCTCTTTCCGCGGGCACGGCGGCTCGGGCGGCCGCTCCACGGTCGGCGACCGTGAGGTGCTGGATCTCGCGGCGGCGGTCGAGTGGGCACGTTCCTTCGGTCATACGCGTGTGGTGACCGTCGGTTTCTCGATGGGCGGCTCGGTGGTGCTCCGGCACGCCGCGATGCACGGGGGGCGCAAAGAAGCGCATACCGACGCGGTCGCCGCCGTCAGCGCCCCCGCGCGCTGGTACTACCGCGGTACGGCACCGATGCGGCGGCTGCACTGGGTGGTCAGCAGGCCGCTCGGCCGTGTCGTCGGCCGCTTCGGTCTCGGCACCCGTATCCATCCCGAGGAGTGGAATCCCGTACCGCTCTCCCCGGTCGAGTCCGTGCCGCTCATCGCCCCGACGCCGCTGCTGATCGTGCACGGCGACCGCGACCCGTACTTCCCGCTGGACCATCCGCGCATGCTCGCCGCCGCAGCCGGCGAGGGGCAGGCCGAGCTGTGGCTGGAGCCGGGCATGGGCCACGCCGAGAACGCCGCGGACGAGGTGCTGCTCGGCCGCCTCGCGGACTGGCTGGCCGGCGAGTAGCCCATCATGGAAGCCGACGAAAGGAGTGCCGACATGGCAGCGGGAACCATCCGCTACTGGGCCGCGGCCAAGGCGGCGGCCGGCATCGCGGAGGAGCCGTACGCCGCGGGAACGCTCGCGGAGGCGCTGACCGCGGTGCGCGAACGGCACCCCGGTGAGCTGACGCGGGTACTGCAGCGGTGTTCGTTCCTCGTCGACGGTGCCCCCGTCGGGACCCGCGGCCATGAGACCGTACGGCTTGCCGAGGGCGGCACGGTCGAGGTGCTCCCGCCGTTCGCAGGAGGGTGAACCGCACAACATGAGCAGCGATCAGCAGTATCCGTACGAACAGCAGCAGCCGTACCAGGAGCCGTATCAGCAGCCCTACCAGGACCCCTACCAGCAGCCGTTCCACGACCCCGGCGCGGCACAGACGTGGGAGGCCGAGACCTGGGACACGCAGTACCAGCCGACCGTGCGGCCCGCGCAGTCCGCCGCCGCGGCCGACGCCGTGTATCTGCCGCCGCAGGGCGCGTACCCGCTGCCGCCCGAGGCACCGGTCCCGGCGCCGGAGCCGGCGCCCGCCGCGTACGAGCCGCCGGCCGCCTCCGCCGGCCCGGCTGCGACAGGCACCGCCGCGACCGGCAGTGCCGGGTACAGCGCCCCCACCACCGTCGGGAACGCCCGGATCACCGACGCCCAGCGCGCCCGCGCCGAGGGCCGTTCGCCGATCATCGCGCCGGGCATGCAGCCCGCCGGGCTGACCGCCGTCCTCGGACTGCTGCTCGCCGGCGGCGCGGCCATCGGCTCGTACGCTCTGCTCGTACCGCTCGTGCTGCTGCAGGCCGTCACCGCGGCCGGATGGTTCCGGCTCAACGGCATGTGGCCCGCCCGGCAGGGCATCGCGCTCGCCTTCGCGGGCGGCCTCGCCGCCGACGCCGTACTGCTCGGCGTCGGCCGGGAGAACGCGCCCGCCGCGATCATCGGCACGCTCGGTGTCTGGGTGCTGCTCACCCTCGTGCTGCAGCTGCGCAGCCACGCGGACGCCGACGAGCGGATGTACGGACTGATGGCGACGGTCGCGTCGGCAGCGCTGACGATCCTCGCGGCCGGGCATCTCGCGGCCGCGGACGACGCCGTGGTGGTGGGCGGGATCGCGGTCGCCGTGGCCGTCCTGGTCCGCGCGCTGCCGCTGCCCGGCCTCGCCTCCGTCGTCCTGTCGCTGCTGGCCGCGGCCGGTGCGGGCATCGCGGCCGGCTCTCTGACCGACATCGGCTCCGGGGGTGCGCTGCTGGGTCTCGCCGCGGGTGTCTGCGCGCTGGTCGGCCTGCGGGTGGCGAGCTACGACTACCCGTCCCGCTTCGTCCATATGACGGCGGGCGTGGCCCTGCCGCTGACCGCCGCTGCCCCTGCGGTCTATCTGATCGGCCGCGCGCTCGTGTGACCCCCAGGAACCCTCGTGTGACCCCCAGGAACCAATGACGGGCGTCACTCGTCGATCATTGGACAGAGGTCGTCGTCCGGATTCGTTTAGGCTCGCGGGCGTCACGGGGGGCCGGACAGACCAAGGTGGGGGACACCGAGCAATGCGCGCACTGCGAATACTGCTGATCATCGCCGTGATCCTCGGCGGCATCTTCGTCGCCGCGGACCGGATCGCCGTGAACCTGGCCGAGTCGGAGGCGGCCGACAAGATCAAGAGCAACCAGGGGCTGAGCTCGACGCCGGAGATCTCCATCAAGGGCTTCCCCTTCCTCACCCAGGTCATGGGCAAGGAACTCGACGAGGTCGACGTCAGCCTCGCCGGCATCACCGCCACCGCGGGCGGCCACTCGGTCAATGTCACCGAGGTCAAGGCCGAGCTGCGCAACGTGAAGATCGACAGCAGCTTCTCCTCCGCCGTCGCGGACCGGGCCGACGGTTCCGCCCGGATCTCCTACGCCGATCTGACGAAGGCCGCGCCCAAGGGCGCCACCGTCAGCTACGCGGGCGCCGACCGGGCAGCCAAGGGCCAGGTCAAGGTCACGGGACCGCTCACCGACCTGCTCGACGGCGCGGGCATCCAGGTGCCGGGCGCCTTCAAGGGCCTGCTCGCGGGCCGCATGGTCACCACGTACAGCACGGTCGTGCTCAAGGGCGGCGACACGGTCCAGCTGCGGGCCGAGTCGCTGCCGAAGCTGCCGGTGCCGGGCTTCGACGAGAAGTTGCGCAAGGCCATCGACTACGACCTGAAGATCGCCGGGATGCCCTCGAGCATCAAGCTGGACAAGGTCCGGGCGGCGGACGGCGGACTGCAGTTCTCGGGCACGGGTAGGAACGTGTCACTGGCGGGCTGAGATTCGGCCCGTCCGGGGCTTGCTGAAATGCAGCCCGTCCGGCGCTTGAGGACGGAAACCTGTCCGGCGCGTGAGGACAGCAGCGGGAAGGGGCGGGGAGGGGCAGGATCCGCCGTCCGCTCGTCACCCCGGCCGCATGGTGAGACGGCCGTGTCCGGTGGGTAGAAGGAAAGAGCGCGCACACGGCCGCGCCGGCCGGGCGGAGACCGGCCACGGGGTAACCCGTCCCGCATAGTGGATGATCGCGTCTCAGTATTCGACACCCCGGTGACATCGCGGCGGATTCGTCCCTACGATCGGACCCATGAAGCGACAGGCGGATCTCACGAAGCGGCGGGCAGTAGATCTGTGCCGCGTCGCCGCCATGCTCTGTCGCACTTTCTGAGCGGGAGCCCGGCTCCCGTATCCCCCGGGCCCTTTGACCGTTGTCAGGGCCACCCCCGTGCACGTACGCCGTTCGTTCCGCGTACCCGCGCACCCCTCTTCGCACCACCCGCCGCACACTGCCCCGGAGGAGAAAGAGCATGAGCCGCAGCGACGTCCTGGTAGACGCCGACTGGGTCGAGGCCCACATCGAGGACCCGAAGGTCGTCATCGTCGAGGTCGACGAGGACACTTCCGCTTACGACAAGAACCACATCAAGAACGCCGTACGGATCGACTGGAAGAGCGACCTCCAGGACCCGGTCCGCCGCGACTTCGTCGACCAGGAGGGCTTCGAGAAGCTCCTGTCGGCGAAGGGCATCGCCAACGACGACACCGTCGTCCTCTACGGCGGCAACAACAACTGGTTCGCCTCGTACGCCTACTGGTACTTCAAGCTCTACGGCCACGACAGCGTCAAGCTCCTCGACGGCGGCCGCAAGAAGTGGGAGCTCGACTCCCGCGACCTGGTCGACGGCTCCGAGGTCCCCAGCCGCCCGGCCACCGAGTACAAGGCCAAGCCCCAGGACACCTCGATCCGCGCCTTCCGCGACGAGGTCATCGCCTCGATCGGCAAGCTGAACCTGGTCGACGTCCGTTCGCCCGACGAGTTCTCGGGCAAGCTCCTCGCCCCGGCCCACCTCCCGCAGGAGCAGTCGCAGAAGGCGGGCCACATCCCGACCTCCCGCAACATTCCGTGGTCGAAGAACGCCAACGACGACGGCACCTTCAAGTCCGACGACGAGCTCAAGGCGCTCTACGAGGACGAGAACGTCGACCTCGCGAAGGACACCATCGCCCTGTGCCGCATCGGTGAGCGTTCCTCGCTCACCTGGTTCGTGCTGCACGAGCTGCTCGAGCAGCCCAACGTCAAGAACTACGACGGCTCGTGGACCGAGTACGGCTCCTTGGTCGGCGTGCCGATCGAGCTCGGCTCCGGCAAGTAAACCCCTCCTCCCGACCCCCGAAGGACGACCCTATGTGTGGAGCAAAGGCCGGCGGCCCCGACGCTTCGACGATCAAGCCCGGTGAGACGACCATCCAGGGCAGCGTGACGCGTGACGGCGAGCCCGTCACCGGATACGTCCGCCTGCTGGACTCGACGGGCGAGTTCACCGCCGAGGTCCCGACCTCGGCGACCGGACAGTTCCGCTTCTACGCGGCCGAGGGCACGTGGACGGTGCGCGCGCTCGTCCCGGGTGGTACGGCGGACCGTACGGTCGTCGCGCAGACCGGTGGCCTCGCCGAGGTCGCGATCGCGGTCTGATTCATCACGTACTGGCCGAAGGGCCGCACCCCAGGGGGTTGGACGCTTCCTGATCGGGGTGCGGCCCTTCGGTCGTCCGCGTCGCCGGTCGTACGCTGGAGGTATGTACGCGCGACGCCGGCGTGGTTACTTCCTGCTGATGGGCGGATGCGTCTTCCTCTTCGTGTCCGCGTGGGCCGTCGTGCGCCTCTGGTCGATCCCCGTCGCCGTCGGCATGTGCGTCGTCGCCATGGTCATCCCGCCGCTCGCCGCGATGTTCGCCAACGCGCGCGGCCCCGAGGACCGCTGGTGGGACGACCCGTCAGGGGACCCGAAGTCCGACGAGTGGTGGGACGAGCTGGACGGCAAGAAGCGCCGGTCGCAGTAAGCCGTGCCGCTGATGGACGAGTTCGCCAGTAATGGACGAGTTCGCTAGTAGACGAGCGCCTGGACGCCGTCCGGCATGATCTCGCTGACGAAGACCTGCGCGCCCGCGATCCGTACGCCGTCGAGCACATCCTTCTCCGCGATGTCCCGACGGACCGCGCACTGCGTGCAGAGCGTGATCTGCCCGGCTGCCTGGATCGACTCGATCAGATCCGGCAGCGGCGCCGCATGCGGCAGTTCGAACTCGGCCGCGCGCCCCGGCAGCGCGAACCACGCGGACTCACCGGTCAGCCAGAGCGAGACCTCCACACCGCTGGCCGCGGCGACGGCCGCCACCGTGAAGGCCTGCGAGCAGCGCTCGGGCGCATCGGCCCCGGCGGTCACCTTGATCACGAGCTTCTTCGCCATGTACCGAACTGTAATGCGCGGGCACACAACGCCGTCCGCCCACACCTCGCAGAGATGCCCGTAGTCCCACCCATTAGGCTGGGACCCGGCCCTTACCGCCCACACCGCACATCCGAGGAGCACCCCGTGCTTGAGGCATTCTTCGAAGCCCTGCTGGTCCTGGTCTGCGTCGGCGTCGCCGCCTTCGCCGGTCTGACCGTGAAGAAGCTGTACCAGGGTCAGCGCTAGTCAGCGCCCCTCGCGCTCGTCACCCCCGTATCTCTACAGATCGCCAGAGCTGCTCATGATCGAGATTCCGTCCGACCTGAACCCGGGCCTCGTCCCCCTCGCCTTCCTCCTCGGTACCTGGGAGGGCGCGGGCGTTTCCGACTTCCCCGGCGCCGAGAAGTGCAACTTCGGCCAGGAAGTCACCTTCAGCCACGACGGCCGGGACTTCCTCGAGTACATCTCGCACACCTGGGTGCTCGACGCCGAAGGCAAGAAGGTCCGCCCGCTGGAGTCCGAGACCGGCTACTGGCGTATCGACTCCGACCGCAAGGTCGAGGTCGTCATGGCACGTGACCAGGGCATCGTCGAGATCTGGTACGGCGAGCTCGCCGACCAGAAGCCGCAGATCGACCTGGTGACGGACGCGGTCGCGCGCACCGGGGCCTCGGGTCCGTACACCGGTGGCAAGCGGCTCTACGGTTATGTGAAGGGCGACCTGATGTGGGTGGGCGAGAAGGCCACTCCGGAGGTCCCGCTGCGCCCGTACATGTCGGCGCATCTGAAGAAGGTCGTCTCCCCGGAGCAGGTCGAGGAGTGGGCCAAGGACCTCGGCGACCTCCCGGACGACGGCATCGCCTTCTTCAAGTAGCCCGCCGGCGCTCGCCACGCCCCGCCGAAGGATCAAGGCCGACAACCGCTCCCCGCGGTTGAAGCGCCTGCCTACACTGGGTGCGTGGTGAGCACCGACTGGAAGAGCGATCTGCGGCAGCGCGGCTACCGGCTGACTCCGCAGCGCCAGCTTGTCCTCGAGGCCGTCGACACGCTCGAGCACGCGACGCCCGACGACATCCTCTCCGAGGTGCGCAAGACCGCCTCCGGCGTGAACATCTCCACCGTCTACCGGACCCTGGAGCTCCTTGAGGAGCTCGGCCTGGTCTCCCACGCCCACCTCGGCCACGGCGCCCCGACGTACCACCTCGCCGACCGGCACCACCACATCCACCTGGTCTGCCGCGACTGTACGAATGTGATCGAGGCGGATGTCTCCGTCGCCGCCGAGTTCACCTCCAAGCTCCGCGAGACCTTCGGTTTCGAGACGGACATGAAGCACTTCGCGATCTTCGGCCGCTGCAAGAAGTGCACCGCTGAGGCCCCGACCACCGAGTCGTAGGCTTAGCGCATGAAGAGCCCCCTGCTGTCCCTGCCCGGTGCGGTCGCCGCCGAAGGCCATGACGAAGGCGTCGCCGCGCACTACGGCGATCTGTTCCGCGAGCAGCGCGCCCTCGCGGACGGCGCCGGCCTTGTCGATCTCTCGCACCGCGGCGTCGTCACCGTCACCGGCGACGACCGCCTGAGCTGGCTGCATCTGCTGCTCACCCAGCATGTGAGCGAGCTCCCGGCCGGCCGGGCGACCGAGGCGCTGATCCTCTCCTCGCACGGCCATATCGAGCATGCGCTGTATCTCGTCGACGACGGCGAGACGGTCTGGGCGCATGTCGAACCGGGCACGCAGCAGGAACTCATCGGGTACCTGGAGTCGATGAAGTTCTTCTACCGGGTCGAAGTCGCCGACCGGACCGAGGAGTTCGCGGTCGTCCACCTGCCCGCGGGTTCCATCGCCGAGGTGCCCGAGGGCGTTGTCGTACGGGAGACTCCGTACGGCCGCGATCTGTTCCTGCCGCGTGCCGACCTCGAAACGTACGCCGCCGCGAACGGCCCGGTCGCCGGGATCCTGGCGTACGAGGCACTGCGCGTCGAGACCCACCGCCCCCGCCTCGGCTTCGAGACCGACCACCGCACCATCCCGCACGAGCTGGGCTGGATCGGCAGCGCGGTCCACCTGCAGAAGGGCTGCTACCGCGGCCAGGAGACCGTCGCGCGCGTCCACAACCTGGGGAAGCCGCCGCGTCGGCTGGTCTTCCTGCACCTCGACGGCAGTGAGGTGCACCTGCCGGGCCACGGCACTCCGGTGCGGCTCGCCGCCGACGGTGAGGAGGGCCGCCAGCTGGGCTTCATCACCACGTCAGCCCGTCATCACGAGCTCGGCCCGATCGCACTGGCGTTGGTCAAGCGCAATGTGCCGATGGACGCGGAGCTGCTGGCGGGCGACACGGCGGCCGCGCAGGAGCTCGTGGTCGAGCCGTAGCTCCTCAGATTTCGATCAGTACGGTGAACGGGCCGTGATTGGTGAGCGAGACGCGCATGTCCGCCCCGAACCGGCCCGTCTCCACCCGTGCCCCCAGCGCCCGCAGCTGCGCCACCACTTCGTCGACCAGTGGTTCGGCCACATCGCCGGGCGCAGCGGCGTTCCAGGTGGGGCGGCGGCCCTTGCGGGCGTCCCCGTAGAGAGTGAACTGCGAAATCACCAGCAACGGCGCGTTCACGTCCGAGCAGGATTTCTCGCCCTCCAGAATGCGGACCGACCAGAGCTTGCGGGCCAGCTGCGCCGCCTTCTCCTTGGTGTCCTCGTGGGTCACTCCCACCAGCACACACAGCCCTTCGCCGACGATTTCGCCGACCGTCTCGCCCGCCACCACGACGCTCGCGCCGTCGACCCTCTGCACCACTGCACGCATACAGACCAACCTATCTGGGGCTGAACGGGTGCAGAGCACCTGCGTCGGGACCTTCGGGAGTGGCACCATGCACGGAGGCGGTGCAGCCGCACCGGTCGAGGGGACGGACATACGCACATGAGCACATCTGGCGCCGGACAGCCGCCCGGTCCCGTATCGCTTCCCACATCGCTGCCCACAGCGATTCCCGCGTCGCCTTCCGTGCCGCGTACCGCACCGTCTTCCGTGCCACCTTCCGTGCCACCCTCGGCGCCGACCCGTACCGGCCGCTCACGTGCCGCGCGACCGCCCCAGCAGCGTTCCGGGGACGTCCTGCCTGAGCCCCCGCAGCACGATCTCGCGGCACTGCGCCTGCCTGAGCTGCGCAATCTCCGCCGCGACTCGCATCGCGACGAAGCGGACCTCAGCTATGTGCGGCGGCTGCTGCAGGGCCGCATCGACATCCTGCGGGCCGAGCTGGCGCGGCGTACGGCCCCACAGGCGCCGGCCGTCCCGGAGACAACCGTCGTGGACCGTCTGTCGAAGATCCTGGCCGACGCCCCTTCGCGGCACCGCTCGTCGGCCCGGCATGTGACGCTCTCCACGCCGCACAGCGAGGAGTACCGGCGGCTGGCCTCGGACATGCTCTCCGAGGTCGAGCTCTCCGACCTCGACGCCCGTACCGACGAGGAACTGCACGCGGCGATGGGCCGGCTGATCCGCTACGAACAGCAGGTTTCGCGCAGCCGTCAGCTGCTGCAGCGCACGGCGGACGATTGCAGTGCCGAGATCGCCCGCAGGTACCGTGAAGGTGAAGCACAAGTAGACGACCTGCTCACCTGAAGCGATCCTTCCGGGAGCTGGCCCACGCCCCGGGAAGGCCCACGATGAGCACCCCCACCACCGCCATACCCCCGGTCCTCGCCGAAGTCGTACGATCCGGCTTTGTCGAGGGCCGTCACCGGGGGTCGCTCGTCGTCCTGGCGGCGGACGGCAGTGTGGAACTCGCGCTCGGAGACCCGGCCGTGCCGGTCTTCCCGCGCTCCAGCAACAAGCCGATGCAGGCGGCGGCGGTACTCCGCGCCGGGCTCGGCCTCTCCGGGGAGCGGCTGGCGCTCGCCGCCGCGAGCCACTCCGGTGAGGGCTTCCACCTCGATCTCGTACGGAAGATGCTCGCCGAGCACACGCTGTCGGCCGATGACCTGCAGACGCCGCCGGACCTGCCGCTGGACCCGGCCGAGGCCGAGGCGTATCTCGCGACGGGCCAGGTCCGTGACAAGGTCACGATGAACTGCTCCGGCAAGCACGCTGCGATGCTGGCGGCCTGCGCACTGAACGGCTGGGACCGGACGAACTACCTGGACCCCGGGCATCCGCTGCAGCAGCTGGTCCACCAGGTGGTCGAGGACGCGTCCGGCGAGCGGGTCACGGCGGTCGGCACGGACGGCTGCGGCGCTCCGCTGATGGCGGTCAGCCTGACCGGACTGGCCCGCGCCTTCCGCCACTTCGTACTCGCCGAGCCGGCTTCGGCCGAGCGCCGGGTCGCGGACGCGATGCGCGCCCACCCCGAGTACGTCGCCGGCACGCGCCGCCCCGACACCTGGCTGATGCGCGAGATGCCGGGCACGCTGTCGAAGATGGGCGCGGAGGCGGTCCAGGCGGTGGCGCTGGCGGACGGCCGTGCGCTGGCCTTCAAGGTGGACGACGGCTCGACCCGCGCGCTGGGCCCGGTGCTGGCCCGTGCCCTGGAACTGCTGGGTGTGGATGCTCCGGTGGTGGCGCGGATCGGGCACGCGCCGCTGCTGGGCGGCGGGGTGGAGGTCGGCGAGATCCGCGCGGCGTTCTGAGCCGCACAGGGCTGAGCGGCGCGGCGTTCTGAGCCCGCAGGGCTGAGCGGCGCGGCGTTCTGAGCCCGCAGGGCGTTCTGAGCCGCACGCATTCGGAGCCGTACGGGGCTGAGCCGCACGGGACTGCCGGAAACCCGGATGCGGGCGGATCGGCGTTCGGCCTAGCGTGAGACGTATGAGTGTCGAAACCCGCACCGTCACCGAGTCCGAATTCGCCGACTGGCTGCGGGCGTTGTCCACCGGGTTCCTGAGGCCGCCGGTGATCTCCGAGAAGGAGGTCGCCGGCCGCCTGGCGCACACCGACCTGTCGCGGGTCCGCGGCGTCTTCGACAACGGCCGCTGTGTCGCGACGTACCGCTCCTTCGCCCAGCAGCTCACCGCGGTGGGCGGCGCCGCGCTCCCGGCGAGCGCGGTCTCCAATGTCACCGTCTCGCCCACGCACCGCCGCCGGGGTCTGCTCAGCCGGATGATGACCGCGGACCTGGCGGAGGCCAAGGAGCGCGGCGACGTCGTATCCACGCTGATCGCCGCGGAGTACCCGATCTACGGTCGGTACGGCTTCGGCCCGGCCGCCTGGATCACCGAGTGGGCGGTCGACGTCCCGCGCACCGGCCTGGATCCGCGCTGGTCGGGCCCGGGCGACGGAGGCCGGATCGACCTGGTCGACGGGACGGACGTACGCAAGCTCGGCCCGGAGCTGCACGCACGGCTCGCGGCCGGGCAGCCGGGCGCGGTGAACCGCGACGAGCGCTGGTGGCAGATCAACACGGGCCAGGCGGAACTGTCGGCCCACCCCTGGACGGAGCCGTTCTACGCGGTCTACCGCGCGGCGAGCGGTGAGGTCGAGGGCCTGCTCGTCTACAAGGCGGACGACATGTGGGGCGATGCCAAGCAGCCCCTGAACACGGCGACGGTGCGCGACATGATCGCGCTGACGCCGGCGGCGGAGCGCGCCCTGTGGCACTACCTGTGCTCGGTGGACTGGATCACCACGGTCAAGTCGGGCTACCGCGCCCCGGACGACCTGCTCCCCCTGCTGCTCCCGGACCCCCGCGCGGCGAGGATCCTGACGCAGGCGGACTTCTTGTGGGTGCGGATCCTGGATGTCGTACGGGCCCTGGAGGCGCGTACGTACGGGACTTCCGCGACCCTGGTTCTGGACATCCGCGATGCGGCGGGCCTGGCGGCCGGCTGCTTCCGCCTGGACGCGTCGCCGGAGGGGGCGGTGTGTGGTCCGTCGACCCGGTCGCCCGATCTGACGCTGGATGTACGGGAGTTGGGTGCGCTGTACCTGGGCGACGAGTCGGCGGTACGACTGGCGGCGCTGGGCCTGGTGGAGGAGGGGACGCCGGGGGCGGCGGGGGTGGCGGACCGGCTGCTGCGGACGTCGAGGCGGCCTTGGTGCCCGGACATCTTCTGACGCCTGCGCTGTGATGTCCGGGCGGGCGCTGTGGTGTCCGGGCGGGCGGCTGAGGCGCGGAGGTCCGTCAGGTGCCGGCCGCCACGACCGGCACCGTCAGCAGGGCGCCGCCGACGCCGGCGCAGGTGGGGTTCTCGGCCTTTACCCCGATGGTCAGCAGGGTGAGTCCGAGCGCCGCGACGTATCCGAACCGCCATTGCACGAACTGTTCGACTACTAAGGTCATCCAAGGCATGGGTCCCCCTCCTTCGGAACGGGGAGCGCCTGTGCCCGCACGCCGTTGTACCCGCTCGGGCGCCCCGTCAGAGTCGGTCAAGCAGTCAAGTTGCAAGCAAATCAGTCTGGTTGACCTGTCTGTTGTCTTCCCGTTCGTCAGGCACCGGCAAACTTGTATGACTATTGGATCGGGCGGTTGACCGGAAATTGGCCGGTCGGCCTGAAGTGGCTCGAACATGTCTTATTCGACGGGCCAATTACGCGTACCCATAGGGCAGTTGTACGGTGGGACGGTGGCAACTGGCGAACCGGCGGGCGAAGAGGGCAGGAAGTACGAGATCGTCGCCGCCCGGCTGAGGGAAGGCATCAGCGGCGGTGCGTACGGAGCGGGCAAGCTGCTGCCTACGCAACGGGAGTTGAGGGACACGTTCCAGGTGTCCCGGGCGACGGTGACCAAGGCTCTGAAACTGCTCATCGACGAGGGCCTGATCGAGTCACGTCAGGGTAGTGGCGCCCGGGTGCTGCCCGCCGGAGGCCGCGCTTCCATGGCCCGGCAGGTCTTCGCGCGGCCCGCCCTGGAGACGCTCCAGCCCCATCTTCAAGCAGCCTTCGATGCCGATGACATCACCATGGACGTCTTCTCCCTCACCTCGGAGACGATGAACCGGCAACTCGGGGCACAGATCACCCGCATCCACGACGGCAGCATCCGGCCGCGGAGCATCTCTCTGCGCCTGATGCTTCCCGACCCCGGCATCAAGCTCGCCTTCCCCGTGTCCTTGCACGACCCGGACGACGAGCGGCCGCGCCAGCGGCACCGCGACACCCTGATCCAGTGTTCCAAGTCGTTGCGCAGTGAATTGCGTACCCTCAAGCGACAGCGGCTCGTTCCGGAGGTGTCGGTCCAGATCAGGACCGTGCGCCTCACGCCGACCAGCAAGATGTATCTCCTGAACAGGGATCTGCTGCTCGAGGGTTACTACACCCTGGAGGGCACGGATCCCGACCCGGTCGAGGGAGAGGAGCAGGAGGGCACAACCCTCAACTCGCTCGGGCTCGGCGCCACGCTCTTTCCGTACTCCAAGCCTGACCAGGCACTGAAGGTGGAGACAGCGCAAACGTTCTTCGACTCCTATTGGGAGCTACTGGCCCAAGATACGGACTTTGGCGACTGATCGTGTTGCTCACCTCCCCTACCCAGCTACGAGATCTGCTCTCCCGTGCCTCCCTCGTCCTGTGGGACTTCGACGGACCCGTCTGTGATCTCTTCGCGCACCCCCGCACGGCCTCGAGCATCGCCGCGACGCTGCGCGAGATCGTCCGCCCCGACGCCGACCTGAGTGCCAGGACCGAGGGGATGACCGATCCCCTCCAAGTGATGCTGCAGGTGCACGCCGTCCGTACGGGCGACCCCGTCGGCCTGGTCGGGACCGTGCGCAAGTGCCTTGAAGAGGCGGAGACCGAAGCCGCCGAGACGGCGGTGCCCACCGCCGCGGCCGAGCCGCTCATGGCGCAGCTGCGCGGCGAGGGCAAGCTGCTTGCCATCGCATCGAACAACTGCGAGGCAGCAATCCGGGCGTATCTCCACCGCCATGGGCTCGAGAAGTACTTCAACGACCGGATCGTCGGCCGGCCCGATGATCTGAGCCTGATGAAACCCGCTCCGCACAGCCTGCGGCAACTCCTCGACAGCACCGGTACGGCCGCCGCGGACAGTGTGATGATCGGCGACTCGCCCGCCGACGCCGAGGCGGCAGCGGCGGCCGGTGTGCCGTTCATCGGATACCACCCGCGCCAGGAGAAACTGCGGCGGCTCGAGGCGGCCGGAGCCACCTGCTTTGCCGCGGATCTGAGCGTCATGCAGGCGGCTGTCGTCGGGTAGGGATGACAGTCGGGTAGGGATGACGGACGGGCCCCGGCCCTATGACGTGTGCACAGTGTCAACCCTCCTTCTCCGCAAGGGGTTTGGTGCTGTCACTACTCTTTGGGTATGAACGTGACCGGCGGCCCGGAACGGTCCGTCAGTGGTGTCTTCGGCCTCGAGAGCGCAGGAGCCGCATGTCCGATGTAGCCCGCAGCGCGTCCGGACGTGTCGTCGACAGCTGGGAGTCGCTGTACCGAGCGGCCGGTGAGGGGGCGCCCCTCACCGGCTACTACCACCGCAACTACTGCGTGGAACTGCCGCACGCGCTCGCCGCGTCGGTCGCGCTGCCTGCCGGTACGCCGGTGAAGGTACGGGCGCCGATCACCGAAGCCGTCCAGTTCAATCTGCGGATCTGGCCCGAGGGGGAGCTGCTCGGCGCCATCGCCGGCCGGGTGGACGGAAGCCCCCGCGTGCTGGCCGACCGGCCCGGTTTCACCGTGCACTCCTTCGCCGAGGGCGATCCACTGTCGGACCTCGTGGGACGTGAGGGGCCGGTGGCACTCCCGTACATCGACTCCCTCGGGGAGCTCTTCCGGCAGACGGCAGCGGTCCCCTCCCGGCTGCTGCCGCCCTGTCCCGAGGGCTGGCCGGCCGACGGCGACTGCGCAGGTTTTCTCCGTACGCTGGTCGACTTCACCGAGAGCGAGGTGAAGGGGCGGCACGGCAAGGATTTCCGGACGCTGTTCGCCGGCCTGAAGGTGCCCGACGATGCCTTTCCACGGCTGATGGAACGCGCCGAGGAGCTGGGGGAGCGGCCGTTCGTACTCCTTCACACCGACGTCCACCGGGGCAACCTCATCGCCGGCGTGGACGGCCGGCTCTCCCTGATCGACTGGGAACTCGCCCTCTTCGGTGACCCCGTCTACGAGATTGCCTCGCACCTCTCGCGGATGCGGTACGTGAAACGGGCCGAGCGGCGGGCTGCGCTGAGGGCCTGGCGCACGGCTGTCGCCCACAGCCGTCCGGCAGCGCTTGCCGGGCACCGCCGCGCACTGCGGATCTATCTCGACTTCGAACGGCTGCAGTCGGTCTACATCGATGTGATCCGGCTGGCCCTGGCCTTCGCCCGCCATCCCGACCGGGCCGCTCTGGAGCGGACCGCGACGGGGATCGAGGCGGTGCTGCGCGCGGGGCGCCGACCGCTCGGGCTGCGGCGGGTGCCGAGCGCCGGGCGGACAGCCCTGGCGCTTGTCGCCTGGCAGCGCGCCAAGGCAGCGGTGGAGAAGGCGGACGGGGCCGGGGCCGACGAGGTGGACGTGGACGAGGTACGGCGGGTGGCGTGAGGGGGGCCAGGGCCGCTTCTCACGTCGTCAGCAGCACCTTCCCCCGCAGCGTCCGGGCCTCGATCGCCGCGTGGGCATCCGCCGCACGCGTCAGCGGGAACGTGCCGCCGATCACCGGGCGCAGCCGGTCCGCGGCCGCATCCTCCAGGGCCTTCGCCGCCAGGCGCACGTACTCCTCGTCCGAGAGCTGTACGTCCCCGATGCCGAGCAGCTTGATCCCACGGCGCTCTGCCTCCGCCGCATCCACCGGGGCGAAGCCGCCCGTCGGCGCCCCGTGCGCCGAGAAGCGCCCGCCGTCCGCCGTCAGCGCGAAGGCGGCCAGGCCAAGAGCGCCGCCGACCCCGTCGAGTACCACGTCCGCGCCGGCCGGGCCCAGCGCCGCGCGGGCCCGGGCGACCCAGTCGTCCCGGGTCGCGTCCACGACCACGTCCGCGCCCAACTCCCGTACCAGGGACGTCTTCCGCTCACCCCGGGCCACTCCGACCACCTCCGCCCCGGCGGCCTTCGCGAGCTGCACCAGCAGCGTGCCCATGCCGCCCGACGCGCCCAGGATCAGCACCCGCTCGCCCGTGCCCAGGCCGGTGGACTCCAAAAGCGCGCCGGCCGTGACGCCGTCGTGGACCAGGGCGGCGGCCTCCTGCAGTCCGAGGCCGTCGGGGACGGGGACCAGCTTGGCCGCGGAGGCCACGGCCTGCTCGGCGTAGCCGCCGGTGAAGCCGAGCGCGGTGATGACACGGCGGCCGGTCCACGCCTTGTCCACCCCCTCGCCGACCGCGCGCACCGTACCGGCGATGCCGCCACCCGGGACGTACGGCGGCTGGACCGCGAAGTGCTCGCCGAAGGCTCCGGACCGCACTTGCGTCTCCACAAAGATCGTGTCCACCGCGGAGACCGTCACGACCACCTCGCCGGGACCCGCCACCGGATCCGGGACCTCCGTCGTGACCAGAACCTCGGGGCCGCCGAATTCCTTCACCTGTGCCACGCGCATGCCGTTCACTCCTCAAATCGATAGCTTGTTGGCAGTCTGGAACCTCAACTGCGATTGAGGTCAACTCCGACTGCGTACGCTTCTCAGTCATGAGCGGTGAGATGGGCCTGCGGGAGCGCAAGAAGCGGCAGACGTACCGGGCGATCTCGGATGCCGCGATCGCGCTCTTCCTGGAGAAGGGCTTCGACCGGGTCTCGGTCGCGGAGATCGCGGCCGCCGCGGATGTCTCCAAGCCGACCCTCTTCCGGTACTTCCCCGCCAAGGAGGACCTGGCGCTGCACCGGTTCGCCGACCACGAGGACGAGGCGGCCCGCGTGGTGGCGGCCCGGCCCGCCGGCGTCTCTCCGCTGGACGCCCTGCACCGGCATTTCCTCGACGGGCTGGAGCGCCGCGACCCGATCACCGGGCTCAGTGGCGAGGAAGGTGTACTCGCCTACCACCGGCTGCTGTACGGGACGCCGAGCCTGGTGGCGCGGCTGTACGCGTACCAGGGCAGGTCGGAGGAGGCGCTGGCCGAAGCCCTCGGTGCCGCCGGTCTCCCGGCCGGGGCAGGCCGTCTCGGCGCGCGCCTGGCCGCCGGTCAGATCGTCGCCGTACAGCGGATCCTCGCCGAGGAGAACTGGCGGCGGATCGAGGCGGGGGAGAGCGCCGAACAGGTCCGACCCGACGCGGTCGCCGCGGCCGGACTGGCCTTCGACCAGCTGCGCAGCGGCCTCGAGTGAATCTCGGTTAAAAATGTAACTCGGTTACGTTATTCTGTATGGAATGACGGCACCCGATGACGCGCTCGCCAGGGAACTGGCTCAGGAACGGACCTTCCACGAGGCCTGCCGCGCCGCCATGACCGGCATGGTCGACGGCGCCGCGCAGCGGGTCGTCACCGGCGAGAACGCCTTCGCCTCCGGTGCCGACGCCGAGGTTCTCGGTTACCAACTGCGCAGCTGGGCCAAGGAGTTGGCCGAGGGACCGGACAGCCCGCTGTTCTTCGGCCGCCTCGACCTCCAGGACGGGCAGCGCTACCACATCGGCCGCCGCCGCATCAGCGAACACCCCTCCGCCCCGCCCCTGGTCGTCGACTGGCGCGCCCCCGTATCGCGCACCTTCTACCAGGCCGGCGCCCGCGACCCGCAGGGCGTCGCCGTACGCCGCCGCTTCGGCTGGGCGCCCTGGAGCAAGGGCGACTCCGCCGATCTGACCAGCTTCGAGGACGAGCACCTGACGGCGGGCGAGTCGGCCGAGAGCGCGATCCTGGCCGGCGAGATCGAGCGCCCGCGGGTCGGCCCGATGCGCGACATCGCCGCCACCATCCAGCCCGAGCAGGACGATCTCGTACGGTCCGGGCTGGCCGATTCCGTCTGCGTCCAGGGCGCCCCGGGCACCGGGAAGACCGCCGTCGGCCTGCACCGTGCCGCGTATCTCCTGTACACCTACCCGCAGCGCATCCAGCGCCGCGGACTGCTGATCCTCGGACCCAACCGCACCTTCCTCTCCTACATCTCCGAGGTGCTGCCCTCGCTCGGCGAATTCGGCATCCGCCAGTCGACGGTCGACGTCGAGATCGCCCGCCACGAGGTGCGGGCCCAGGACGGTGAGGCCGCCGCGGTGGTCAAGCACGACGCCAGGATGGCCGCCGTTCTGCATCGCGCGCTGTACGCGAGGGTGGCGCCGCCGGCCGAGCCGGTGGCCGTCCCCGACGGCTCGTACCGCTGGCGCATCCCGCTCGACGAGCTCGAGCGGATCGTCGCCGAGGTGCGGGCGGAGGCGCCGCCGTACGCCGTCGGCCGCGAACGCGTCCGCACCCGCGCCGTCCGCGCCATCCAGCTCCAGGCGGAGCGCCGGGCCGGACCGGTGAGCAACATCTGGGTGCAGAAGGTCGGCCGGGCCCGCGCGGTCTCCGCCTTCGTCGACACGGTCTGGCCGCGCACGCAGCCGGAGGAGGTGCTGGCCGCGCTGCTCACCGACCCCGTCGACCCGCTCCTCACGGTGGCGGAGCAGGACGCGATCCGCTGGGCCCGGCCTCCGCGTTCGTACAGGTCGGCGAAGTGGTCGGCGGCCGATCTGGTACTCCTCGACGAGCTCGCCGGTCTGATCGAACGTCCCGAGGGCTACGGCCATATCGTCGTCGACGAGGCGCAGGACCTCTCGCCGATGCAGTGCCGGGCGATCGCCCGCCGGGCCGGCTTCGGCTCGCTGACGGTGCTCGGCGACCTCGCACAGGGCACCACGCCGTGGGCGGCCCGGAGCTGGCCCGAGCAGTTGGCGCACCTCGGCAAGGAGCAGGCGGCGGTGGTCCCGCTGACGACGGGGTTCCGGGTACCGGCGGTGATCGTGGGCCTCGCCAACCGGCTGGTCCGCGCACTGGACGTCGACGTGCCGCAGGCCCGGTCGATGCGCGGCGACGGCGAGTTGACGATCCGGCGGGTCGATGACGTCGCCGCCGCGACCGTCGGCGCGGTACGGGCGGCGCTGGCCCACGAGGGCTCGATCGGCGTGATCGCGGACGGGCCGGAGGCGGACCGGCTGCGCGCGGTGCTCGCCACGGCGGGTATCGCGACCGCCACGGCCGACGACCTCACGGCGGACGCGCGCGTCACCGTACTGCCCGCGACGCTCGCCAAGGGCCTGGAGTACGACCATGTCGTCGTCGCCGAGCCCGCGGCGATCGCCGGCGCGGAAGCGCGCGGCCTGCACCGGTTGTACGTGGTGCTGACGCGGGCCGTGTCCCGGCTGGACGTGCTGCACAGCCGCCCGCTGCCGCCGGAGCTCGCGCGGCGGGACTTCTGAAGCACGCCCTACGCGCCCACCGTGCCGTCGATCCCCTCGCGGAGGAAGTCGGCGTGGCCGTTGTGCCGGGCGTACTCATGGATCATGTGCAGCATCACCAGCCGGAGCGACACGTCCTCGCCCCACCTGGCCTGGTAGCCGGTCAGGTCGAGGGACGTGGCCCGCTCCTCGATCCGGCGAGAGTGCTCGACCTCCGTCTGCCAGGCCTCGAAAGCCTCCGAGCGGGTGGACTCGCTCGCCTCGTACGCCACTTGGTAGTCGCCCTCGTCGGACCAGACGAGCGGGATGTCCTCCCCGTTGATCACCCGGCGGAACCAGCTGCGCTCCACCTCGGCCATGTGCCGCACCAGGCCGAGCAGGGAGAGCGTCGAGGGCGGCATGGACCGGCGGCGCAGATCCTCGTCGGAGAGGCCGTCGGCCTTCATGGCGAGGGTGGCGCGGTGGAAGTCGAGGAAGGCACGCAGCGTTTCGCGCTCGCCTCCGGTCAGGGGCGGGCCTATGCGTTCGACGGGCACTGCGGATTTCCTCTCGACGGTACGGAGGTACGGAGGTACGGAGGTACGGAGGTACGGAGGTACGGAGGTCGACGGTACGGCGGTTCGGGCGTACGTCGGTGTGCCGGTTCGGCGATACGGCGGATTGCCGGTACGGCCGTCCTGGCTGATCCTCCCGCATACTCCTGATGCTCCGTTGCCTGATCGCTGGTGCGACGAGAGGAACACCACCGGCGTTCACCGCCCGTAGACGGCCGCGAGTTCGGCCGCCAGTTCCGCGAGCCGCTCCCTGGCCTCCGGCGGGTCCAGGACCTCCACGCGCGCTCCCAGCCCGGCCAGTTGCGCCGCCACGATCTCCGGTGACGGGCCGTCGATCTCGATCTCCAGCCGGCCGTCGGCAAGGGACGACGGGCCGATCCTCAGTCGTCCGCCGAACAGCCCCTGCAGGACCGGCTCGGCACCCCTCTCCGCCCGGCCCCGTACCGTCGCAGCGAGCATGCGGTCCTCCATTCCCGCCGCGAGGGAGCGCCAGGCCGTGGGCAGATCGAAGCCGTCCGGCCGCACGACCGGATCGCCGGTCGGGGTGACCGAGGTGACGCGGCTGAGGCGAAAGGTCCGCAGGCCGTGGGCCGTACCCGCGACGAGATAGCGGACGCCCGCCTTGGACGCGAGGCCGAGCGGATGGACCGTACGCTCGCCCGCGGGCCTGCCGGGGCGTGCGTATCCGAGGCGGATCTGCGTACCTTCCACCACCGCCCTCTGGAGCGCGTCGAGTTGGGGCGCCGCGGCCGTGACGGGGGAGCGCGACCAGTCCGTGTCGTCCGTGACACCGGCGTTCGCAGCGGCCTCCGCTCCCGACCGCAGCGTCGACGGCAGCGCCCGCACCAGCTTGCGCAGCGCGGTCCGCAGCTCGGGCGTGGCCGACGAAGGTCCCGCGACGAGAAACAGCGCCCGGATCTCGTCGGCGGTCAGCCCGGTGAGGTCGGTCCGGGCCCCGCCGACCAGTGACCAGCCGCCGCCGCGGCCGCGCTGCGAGTAGACGGGGATGCCGGAGGTCGCGAGCGCCTCCAGGTCGCGCCGGGCGGTGCGTTCGGACACTTCCAGCTCCGCGGCCACCTCGGCCACGGTCACCCGTCCCCGCGTCTGCAGGAACAGCAGGGTCGCCACCAGACGATCAGCTCTCACAGCAGATCACTCTCCTCCGGAAACTGGCCAGAAGATGGACAGTTTGGTCTTCAGGATGGCATCAGAACCGAAACTTCGGACTGGAAACGGGAGTTGACCATGATCGTCGTAACAGGAGCCACCGGGAACGTCGGACGTTCGCTCGTGCAGGCCCTCACCACCGCCGGCGAGCAGGTGACGGCCGTCTCGCGGCGGCCTTCGGAGGCATCGGCACCGGAAGGCGTACTCCACCGGCAGGCCGACCTGGCCGAACCCGAGCGGCTCAAGCCCGTACTCGACGGAGCCGATGCGCTCTTCCTCCTCGTCTCCGCCGACGGCGAGAACCTGAACCCGCAGGGCATCCTCGACGCCGTGAAGGCGGGCGGGGTACGCCGGGTCGTCCTGCTCTCCTCCCTGGGCGTGGGGACGCGGCCGGAGTCCCTCTCCCACGCCCATCTGCGGGAGTTCGAGCACGCCGTCCAGCAGGCGGGCCCGGACTGGACGGTCCTGCGGCCGGGCGGCTTCGCCTCCAACGCTTTCGCATGGGCGGAGACGGTCCGTTCGCAGCGGACGGTCGCCGCGCCCTTCGCCGACATCGGCCTGCCGGTCATCGACCCGGCGGACATCGCGGAGGTCGCGGCCGCGGCGCTGCGCGACGGGAGTCATGCGGGCCGCACGTACGAACTCACCGGCCCGGCGCCGGTCTCCCCGCGCGAACAGGCGCACGCCATCGAGGACGCGCTGGGGAGTTCCGTACGTTTCGTCGAGCTGAGCCGTGCCGAGGCGCGGGCGCAGATGGTGCAGTTCATGCCGGAGCCCGTGGTGGACGGCACCCTCACCATCCTGGGCGAGCCGACGGCCGCGGAGCAGCGGGTGAGCCCGGACGTCGAGCGGATCCTGGGCCGCGGGCCCAGGACCTTCGCCGAGTGGGCGGTGCGCAACATCGCGGCTTTCAGGTGACCGGCCACCTGCACCGCACAACGGCGTCCGTGGCGGGGGCTATCGGCCGATGGCGTCGAGCTGCGCGACCGCATCGGCCGGGAGTTCGAGGCTCGCTGCGGCGACGTTCTCGCGGAGGTGGGCCACGGACGAAGTGCCGGGGATGAGGACCGTCGTCGCGGATCGCTGCAGCAGCCAGGCGAGGGCAACCTGTTGCGGCGAGGCTTCGAGACGGGCGGCGACGCTGGTGAGGGTCTCGGACTGGAGCGGGCTGATGCCGCCGAGCGGGAAGAACGAAGCGAAGGCGATGTTCTCCGCCGCGCACCGTTCGACCAGGTCGTCGTCCTGCCGGGTGGCGAGGTTGTAGAGGTTCTGCACGGTGACGACCGGGGCGATGGCCTGAGCTTCGGTCAGCTGCGCCGAGGAGACACCGCTGAGCCCGAGGTGGCGGATGAGCCCCTGCTGCCGGAGCTCTGCCAGAGCGCCGAACTGCTCCGCGACGGACTCGTCGGAGGTGCCCTCGAAGGAGTCGATGCGGAGGTTGACGACGTCGAGGGTGTCGAGGCCGAGGTGCTCCAGGTTCTCGCGGACCTGGGCCCTGAGGTCGTCGGGATCCAGCGACGCGTTCCAGGAGCCGTCGTCGCCGCGGCGGGCGCCGACCTTGGTGACGATGTGGAGGTCGGCGGGGTAGGGGTGCAGGGCTTCCTTGATGATCTCGTTCACGACGACGGGGCCGTAGTAGTCGCTGGTGTCGATGTGGGTGACGCCGAGGTCGACCGCCTCGCGGAGCACCGCGATGGCCTGGTCACGGTCCTTGGGCGGCCCGAAGACACCGGGACCGGCCAGTTGCATGGCGCCGTAGCCCATGCGGCTGATGGTGAGGTCGTCCGCGAGCGTGAGGGTACCGGCGGGGGTGGCGCTGGCCATTTTTTCCCTTTCGTCATGGAACGGGAGGCATGACGTTATCCCGGTCCGCCCGCAGTGGGGTCAACGCGTGGCGTAGGTGGCGAGTGCGGGTTCGAGCCGGCCGAAGACGTGGGCGGCTTCGGCGGTGAGGGTGGCGGCGATGTGGTCGTTGTCGTGGCCGGCGAGGGTGAGTTCCTGGATGCGGGTGAACAGGAGGCGGTGGGCGGCGGCGAGTTGGGCGGCAGCGGCGCGGGGGGTGATGTCGTCGGGGGCGGCGTCGGCGGCGGTGGCGAGAGCGTGGGCGAGGGCGTGTTCGCGCTGGTCGTGGAGGTCGCGCAGGCGGGCGGTGAGAGTGGGGCTGTCGGCGATCATGCGGGAGAAGGCCGGTCCGGCGAAGCCCGCGACAGGGTCGCGGCTCTCGAGCGCGGCATCGAAGGCGCGGCGCAGGGCGGTGAGGGCGGATTCACCGTCGGCGCGCTCCACGACGGTGAGGGCGAGGCTGTTGCTGAATGCCTCGTGGTGGTCGAGGGCGAGGTCTTCCTTGCGGGCGAAGTAGTTGGTGACCGTCTTCTTGGCGACGCGGGCGGCGGCGGCGATCTCGGCGATGGTCGTCGCTTCGAAGCCCTGCTGCATGAACAGGCGGGTGGCGTGGTCGGAGATCAGCTGCCGGGTCTCCAGCTTCTTGGCCTCGCGGAGGCCCGTGGGTTCAACACTCATGGGGGCAACTTTACCACCGGAGTAAATTTTCTCTTGACGAACGTTCAGCCCTCTGTATAAGTTTACCTCCGTCGTAAGTTTACGTCTGGGAGGGAACCCGCATGCGCCGCACCATCAGTGCCACCACCGCCGAGATGAACCCCGCCATTGCCGCGTTCCTGGCCGGCCGGCGCGGTGGGACGGGCCCGGCCCCCACCCCCGCACGTTCCCGCGGGGACATGGCGACGGCCGCCCGCGCGATCAAGCCGACCCGCGTCAACGCCCGTGCGCGCCGCACCCCCTGAGCCCCGCCCGCACGTTCCGTTCCACCTGCACGACCAGCCCACACCCCGCCGTCACAGATGGAGCCCCTCATCAACATCACCGCCTCCACCGTGTCCCTGACCGTCGACGACGTCGCCGCCTCCAGCGACTTCTTCACCACCCACTTCGGCTACCACCAGGTCATGGCCGCGGACGGCTTCGCCTCCCTCGCCCGCGAGGACGCCGCCGTCGACCTCGTGCTGCTCCGGCGCGGCACCGAGGTCCTCCCCCCGGAGCAGCGCGACCAGCGCGCCGCCGGCCTGATCGTGGCGTTCACCGTCAGCGCCATCGCCGAACACGAGGAGCGCCTGCGTCAGGCCGGGGCGCCCATCACGATGCCGCTGCGCGAGGAGCCGTGGGGCGAGCGGCTCTTCCAGGTCACCGACCCGAACGGCGTCGTCGTCCAGCTCGTCGAGTGGACGGCCCCCGTCGGCGCCTGACCCGGCGACATCGCGCAAACGGGCCCTGTGACCAGGGTCGACGCAGACCCGAATCAAGCAAGGCGGAGCGTCTCGTTCCGTTGATTGGAGAACCGCATGCCCCGAAGCGCCGCTGCCGCCGACCGCGTCTGGTTCATCACCGGCGCATCCAGCGGCTTGGGCCTCGCTTTCACCCGGGCAGCCCTGGACGCCGGCGATCGCGTCGTCGGCGCCGCCCGGCGGACCGAGACGCTCACTGCCCTCGCCGCCGAGCATCCCGGCCGGTTGGTCGCCCTGCCGCTGGACGTCACCGATCGCGCTGCGGTCTTCGCAGCGGTGGAGCAGGCCGCCGCTGCGTTCGGGCGGCTGGACGTCGTCGTCAACAACGCGGGCATCATGGGCATGGGCACCGTCGAGGAGTTCACCGAGGCCGATGCCCGGGCGTTGCTGGAGACCAACTTCTTCGGCGCGCTGTGGGTCACCCAGGCCGTTCTCCCTCACCTGCGCCGGCAGTCGGGAGGCCACGTTGTGCAGATCTCCAGCGTCGGCGGGGTCATCGGCTTCGCCACCAGCGGGCTGTACAGCGCGAGCAAGTGGGCGCTGGAAGGGATGACCGAGGCGCTGGCACAGGAAGTCGCGCCGTTCGGCGTCAAGGTGAGCATCGTCGAGCCCGGCGGGTACACCACCGGTCTCTACACCGCCATGCGCACCCAGCCCGCCCACGAGGCCTATGCCCCGCTGCACTCCGCCCTCGCCGAAATGTGGCAGGACGCCGAGGACGCCGATCCGGCCGACGCGGCCAAAGCCCTGCTCGCACTGGTCGACAGCGACGAGCCGCCCCTGCGGCTGATCCTCGGCGGCGCGATGTACGACGTCGCCCAGGAGAGCGCCGACCGGCGTAAGGAGGTATGGGCGAGCTGGGAAGGCGTCAGTCGCGCCGCCGGGTGAACCACACCCGGGTGGTGTCGTGGAACACTATTGCAAGCATGTGCTTGCAATAGTTAGCGACGGCAGGGCACTATCGGGGCATGGCATCACTCAACGTCGGCAATCTCGGTGAGTATCTGCGTGAGCAGCGGCGCACAGCGCAGCTCTCGCTGCGGCAGCTCGCCGACGCCGCCGGGGTGTCCAATCCGTATCTGAGTCAGATCGAGCGCGGCCTGCGCAAGCCGAGCGCGGAAGTTCTGCAGCAGGTTGCCAAGGCGCTGCGGATCTCCGCCGAGACGCTGTACGTACGGGCCGGGATCCTTGACGAGCGGGAGCGGGAGGAGCTGGAGACGCGTGCCGTCATCCTCGCCGACCCCTCGATCAATGAGCGGCAGAAGCAAGTGCTGCTGCAGATCTACGAGTCCTTCCGCAAGGAGAACGGGTTCGAGAACACGGACTCCACGGACATCATGGACTCCACGGACACCATGGACACCGCCGCTGAAGGCCCCCGCACGGCCGACGGCAGTGATGCCGACCAACCCTCAAACTGATCTGCGATCCGGGAGGACCACAGTCATGGCCATCACCGATGACCTGCGCAAGACCCTCACCGACCCGACTCCCCTCTACTTCGCGGCCGGTACCGCCGATCTCGCCGTCCAGCAGGCGAAGAAGGTTCCCGCGCTGATCGAGCAGCTCAAGGCCGAGGCTCCGGGCCGTATCGATGCCGTGCGCAACGCGGACCCCAAGGCCGTTCAGGAGAAGGTGACCACCCAGGCCAAGGAGGCCCAGGCCACCGTGCAGGCCAAGGTCACCGAGGTGCTCGAGACCCTTGACACCGATCTGAAGAAGTTCGGCGAGACCGCTCAGGACCTGGCGCTGCGTGGTGTCGGCGTGGCCGCCGAGTACGCGGTCAAGGCCCGTGAGACCTACGAGAAGGTCGCCGAGCAGGGCGAGCAGGTCGTGAGGTCGTGGCGCGGCGAGGCGGCCGATGAGATCGCCGAGATCGCCGTCGCCGTCGAGCCGGACGCCGAGAAGGAGCCCGCGGCCGCAGCCACCGGGACGAAGACCGAGGCGAAGACCGAGGCCAAGAAGCCCGCTCCGGCAGCCGCCCGCAAGGTCCCGGCGCGCAAGACGACGCCGAAGAAGCCCGCGCCGCAGTCCGCCAAGTAACACCGGGCAACACCGGTAGCGCTTACCGGGCAGACGGGCCGGGCACCTTTGGGGTGTCCGGCTCGTTCTCCCCGTACCTCGCTCCCGGTACCTTGGCCGCGAGGCGCTACAAACCACTTATGAGGCGGTGCTCAGCATGTTGCGTGCGGGATTCGACTTCGGGCTCTGGCTGGTGCTCGACCTTGTCTTCCTCGGCACGTCCGTGACCGCGCTGATCATGGCGGCCATGGCCCGCGAGGACGCCTACCGCGCCGCCGACAAGCAGAAGAAGTCCTTCTGGCTGATCATCCTGGGCATCACGGTCGCGGTGAACCTCTTCGTCTCCGTGCTGTTCCTGTCGATCGCCGGACTGATCGCCAGCATCGTCTTCTTCGTGGACGTGCGGCCCGCCCTCAAGCAGGTCTCCGGCGGCGGCGGCCGCCGCGGTGGCGGCTCCAGCAGCGACGGCCCGTACGGTCCGTACAACGGCGGACGGTAGACCCAGTAGCCCGTCGGGCCCGCAGACCCGGTAGCCCGCCGGCCCCGCCTTCGGGTGCGGGCTACCTACGGGCCCCGTGCCTGCTCAGCAGCAGCACCGCCACATCGTCGGTCAGCTCCCCGCCGTTCAGGTCGCGCACCTCCGAGACCGCCGCCTCCAGCAGTGCCTCGCCCTCGAGCCCCGCCGCCAGCTGCCGGTTGATCATCTCGACCATCCCGTCCTGGCCCAGGCGCTGCTTCTCGCCCGGTCCCCGGCGGCCCTCGATCAGCCCGTCCGTGTACATCATCAGGCTCCACGCACCGCCCAGCTCCACCTGACGGCGCGGCCAGCGGGCGCGCGGCAGCAGGCCGAGCGCCGGGCCGTTGTCGTCGTACGGAAGCAGCTTGGCCGTCCGCCCGTGCCGGGCGATCAGCGGCGTCGGGTGGCCCGCCAGGCAGAGGCCGGCCCGCCGCCCGTCCGGGGCGATGTCGACCGTGCAGAGCGTCGCGAAGATCTCCTCGCTCTCCCGCTCGTGCTCCAGCACCTGCTGCATCGTGGAGAGCAGCTCGTCCCCGCACAGGCCCGCGAAGGTCAGCGCCCGCCAGGCGATACGCAGCTCGACGCCGAGCGCCGCCTCGTCCGGGCCGTGGCCGCAGACGTCGCCGATCATCGCGTGGACCGTGCCGTCCGCGGTGCGGACCGTGTCGTAGAAGTCGCCGCCGAGCAGTGCCCGCGAGCGGCCGGGCCGGTAGCGCGCGGCGAACTGCAGATCCGAGCCCTGGAGCAGGGGAGTGGGCAGCAGGCCGCGCTCCAGGCGGGCGTTCTCCTGGGCGCGCAGTCTCGACTCGGCCAGCTTCACCTGGGCCGTGTCGGCGCGTTTGCGCTCGACGGCGTAGCGGATGGCGCGGCTCAGCAGCCGTCCGTCGAGCTCGTCGCGGAAGAGATGGTCCTGTGCCCCCACCCGTACGGCCTCGGCGGCGCGCTCCGCGTCGCCCGAGGTGGTCAGGGCGAGGACGGCGTGGCGCGGCGCGAGGCGCAGAACGTGCTTGAGCGGGGCGAGCTCCTCCTCGCCGTGTCCGGGCAGCGCGAGGTCGACGAGGATGCAGTGGACGTCGTCCGTGAGCAGCCGCTCCGCCTCGGTCAGATTGCGGGCGCTGCGGATACGGACCCGGGTGCCTGCCGCGTCGAGCAGCTGGGGGACGGTGAAGGTGCCCGCCGGGTCGTCCTCGATCACCAGAAGCGTGAGGTCGCCGCCGCCGGAGCTGCCGGCGGCGCCGGTGCTCCCGCGGTCGGTCTCCGCGACGGGGACACCCCTCTGTCGCGGTACGGGTACGGGCATCGTTCCTGGTTCCTTCCCTCCCCCCGAGGGCGCGGTGATGCGACGATCGACGCTTCACCAGACCGGGACCATAGCGGTACCGGGTATCGGAGCGGAATGGTGAAGTGCGAAGAGCCACTGTCATATGCCGCGCATGGGGAGGTACTTGCTCAAGGCGTCATGACGAACATCACGCGATTGTCACTCCGCGGACTTGTTCCTTTACGCGTCACTCGTTCGGGTCGCTTATGCGCGTCACATGTCCGGACGTACCACTCCGAGGATCGCCATCGAACCCGCGCCCGTAATCGTCACATTCCGCCCGGGTCGCGGCGCATGCACGATCGCTCCGTCGCCGATGTACATCCCCACATGGCTCGCGTCCGCGTGGTAGATGATCAGGTCGCCCGGCCGCATGTCCTTGATCTCGATCCGCCGCAGCAGCCGCCACTGCTCCTGCGAGGTGCGCGGGATGCCCTTCCCCGCCGCCGACCACGCCTGTGACGTCAGCCCCGAGCAGTCGTACGACCCCGGGCCCTCCGCTCCCCACACATACGGCTTGCCGATCTGCGCCGTCGCGAACTGGATCGCCTTCTTGCCCTGCGGGCTCGCGCTGCGGCTGATCTCCTTCAGTACGCCCGAGCTCAGCCAGGCCGTCTGGGCCTTGTACTCGGCGTTCTGCTCCAGCTGGAGGAGCCGCTCCCGCTCCTCCTTCTCCAGCTTGTCCTCTATCTTTTTGGCCGCGGCGAGCTGGGCGGTGATCTCCTTCTTGGCCTTGGCCTGCTTGACGCGGTTGGCCTCGAGCTTCTGCCACTGTGCGCTCGCGTCCTTGGTGTACGCCGCCAAGTCGGCCTGCGTCCTGGTCAGTTCGCCAAGGAGGTCCTTGGTGGCCTTCTGGCCCTGCTGGATCCGGCCGGCCCCGTCCAGGAACAGCTGCGGATCGTCGGTGAGCACCAACTGCGCCTCGGGCGGCAGTCCTCCGTCGCGGTACTGGGCGCGGGCGGCGGCACCCGCGCGGTTCTTGAGATCGTCGATCCGGGCCTGTCCCTTGACGATCTCCTGCGCGAGTCTGACGATCTCGGCCGACTGCTTGTCGGCCTGGTCCTTGGCGAGGTTGTACGCGTCGGTCGCTGACGCGGCCTTGCGGTAGAGGGCGTCGATCTCCTGGCGCACCTGCTCCAGCGACTTCCTGGGGGCGTCCTTGGCGGCCGACTTCCTGGGGGCGTCCTTGGCGGCGCCCGACCCGCTCGTCGGCGGTGGCTCGGGGGCCGCGAAGGCCTGGCCGGGTGACGCCAGCACGGTCAGTGCGCAGACCATAGTGATCGCGGCAGTGGCACAGCGGCGTCGGTTCACGACTCCCCCTTCGGACTTCGGGCGCACATCAGAACACGTAAATGTGATTTACCGTCAGTAACTTACGGGCGACGTCGCGATGGTGCCACGACGTCCACAAAATCGACAGGGTCAACGGGTGTTGATCTGCCGACTGGAGGATCAATCCCACTCGTCAGGGACGAACAACGCGCCCTCTGCGTTCCCTCGCGCGGCGCCTGTTCATACGGAATTGGGGGCGAGCGCCGCCCAGTTCACCGTGACTTCCCCCTGCCGCCACCGCCGCGGGCCGTCCGTCAGCGGCCAGTCGGACGCCATGTCCCGTACGGCTCTGATCCAGCGTTGCCGGGCGCCCAGTGAGGCGTACGGAGCGGCCGCCGCCCACGCCCGGTCGAAATCCCGCAGGAAGGCGTGCACCGGCTCGCCCGGCACATTGCGGTGGATCAGCGCCTTCGGCAGCCGTTCCGCCAGATCGGACGGGCGCTGCAGGGAGCCGAGCCGGGTCGCGAAGGTGAGCGTGCGCGGACCTTCCGGGCCGAGCGCGACCCAGACGTGCCGTCGCCCGATCTCGTCGCAGGTGCCCTCGACCAGCAGCCCGCCGGGCGCGAGGCGCGCACGGAGTCGCGCCCAGACGGCGGCGACCTCGCCCTCGTCGTACTGGCGCAGCACATTCGCAGCCCGGATGAGCGCCGGCCGCCGCTCCAGGGGGACCTCGAAGCCGCCGTGCCGGAAGCTGAGCCCCTCGCGCTCGTACGGCTTCGCTGCCGCGACCCGCGCCGGGTCGATCTCGATGCCGACGACCTCGCACCGGGGCTCGGCCGTACGCAGCCGCTGCATCAGCTCGAGCGCGGTCCAGGGGGCGGCGCCGTACCCGAGATCGACGGCGACAGGCGCGTCGTCGCGGCGCAGCGCAGGTCCGTGCGTCGCCGCGATCCAGCGGTCCATGCGCCGCAGCCGGTTGGGGTTGGTCGTCCCGCGGGTCGCGGTGCCGACGGGACGGGTCATAAAAGCGAGGGTATGCGGTCGTGACACGGCCTCCCTACGGTAATGATTTGGCAAAGCGAAAGAGGGCTGGAAATGGAAGCCGGGAGTCCGCTGTTGTGAGGCTTTGGAGGTTGCTATCGCCCCGCAGCTTGCCGCGCCCGCAGCGAGGAGGAACGTCGACGTGAGCCAGTACGTCTCCCGCCTCGGCGGCAGCCTGGCGGCACCGCGTATCCGGTTTCCCGGCGGCCATCGCAAGCCGCGACGGGTCGCCATGCTCAGCGTTCACACCTCCCCGCTGCACCAGCCGGGGACGGGCGACGCGGGCGGCATGAACGTCTACATCGTCGAACTCGCCAAGCGGCTCGCCGCCATCAACATCGAGGTCGAGATCTTCACGCGGGCGACCGCTGGCGGGCTGCCGCCGGTCGTGGAGCTGGCTCCCGGCGTGCTCGTACGGCATATCGACGCGGGGCCCTACGAGGGCCTCGCCAAGGAAGAACTCCCGGCCCAGCTGTGTGCCTTCACACATGGCGTGATGCAGGCCTGGGCCGGTCACCGCCCCGGCCACTACGACCTCGTCCACTCCCACTACTGGCTCTCCGGCCACGTCGGCTGGCTCGCCGCCGAACGGTGGGGCGTCCCGCTCGTCCACGCCATGCACACCATGGCCAAGGTCAAGAACGCCGCGCTCGCCGAGGGGGACACCCCCGAGCCGCCGTCCCGTGTCATCGGCGAGACCCAGATCGTGCGCGCCGCGGACCGGCTGATCGCCAACACCGCGGAGGAGGCCGACGAGCTCGTCCGCTTCTACGACGCCGATCCGGCGAAGGTCGCCGTCGTCCACCCGGGCGTGAACCTGGAACGGTTCCGGCCCGCGGACGGCCGCGCCGCCGCCAGGGCCCGCCTCGGGCTGCCGCAGGACGCGTTCGTCCCGCTCTTCGCGGGCCGCATCCAGCCGCTGAAGGCCCCCGACATACTGCTCCGCGCGGTGGCGCTGCTCCTCGAACGCGACCCGTCCCTGCGCTCCCGGCTCTTCGTACCGATAGTCGGCGGCCCGAGCGGCAGCGGCCTCGCCAAGCCGGAGGGCCTGCAGAAACTGGCCGCCCGCCTCGGCATCGCGGACATCGTCCACTTCCAGCCGCCGGTCGGCCAGGACCGCCTCGCGGACTGGTTCCGGGCCGCGTCCACACTGGTCATGCCCTCGTACAGCGAATCCTTCGGCCTGGTCGCGATCGAGGCCCAGGCGGCCGGCACGCCCGTGGTGGCGGCGGAGGTCGGCGGCCTCCCGGTGGCGGTCCGCGACGAGCTGACCGGCTTCCTGGTCCCGGGCCACGACCCGCAGGACTACGCGGCCGTGCTGCACCGCCTGCTGGACAACCCGGCCCTCTCCGACCGGATGGGCGCGGCGGCGGCCTGCCACGCGAAGTCCTTCGGCTGGGACACGGCGGCGTCGGCGACGGCGGACGTCTACACGGCGGCGATGTACGAACACCGCCGCCGGGTACGCTCGCACCATGGCTGACGTACGGCAGGCTGCGCAGGTCATCGAGCAGACGCTCAAGGACGCGGAACTCGAGTGGGAGAGCCCGGAGCCCGGCTCGTACGTGGTGAAACTCCCTGGCACGCGCAAGCTGTCGACGACGTGCTCGCTGATCGTCGGCAAGCACTCGCTGTCGATCAACGCGTTCGTGATCCGGCACCCGGACGAGAACGACGCGGCGGTCCACCGCTGGCTGCTGGAGCGCAACCTGCGCCTGTACGGGGTGAGTTACGCGATCGACCGCCTCGGCGACATCTACCTGGTGGGCAGGCTCCCGCTCTCCGTGGTCACCCCGGAGGAACTGGACCGCCTCCTGGGCACGGTCCTGGAGGCGGCGGACGGTTCTTTCAACACGCTGCTGGAGCTGGGGTTCGCGAGCGCGATCCGCAAGGAGTACGCGTGGAGGGTTTCGCGGGGGGAGTCGACGAGGAATCTTGAGGCGTTCACAAACCTGACCAAGTAGGAGTGCGGGGGGTGTTTCCCCCGCCCCGCCCCTTCCCGAGTCTGGGGGCTGCGCCCCCAGACCCCCTGCCGGGGGAAGGGGTGTGGGGGGCTGACGCCCCCACACCCCCAGGAGCGGCAGCTCCGCCAGTTGCTCGGTCATGTGGTCGAGGTGGGCCGGGGGCGTTGTCGGTTGCTCTTCGGTGGGTGGTTTCCTCCGGCGAACCGCTGTACCCCCGCGGCGGGGCGCACTCGTGTCGTTCGGGTGGGGAGGGGCCGTGCAGGGTCGTCCCCGTCAGTTGCCCGGTCATGTGGTGAGCGTGGGCCGGGGGCGTTGATGGTTGCTGTCCGTGGGTGGTTTCCTCCGGCGAGCCGCTGTACCCCCGCGGCGGGGCGCACTCGTGTCGTTCGGGTGGGGAGGGGCCGTGCAGGGTCGTCCCCACAGGGGATTGGCGGCAAAACCGGGGTCACGCACCAAGAGCCTGTACGCCGCCGACCCCGAGGAGTCGAGCCCGGAGGGGCACCGGAGCCCGCACCCGACAAGACCCCGCACCCCGCCGGAGGCGTCCCGCACCCGGCAAGACCGGACGCCCCAGGCCCGGGCCACAAGACCCCGCACCCCGGGCCACAAGACCCCGCACCCCGGCCACAAGACCCCGCACGCCCCCTTCCCGCGCGCCGCAGGCCCATGGCATGCTCGCCGCAGACGCTTATATGAACGTCGTTCACATCCGTGGAAGGGGTGGGCTCATGGAGACCGGTCGACGCGCCATCAGCAGACGGAGTCTGCTCGCCAGTGCCACAGCCGTCGCGGCCGCCTGCGCCGCGAGCGGCATCGCCGGCAACCGCACCGCCGCGGCCGCCACCGCGCCCTCCACTTCCTCCCCGCTGTGGGACGAGTTCCGCCGAAACCGCTACAGCCACCCGCAGATCCCCTACGTAGGCCACGCAGGTCAACGAGGCGGAGCCCCCTGTTTCCCCCGCCGCCCCGTCGTCGCCAACGTCCTTGCCTACGGCGCCAAACGGGACGGCTCCGCCGACGCCGCCCCCGCAATCAACCGTGCCGTCGCCGCTGTAGGCGAACGCGGCGGCGGCACGGTCCACATCCCCGCCGGCACCTACCGCATCGACGACCTGATCCGTATCGGCCACAGCAACGTCGTAGTCAAAGGCGCCGGCAGCACCCGCACCAAGCTCTACGCCACCAAGAACCTCACCGAGCTCATCGGCGTGTACGGCAGCCGCTACGGCGGCGACAAGTCGTCGTGGTCCTGGGCCGGCGGCCTCATCTGGCTTTGCCCGAAGGGCCGTTGGGACAGTCTCACCACTGCCATCAAGGCCAAGGCGTGGCCCTTCGAGGGCTGGACCGGCAACAAGCGCGACGAGTGGCGCACCCTCGCCACCGTCCGGCCCGCCAGGCGCGGCGACTGGTGCGTCACCGTCCCCGACGCCTCCCACCTCCGTGGCGGACAGCTCGTCCTCCTCCGCCTCACCGACGACGCCGGCCACACCCTCCTTGAGCACATGGCCGGCGGCGGCGCGGGCCCAGAGGCGTACGTCTGGGACGACAAGACCAAGCTGACCAGTTACGTCCCCTACGAATGGCCCGTACGCATCACGGCCGTCAAGGGGAACAAGGTCACCTTCGAACGGCCGCTGCCCCTCGACGTACGCCCCGAATGGGACCCGCGTATCACCACCCTCGTCACTCCGCTCACCGGCTCCGGCGTCGAAGGCCTGACCCTCGAAGCCATGGAGACCCCGCAGTCCCAGCACCTCCTCGACAAGGGCTACAACGGCGTCACTTTCCAGTGCGCGTACGACTGCTGGGCCGACGACATCACCGTCCGTCATGTCGACAACGGCTTCGGCCTGGTCGCCGCCTCCGCCTGCACCCTGCGCCGCACCCGGGTCGAGGGCCGCGGCTCCCACCATCCGTACTTCTGCCGCGAGGGCTCGCACGACAACCTCATCGAGGACTTCACCATCGCCCGGCGCACCGTCCCGGCCCCCGCCAACACCCAGCTCCACGGCATCAATGTGGAGGGCCTGTCCAGCTACAACGTCTGGTCGCGCGGAAACATGGAAATGGGCACCTTCGACACACACCGCGGTATGCCGTTCGCCAACGTCCGTACCGAGATCACGGTGAACAACAACGGCCGCCATGGCGGCGACGCGTCCGCCGGACCGCTGTACGGCGCCCGGTCCACCCACTGGAACGTCACCGTCACCAACGAGCGCGCGGGGCTGATCAAGATCGACCAGATCGCCCCGTACAGCGCGACCGTCGCCATCAGCGCGGTCCGCGAGTTCGACCAGATCGACGTGCCGGACTTCAGCGGCACGCTGGGCTCGCGCATCGAGGCGTACGGACAGCCGGGCGGGGTGCGTCCGGGCAATCTGTACGAGGCCCAGCGGGCGCTGCGCACCTGACCGGCCCGCACCTCACCGGCCCGCGGCGGCTCCTACGCGACGGACGCAGGCGGGCTGACCACTCCGGCGGCGGGCACGGGCCCGGCGGCATCCGCCGCGCTCTCCCCGCTCTCCGCGTGCTCCCCGCTCTCCTCGGGCAGGTTCCGCATCAGCAGCCAGTAGCCGAGCCCCGCCACCGTCCCCAGCGCCGCGCACATCCCCCACAGCCACTCCGCCCCGTACCGGTCGATGACGAAACCGGACATCAGCGGGGCGATGAGTCCCGCCACCGACCAGGACAGCGTGTGCATGCCCTGGTAGCGACCGCGGCCGTGCAGCGGCGAGAGCCGCACCACAAGTCCGGTCTGGGTCGGCGCGTTGACGATCTCGGCCAGCGTCCAGACGCAGACGGTCAGCGCGTACACGGCGATCGACCCGGCGAAAGCGGTGAGCCCGAAGCCGTACCCCGCGAGCAGCGAGGAAATGATCAGGAGCCGGCGCGGATCGCGGTGCTCGATGAAGCGGGTCACCGGGATCTGCAGGGCCACGATCAGTACGCCGTTGACCGCGATCGCCATGCCGAAGTCGGAGCTGCTGAAGCCGTCCGCGCCCATCGCCAGCGGCAGTCCCACATTCCCCTGCATAAAGATCAGCGCGATCAGGAACGACAGCCCGACGACGCTCATGAACCGCCTGTCGCGCAGCACGGTCCCCAAGCTGACCTCAGGCTCGGCGGGCTTGTCCGCGGTGGCCTTCGCCCGTTCCGGCCGCGACTCCGGCAGCTTGACGAAGACGACGACCGCGCAGATCAGCGTCATCGCGGCCTCGCCGAGGAAGCCGGCGAGATAGCTGTACTCGGCGATGAAACCCGCGCCCGCGGAGGAGACGGCGAATCCGAGGTTGATCGCCCAGTAGTTCAGCGAGAAGGCCCGCACCCGGTCCTCGGGCCGGACGATGTCGGCCATCATCGCCTGCACGGCGGGCCGGGACGCGTTGGACGCCATACCCACCAGGAAGGAGACGGCCGCGATGGCGACCGGGTGCTGCACAAAGCCGAGCAGCGCCACGGACGCGGCAGTCGAGCTCTGTGCGATCAGCAGCGTGGGCCGCCGGCCGAGCCGGTCGGCCATCACACCCGCGCCGAGCGAGGAGACAACACCGCCGAGCCCGTGCAGGGAGGCGACAAGTCCCGCGTACGAGGGTGAATAGCCCCGTTCCAGGGTCAGGTACAGCGTCATGAACGTCGCGACGAAGGCGCCGAGCCGGTTGACCAGAGTGCTTGTCCACAGCCACCAGAACTCACGGGGCAGCCCCGAGACGCTCTCTCTCGCGGCACGTCTCAGACCGGCGACGGACATGCGGATTCCCCCCGGGTGTAAGTGGCTTGGCAGGCATCCGCACGTTACAAGCGCGGCGCTCGGCGCCGCCAGTCAATTGACGCCGACCGTCAACTGTCGCCGGTGTCGTCCGGCTCTTTCGCGTCTATTAGGCTCGGACACATGGCCGACGCACCGTACAAGCTGATCCTCCTCCGCCACGGCGAGAGCGAATGGAACGCGAAGAACCTGTTCACCGGGTGGGTGGACGTCAATCTGACGGAGAAGGGCGAGAAGGAGGCAGTCCGCGGCGGTGAGCTGCTCAAGGACGCCGGCCTGCTCCCCGACGTACTCCACACCTCCCTCCAGAAGCGCGCCATCCGCACCGCGCAGCTCGCGCTGGAGTCCGCGGACCGCCTCTGGATCCCGGTCCACCGTTCCTGGCGGCTGAACGAGCGTCACTACGGCGCGCTGCAGGGCAAGGACAAGGCGCAGACGCTGGCCGAGTTCGGCGAGGAGCAGTTCATGCTCTGGCGCCGCTCGTACGACACCCCGCCGCCGCCCCTCGAGGACGGCTCGGAGTTCTCGCAGAGCGACGACCCGCGTTACGCCACGATCCCGAGCGAGATGCGTCCGCGCACCGAGTGCCTCAAGGACGTCGTCGAGCGCATGCTGCCGTACTGGTACGACGGCATCGTCCCGGACCTGCTGACCGGCCGTACGGTCCTGGTCGCCGCCCACGGCAACAGCCTGCGCGGCCTGGTCAAGCACCTGGACGGCATCTCCGACGCCGACATCACGGGCCTCAACATCCCGACCGGCATCCCGCTCGCCTACGAGCTCGACGCCGACTTCAAGCCGCTCAAGCCGGGCGGCACCTACCTCGACCCGGACGCGGCCGCGGCCGCGATCGAGGCGGTCAAGAATCAGGGCAAGAAGAAGTAAGAATGGCGATCATGCCCCCCACCTGCATTTTTGGCGCGGGTGGGGGGCCTTTGTTCATCTCGGGCCGTCTGTGGGCCGTCAGTGCGGCGGCTCTTGCGACCTGAGTGCCCGAGCGGTGGCCTTCGCGCGGTCCCGACTGCTCGGCACCAGGTGGGCGTCCACGGGCCTGGATGGCTTCAGCGTCGAAACCGCGCGACGATGGAGGGAGAGCGCTCCTGTACAAGCGGACAATGAAGACGCACCTCTTTCGTGATGTGGATCTTCATGTGGGTCATATGCGTCGTCCCGCTCATCCGGAGCAGTTCCTGCTCTGAGCCGTCCCACCACCTCAAGGCCGGTCACCGGGCTCCCGACCCCCGTAAACCGGGAGGGCGTCATGAACACACCATCCGATTCCGCGACGACTCACGGGCCGGCCGATCCCAATGACGTGCTGGCCGATGTGGGCGGCGCATGGACGTGGTTGCTCGGTGTCGCTCTGGTGACCCTGGCGGCGGGGATCATCGTGCTCGTCTGGCCGGACGAGACCTTGCACGTTCTGGCGGTCATCATCGGCCTGTACCTGCTCATCTCGGGCGCGTTCCGCTTCGTGACGGCCTTCTCGCGGGACAGCGAGGGCGGCGGCAGGGTCGCAGCGGTGTTGGTCGCGGTGGTGGCCATCCTGGCCGGTGTGCTGTGCCTGCGGCACCCGCTGCAGACCACCGCGGTGCTGTCGCTCGTGGTCGGTGCCTACTGGCTGGTGTCGGGGCTGCTGGCGGCCTTCGTCGTCGGCAGCGGACGCGATATGCCGCATCGGGGGTTGGCGTTCGCCGTGGCCGTCCTCGGGATCGTTGCCGGCATTGTGGTGCTCGCGTTCCCGGTGGAATCCGCTACCGCGCTGGCCAGACTGCTCGGGCTGTGGCTGGTCCTCATGAGCCTGGGCGAGGTCGCGGTGGCGCTCGCGCTGCGATCCGCAGCGAAGCGTCTCGAGCCCGCGCAGCGGCCCACGGTGTAGTTCGGCAATCGCTCGTCACAGGAGGTACGGCCATGAACAAGGTCGAGGCGAAGGCTACGGCGAGGCGGATGAAGGGCCAGCTCAAAGAGACCGTCGGGCATGTCATGGGCGACAGGCACATGCGGGCCGCAGGTCGCAACGAGAAGGTGAAGGGCAAGATCCAGTTGGCTGTGGAGAGGACGAAGAAGACCCTCAAGCACTGAAGCGCTGCATCCTCCACCCGGAGTTCCAGCCGGTCAGCCCTCTCCGGACAGAAGAAGTAGTACCGAGCGCGTCGGAAAGGGCCCCGTCCATGGACGGGGCCCTTTCGCGTACGCGCGTACGTACCGGGGATCGGCTACCCGCAGCAGCCACCGCACTGGCACGGCCCACCCGACTGGCAGCCGCAGCCACAGCCCGGACCGCAGCCGCAGGCACCGAGGACGGGCAGGAACACCATTTCAACAGGCGTGTCCTGCTGAGAGTCGGTCATGGGGGATTCGGCCATGGGTCCCTCCTCATGGCGTACCAGATGGTCCGCCTCTGCCCATTGCATGCCCGCTGCGACGGGCGCATCAACAGCGCGCGGAGGCACGCCCCCGCCCCCCTGCTGCTGCGGGCGCCCCCCGGCGCGCAGGGCGCGCTAGACGCCCTCGACCTGCGTCGGCGGCTGGAGCTCGTCCGCGTGTTCGCCCGTGACCAGGTACACGACCCGCTTCGCCACCGACACCGCGTGGTCCGCGAAGCGCTCGTAGTAGCGGCCGAGCAGCGTCACATCCACCGCCGTCTCGATGCCGTGCTTCCAGCGGTCGTCCATCAGGTGCTGGAAGAGCGTCCGGTGCAGCAGGTCCATCTCGTCGTCGTCCGTCTCCAGCTGCAGCGCCAGGTCGACGTCCTTGGTGATGATCACCTCCGCCGCCTTGGCCATCAGCCGCTGCGCAAGCTGCCCCATCTCCAGGATGGTGGCGTGCAGGTCGTGCGGCACCGCCGTGTTGGGGAAGCGGAGCCGGGCCAGCTTGGCCACATGCTGGGCAAGGTCGCCCGAGCGCTCCAGGTCCGCGCTCATCCGCAGTGAGGTCACCACTATCCGCAGATCCGTCGCGACCGGCTGCTGCCGGGCCAGCAGGGCGATGGCCCGTGCCTCCAGGTCGTGCTGCAGATCGTCGACCTTCTGGTCGGCGGCGATCACGCTCTCGGCGAGCTTGAGATCGGAGTCGAGCATGGCCGTGGTGGCGCGCCCGATCGCCGACCCGACCAGCCGGGCCATCTCGACCAGGCCCTCGCCGATCGAGTCCAGTTCCTCGTGGTACGCGTCCCGCATGGGTTGTCCCTCTCTTGGTGCGACCGGGGTCCGGGTGGGGCTCGGACCCCCACGCTCCCACGTTCTGTCCGTTACGCGTCCGGCTCCTCCACCGCAAGTGAACCGTCCCTATCCCCATGGTGAACTCTGGGCGACGACTGTTCGAGGTGCCACCCGTTTGGCTGGGAGCATCTCCAGGACCACGCATAACCTGGAGGCATGGACGTGAACGCGGCGGTCGCCGCAGCGGCAGCGATCGCCGGGTTGTGCACCGGTGTCATCGCGATGCTGGCGTTCCGCTGGAGCGAACGCGAACAGAGGAGACCCACCCGCACCTCCCTGCACACTGACGCCGTGCTCCCGCCCGGCGTCGACACTGTCCTGTCCGTGCTCCGCTCCTCCGCGGTCGTCCTCGACGAGAGCGACTCCGTCGTCAAGGCCAGCTCCGCGGCGTACGCCCTCGGTCTGGTCCGCGGTGGAAAGCTCGCCGTCGAGCCGATGCTGCACATGGCCCGCGACACCCGCCGCGACGGCGAGATACGCCAGGTCGAACTGGACCTGCCCCGGCGCGGCACCGGCCGTGGCGAGGCCCTCGCTGTCTCCGCCCGGGTGGCCCCCCTCGGCTCCCGCCTCGTCCTGCTCCTGGTCGAGGATCTCACCGAGGCCCGCCGTATCGAAGCGGTACGTCGCGACTTCGTCGCGAACGTCAGCCATGAGCTCAAGACCCCGGTCGGTGCGCTCTCCCTGCTCTCCGAGGCGGTCATGGACGCCTCGGACGACCCCGAGGCGGTCACCCGCTTCGCCGGCCGGATGCAGATCGAGGCGACCCGGCTCACCAACCTCGTACAGGAGCTCATCGACCTCTCCCGGGTGCAGAACGACAACCCGCTGGAGGACGCCGAGCCGGTACGTGTGGACGAACTGGTCGCCGAGGCCATCGACAGGTCCCGGCAGCCGGCGTCCACCAAACAGATCACCATGGCCGCCGGCGGTACCGCAGACCTGCATATCTGGGGCAACCGCGGCCAGCTCGCCGCCGCACTCGGCAATCTCGTCGAGAACGCGGTCAACTACTCCCCGGCCCGCACTCGCGTCGGTGTATCCGCGCGCCGCGTCGCCGCACCCGGCGGGGATCTCATCGAGATAGCCGTCACCGACCAGGGCATCGGTATCTCCGAGAAGGACCGCGAGCGGGTCTTCGAGCGGTTCTACCGCGTCGACCCCGCCCGCTCCCGGGCCACCGGAGGTACAGGTCTGGGACTGGCCATCGTCAAGCATGTGGCCGCCTCGCACGGCGGGGAGGTCACGGTGTGGAGCTCCGAGGGACAGGGCTCCACCTTCACCCTGCGGCTGCCCGAAGCGGGCGCCGTACGGGACCGTCAAACCACCGGACCGGATCGCGTCGACGAGGACGACGACCGGCCTTACGACACCGATCCGAACGCCGAAATCCCTGCCCCGGAGGTCCTTCCGTGACCCGAGTGCTCGTCGTCGAGGATGAGGAATCATTCAGCGACGCCCTGTCCTACATGCTCCGTAAGGAGGGCTTCGAGGTCGCCATCGCGACCACGGGGCCCGAGGGGCTCGACGAGTTCGAGCGCAATGGCGCCGACCTCGTCCTCCTCGACCTGATGTTGCCCGGCCTGCCGGGCACCGAGGTCTGCCGCCAGCTGCGCGGCCGGTCGAACGTCCCGGTCATCATGGTGACCGCCAAGGACAGTGAGATCGACAAGGTCGTCGGGCTGGAGATAGGAGCCGACGACTATGTCACCAAGCCCTTCTCCTCGCGGGAGCTGGTCGCCCGCATCCGCGCGGTCCTGCGCCGCCGCGGCGAACCGGAGGAGGTCACCCCGGCAGCTCTGGAGGCCGGCCCGGTCCGGATGGACGTGGACCGTCACGTCGTCACGGTCTCGGGCGGCAAGGTGGATCTCCCGCTGAAGGAGTTCGACCTGCTGGAGATGCTGCTGCGCAACGCGGGCCGGGTACTGACCCGTATGCAGCTGATCGACCGCGTCTGGGGTGCGGACTACGTGGGCGACACGAAGACCCTCGACGTTCACGTCAAGCGCCTGCGCGCCAAGATCGAGCCGGACCCCGGTGCGCCGCGGTACCTGGTGACGGTGCGCGGCCTGGGCTACAAGTTCGAGCCGTAAACCGGCAGCAGTACGACGAGGGGCGCCCCGCCGGAATCCTTTCCGG